>CADDZE010000190.1 GCA_902812465.1 Acidobacteriota bacterium | reverse complement strand
CGACATCGCCATAGTGCGCTGGATCAAGCCGCTTGTCCTTAATCATCCAGGGAACGATCGGGGAGAGCAGCAGGACGCGCACTCCAGCGTTGAAGAAAGCGTCGATGGGGGCGGCCACGGGGTCCAGGTGGATGGGGGCGCGTGGATTTGGCCAAACCTTTTTGTAAAGGTCGTTCATGAAGAGGTTGACAGGCAGCCGCACGGCATTGACGCCGAGCTCGACTTCATAGGAAATATCTCGCGCGGAGGTCAGAGGGCCGTGGTTCAGCAACTGGTCGTTGAAGCCAACCCAGAATGGCCGGGTAGGCCGGGCACCGCTATCGGCAATGAGCGAAAATCCGTCGGCGCTGAGGTCATACTCCCCGGGGCCGGCTGTGCCGACCTTGACCATGGCGGTCATGGCATTGCGAGGAGCAGGCTTGGTGACCTCCAGTTGCCGGACGCCGTGCGAGGCAATCGCCGCCGCGTCTGCCTGACCATTGGCGAAGAGATAGACACCGTTCGAATCGAGCCATCCCAGGCGCAGGGTTACCCGCCCGCCCATGGGAAGCTTGGCCACGTTAATCGTGACTCGCAGCGTGTATTCTTGTCCGCCTACTACGGGGATGGGCTGGCTCACCATCGAAATGCGTGAAGCGTGTTGTCTGCCGACGCTTCCCTCCATGCGCAGGGAACACTGGCCGGCGCTGGCCCAGGAGTGATTGCGTTCGAAGCGGCGGATCGAGGCTCCAGGACCGATGGCGCTCGTCCACCCTTCGGTCCCACGCTCGAAGCTTGGGTTTGGCATCAGGTTTACGATTCCTATTGGCCCACGGCTCGCGCTGGCATTGCGCGCTCCTTGCCACCAGCATCCCAGTTGGTCGCCATCCACGTATCCGGGGAAGCGCGGCGGGTTGAGCGTCATCTGCACGCCATCGGCGCGGAGTATTGTGGCGCCGCCGGCGTCTATCGCGTAGAGGGCGAGGGCGACGCGCGCCGCTCCTGACGGAGCCGTGTCCCATCCGTCGAGCACCATCCAGCAACCGTGGGCGAGAGGCGCCGCGTAGCAGAGGGCGGGTGTCTCTGCGATGAGGCGGCCGGAATCGTCCAGCCAGCGGCTGCGCAACTCGAGTTCCGTGCCTGCGGAACCAGCCGCTATTTTGCCCGCCACGCGGAAGTACCAAGTTTGTCCCGGAGTGACGCGCACCGCTGGCCTCGCACCTGCCCCGAAGACCAGCGCCGCCGCGCCGCTGCGACCCGCGGTGAAATGCAGCTCGAAGCTCTTGCGGCCGCGCCAGGCGTCAGCATGCTGCTCCGACACCGTGAGGTCTAGAGCATCGAGGCTGTAGCTGGTCGCGCCAGTGATGCCGGCTTCCGCGCTCGGGTTAGGCCAGACGTTGACAGCCTCCAGAGAGGAAAATTTCAACCCCAGGGCGTTGCTGTCATTCGCAGTCCTGGCGGCGAATCCGTCTTTGGCGGCGAGCGCCAACAATGACCATCCGCTGGCTTTGAAGAAACGCCGGCGCGTTAAGCCCTTCGTCAAGGACACGCATTCTCCGCCATTTGTCTTCCCCACGTGTTCCTCTCACGCAAACGATGACATAACTCGGCGACGGCCCTAAGCTTGGAGACGTGGCAGGCCGTATTAGCTGTCCAGAGATCCCAGTAACATTCCGAGCGGAGCGACGCGGTCTCGCCGGCCTGCGCGCAGCGCGAACCACCTCAGTTCAGAGCGAGATTCCTCGCTGCGCTCGGAATGACATTGAACTCTAAAGGATAACCCTAACATTCGCGAATAGGATTTCAGTTTCGCCGTAATATTCAGACTCTGCGACTTCTCAGGGAACCACAGGCAACATCAATGCAGACGGATGCTGCGGGTCGTGATAGATTTTATTGGTTGCTTTCACTATCCGCGTGCCCGTAAGGAGCGCCTCACCCGTGTTCAGGTTGCGAGCGTAGCGCGGGAAATTACTGCTGGAAACTTCCAGCCGCAGGCGATGTCCGGGAAGGAACACGTCACTTGTCGCCCACATATCAATGG
>CADDZE010000189.1 GCA_902812465.1 Acidobacteriota bacterium | reverse complement strand
CCAGGGACTCGTGCCCCAGCAGCGCCGCGAGCTCCACGAGCTTTCCTGGATGTCGCTTGAGAAAGGCCAAGGCAAACGTATGCCGCGTCGTGTGGGTCGAAACCGGAAGGCGCATGATCTTCGCCCGCCGTGCGAGTCCGGAAAGCACCCCCTGAATCGAGCGCCGGGAAAGAGCGCTTCCATTCTCACTGAGAAATACTGGATCGGACGGCTCGAGCGGACAACCACGCGTTGCAAGATAAGCCCGCAGTCCCCGGCGTGCGCTGGAATTGAGAGGGATTTCGCGTTCCTTCCGTCCCTTGCCCTGACGGATGCGAACCAATCCGGCGCGCTCATGCAGGACCAGGTCGGCCACCCGGAGATTGGCTGCCTCGCTCACACGCAATCCGGTCTGAAGCATCACTTGGACCAAGGCATAGTTGCGCTTTCCCAATCCATGCGCCGACTGGCCGGCGGCGCGGAGCAAGGCCTGGATTTCCGGCTCATCCAATCCTTTGGGGCGAACGCCCCGCACGGTGCGCGCCAGCTTTACTTCAGCGGCCACGTTGCTTTTGAGCATCTTTTGTTCATGCGCCCAGCGGCAGAAACGGCGCAGGGCTCCGAGCCTGCGGTTGAGGCTGGCGGGCCGCAGTCCATTTTTCTCCGTCAGGTGTTGCCGGTAATGGATTAAGTCTACGGCAGTCAGTTTTTCCAGCTTGTTCGGCGCGTACCAGTCGAGAAATAGCTTGACGTCGCTGGCGTAACCGCGGACCGTGAGCGGGGAGAGGTCCTCGCGGGCCAGAGCGCGGACGAATTCCGCCGCCCACGGGGGATCCCCTTCGATGCAGGAGGCTGGCTGTATTTCACGCAAGGTTATCCCCCCGGATAGACCCCAGGTTTGCTGCGCACAATACGGCGGCGAAAGGAGCAACATAGCACACAAATCCCCTTGTGCGCAGGATTTGTGCGCAAGGTTCCGGGGGATCAGGGCGGATTAGCAGTTTTCGTGCGAATTTTTACGGTAAGAAGGCCAAAATCGGGGTCCTTACCGTAAATTTTCGCACCGTTGCTGCCGGTGAGCCATTCCAGTTATTCAATCTTAGCCGGGAAGACGTTCACCGCCTACCGCCTCTCGAAGTCCCCCTCTGCTCGACGACCTTCTTGTAGCTCACAGCAAGCTCGTCGCCCACGTGGAGAGCTTTGTCCAGCAGCGACCGTTATCGAGCCCTCCCGAAGAGGACGCCCTCCTCGTAGTCGCAGGAATCAACCAGGATTTCTACTCTAAAGTGAAATCCCCAATGTCGGCCACTGTCATCTCGTATACGTTCTCACTCAGTAGAGTACCGGAACTCGAGTGAACCGAAGCCACGAACTTGTAACTCCCTGGGGCAAGTGCAGTGACGGTCGACGGGAAAGACAATCTCGGAGCAAGTTTTTGAATACCATCGGCAGGGACATCGGTTGTCAGTTCTCCCAACGGGATATTGCCCATGGTGCCGCGCAGATCAAAGCTGATGCGGCACCCATTGATAGCATCTCGGGTGTCGTTCACCAGCCAGGCGCCAGTGAGCCACAGATCCATGGAGCTGCGGAATTTACTTGCCAAGCGGGTGCTGGGCAGTTCCACCATGGCCAGAACGGGCTGCAAGGCGCGCTGGAGGGCCGCGTAGCCAGCTTTGGGCGTGCGGTGATAGCTCAGCACGCTCCAGCCGATGGTCAGCCAGCCGTCCATGAACATGAAGTGAAAGAACCCGCCCAACTTTACATATTTCATTCGGCGGTATTGCTCGATTGCGAACTGAATCAGGCGGGCCTGATAGGCCTGGCTGTTGATGATGAATTCCTCCAGGTCCTTTCCTCGCGAAACCCCGGCCACAATGAAGGTGGAGCGGGGCTCAAAGCCATTGTCCACCCAGTGGGCGTTGGGCGGCCACTGGTTCGCTCCCAGTAGTTCTCGCATTTCGTCCGGGGCGAGCAGGCCCTGTGCGCCAAACTCCGAAACCACCGGGGCGCCGGGAATCATCTCGAAGTCGCGCGCTTCACCCCGATAC
>CADDZE010000188.1 GCA_902812465.1 Acidobacteriota bacterium | reverse complement strand
AACGTGAGTGGCCCCACCGCATCCGGCTCCGTCAGCCCGGCGCGCCGCCGCCAGGAGCCGACAACCCCTAGTGGCGCATACTGAAAAAGAGTACCTGATGAGGTGCTGCACACGCGGTGCCATTGGGGTCTTGTCTGGCATATATACCGCGAACAGGGATGAGCCGACCGAAAGTATGGGACTTTATCCCAATTCACGAGACTTCTTCATGTCTGTCAAGTTATGCAAATTGCCGAGCTGCTAGACCAAGCCATAGTCGAGCACATCCCGCCGGAGCCGCCCGTCGCTGACCTTCACCTGCCAGAGGAGCGCGGAGTGCGCAAGGGCGCGCCGTCCGGCGCGGCGGAGCTTCGCTTGCGCGCGAGCACCGTTCTGGCATTCCGCCGATTCCGACGGGCGGGCGGCGGGATGACTACATCCTGCTGGTGAGCTCTGAGCTTTGCCTTCTGCGACTCGTTTCATCGCCTCCTTCTGGTGCTCTTTGAGATATTCCATGTTCAAGTACCGGATCGCCTCAATCCAGTTCTCGTGCCATTGCGAGCGGCCGCACTAGTGTCCTGAGTCAGAAATACGTTGATTAAGCTCCGGCCGCGATGCATGCTGGGGTATGGCCATCGGGCGTCCTACCAAACCGCTCAACGTGACCCCTCAAGAGAAGTGATTTCGGTATTCTGAACTGGCCCACTTCGGCAGTTTGTTTTGGCCCACCCTCTTAACGAACGGGTACTCTTGATCGGGCGTAGGCCCCGAGCGGAGGAACTCGTTGGATTGGAGAGCAAAGGTGGAGCTGTTTGAAGAGATCCGAAGAGAGTACGAGTTCGGCATCGGCACGATCGCCGGTGTGGCCAAGAAGTTGAAAATTCACCGCCGGATGGTTCGGGAAGCGATCGGGAGCGCGCTGCCAGTTCCGCGCAAGAAAACGGAACGGCCCCGCTGGAAGTTAGCCGGCGCCGTGGCGTTCGTGGACGGGATCCTGGAGTCGGACCGGAAGGCGCCGCGGAAGCAGCGCCACACCGCACACCGGATCTGGGAGCGGATGCGCGCCGAGATGCCGGAATGCGCGGTTTGCGAACGGACGGTTCGGCAGTACGTCCAGGAGCGCAAAACGGCTCTGGGCCTGGTGGTCAACGAAGTGTTTGTGCCGCAGAGCTATGACTGGGGTGTGGAAGCACAGGTCGATTGGTTGATCGGCGACAATTAGAACTCCCGGCCAACGACAATTAGAATTCCCTACCGGCGACAACCATCAACGACCATCGAAGATCGCGCCCGCGGGCGCATCGAAGATGGTGACCGACGCACAAGTCAGGAGGTTGAAGAGGTTGTCGAAAACGGAAAACACACAAGAGTTGGCGGCTGCCAAGGCCGGCATGGACGTCAAGACGGCGAGGAAGTACCTGAAGAGCGCCAAACTGCCGAGCGAGTACAAGCCGGAACGGGATTGGCGCACGCGTAAGGACCCGTTCGAGCGTGTCTGGGTTGAGATTCAGCAGCAACTGGATGGGAATCCCGGCCTGGAAGCGAAGACGGTCTTCGAGGCGCTGCAGCGGAAGTATCCCGGAGAGTTCGCCGATGGGCAACTGCGCACCCTGCAACGGCATGTCAAGCGCTGGCGCGCCACGGAAGGACCGGGACGCGAGGTGTTCTTTGCGCAGCGCCACGTGCCGGGGCGGCTCGGAGAGTCCGACTTCACGTACATGAACGAACTGGCGATCACAATCGGCGGGCAGAGCTTTCCACACTTGCTCTATCACTTCGTGCTGACGTATTCGAACTGGGAGGACGCCACAGTCTGCTACTCGGAAAGCTTCGAGAGCTTGAGTGAAGGCTTGCAGAACGCGTTGTGGGAACTGGGCGGAGCGCCGTTGGAACATCGCACCGACCGTCTGTCAACGGCGGTGAACAACATGACCGACGAGAAGGAGTTCACTGCGCGGTATGAGGGTCTGCTGCGGCATTACCGGATGGACGGACAGAAGATCCAGGCCGGCCGGGCGAATGAGAATGGGGACGTCGAACAACGGCACCATCGGCTGAAGCGGGCGGT
>CADDZE010000187.1 GCA_902812465.1 Acidobacteriota bacterium | reverse complement strand
TCAACCGCCGCGCCCGGCACCCACGCTGGACTCCCCCACGTGTGCTCCCTTTCCCGGAGTCGCTCCATTGAGTCGCATTCCCGAGTCGATTCGGCGCCTGCTCCTTCTCCCCATCTCCCAGGCCGCTTTCTGGGAGTTACGGATGAGGAGGAAAGGTGGTGGAAGCGGCCCACGCCGCGTTACAGGTTGGATGACCCGGCGGGGCCGCCCGAGGACGTGATGTCCACGCCACCACCAGTATAGCACATTTCGCAGCAGCGCGCTACAGTACAGGGACAATCTACAAAGCTCTCCTCTACTCCTGGCACATCCAGCACAGACAGAGAGCAACCAACCAACCGGTGAGGGGAGGCGCGGCTCCCGCGAGGGTTGCGGAACCCGGCAGCTGGCGCGGGCATTGCACCCGGCGGACGGCCACCGCTGCACGAACCGGCAGCGCACACGACAGGCTCCGCCCCTCCTGCTCGTCCGGCAGGCGCCCGCCCTCAAGCCCCAGCGAGAGGATCAGCGCCCTCCCTCCCCGAGCGCCTCCCCGCACCCGATGACACCATCGACGATCAACGTTTTGCAAGGCCGCCCCTTCGCGAGAAAGGCGCGGCCTGTTTTGTGCGCGGCGGCGGCTGCGTTTGGATGACCCGGCTGCCCGCCCGCTGAAAGCGAGGACGTTCATGTCTTACACTACAACCACAACGAACACCGGCTATAGCCGGTGGCACTCCGTCCAGCGTTCCGGCAAGCAGGTCTTCGTCACCCGCAAATCCGGCCTCCTGCCCCAGCCGGAGGTTGGCTACGCGCGCCTGGCAATGGTGTCGGCGAGCATCTGCGGCGCGGACGTGCGCGTCGCCAAAGGCGATAAAGATGCCCACCGCACGAGCGGTGCGGCTGTGGTGATGGGCCACGAAGGCTGTGGCGTGGTCGCTTCCCTTCCAGAGGGATCTCCCACCGCTCTGCTCCCTGGCCAGTTCTGCGTCGTGCTGCCCCACATTCACGTGCCCGCAGACCGCGCGAGTGGTTGCACACGCACGACCCAGCAGATCGAGGTCGCATGCACCTCCCGCCACCACACCGACCACGCCGGGTGGGATTTTGACGGCGTTTTCACGGATTCGGGGGTATTTCCCCTCGACAACCTCGTGCCCGTGCCAGCCGAGCAGCTGGCGCGGGCCGAGGAGCAAGCGCCCGAATTGGGGCGGGCCCTGTTCACGATTACCGAGCCGCTGCTGTGCTGCCTCTCGGCCTACGAACTGATGGGCCGTGAGGTCCATCAGTTCGTAGGCCGAGACCTGCGGGTTGGGCGCGCTTTGGTGGTCGGCTGTGGGCCGATCGGAATCATACACGGGATCATCATGGCCGAGCGCGGCTATGATGTCTCGTTCTTCGATGTCGCCCCGCAGCGTGCCCGCCTGGCCCAGTACTGCCTCGGCGGGGGGGGACGCATCTTCGACCCGGGCGCAGAGATTGACGGGGAGTTCGACCTCGTCATGGTCACCGCCAACGTCCTGCCGGCCATCCGCCTGGCGGAGGCGCACGTGCGGGACGAGGGGGTCATCTACCTGTTCGCCGGCCTCAACGCTGCCGACCGCCACGCCATGCACCCCGACGGGGTCTTCAGCTACGAGACCCTGCACCGGCTGGCCCAGGGCGTGGTGACGCGCACCGGCGACAAGCGGGTGCTGTACGTGGGGCACAGCGGCTACTACGCGCAGCTCGCCCCCAAGGCCGTGGCGCTGGTGAGCGCCAACGCCGCCAGGCTGGACAGGGTCGTGACCGGCGTCATCCGCGAGTGGGAAAGCCCGGTCATCACCTCGCGGGTGCCCGGACTGGACGACTGGCGCACCCCCGACGGCTCTCCGGCCGTCATCGCAGCTCTTACTGGCCAGGCCGACCTGCGCCAGCACGGCAAACTGGTCATTCTGGCCCAGGGGCTGCTCTCCTATTAATTAGTCCGAACAAAGCCGTCTGCTCAGAAGGTTGAACAGGCGGCTTCTTTGTTGTAGATGGGAGTGATTGGCCGGCCCCAGGATACTCGGCTATCCTGGGGCCTTCTTT
>CADDZE010000186.1 GCA_902812465.1 Acidobacteriota bacterium | reverse complement strand
CTTGTCGTTGCCTGTCCTGAGGATAAGTTCACGGATGTCTCCCTTCCTAACGAAACCGGTCCGAAGCCGCCCTCATACAAGTAGCCCACTGAGTTCCCGGACTGACTGTCTTGAGTCGCGACGACTGGATAAAATCCTACCCTTCCCGGACCCACTGGGTATTCGCCGCCACGGAAGCCAAAAGTGCCGTGGCCGCAGGGCTCTGGGTCCAGGAAAGCAAGGTTGTGGTAGACCTTCGTGAATATGGCCTGAGCAGCGGGATTGAGAGGCACATCTGCGCTTGGGCCTGGGCTGGTAAGGCCTGGTGTGCCACCAGCGCCTGGAAGCGTGAACATGCTCGACGTAGGCGTGCACGTCGTATGGCTCTGCCCGCCGATCGTAGACGTCACGCATTCTTGCCCGTTCACAAAGATGGTGTTTCCTACCACATTGCCGGAATCACCGACGGTGGTGATACCCGCGCCGATCACCTGAGGGATAAGACCGCAGTTGAACGCTATACCATCCAAAGTGCAGCCGTTGTCGAATGCACCGAGCCCAGGGATATCAGCGCGGCAGCCATTCGCCCAAGTGCATGCGTTGCCCCCTGGCTCCTTGCAGCCATTCCTGATGGTGCAGTTGATCGCGTCCAAGCCAGAGGGATCAACCAGCGTCGTAGGATTATTCAGGGCGTAGGCGTAGCGGCTAAGGGACTGCGGGTTGGTGAGGTCGCCGGCCAGGGAGTCGGGGGTCAGCCAGCGGCAATCAGTGGCATCGTCGGCGTTCATTGGCATTTCTTCGCAGGCCCGAAGGGTCTCCCTCAGCGACCGGGGTGTGGAACACTCTGGCCTCTTCGCTGCTTACACCGTCGCGCCGCCAAGGCAAAGGACGGCGAGAACGATGGCGGCGAATGCATATCGCCTCGAGCGATCCTTGCTGATCCCAATGATTCCTAGAACCAACGCGACCAGCGATACGAACGCCTGAACGGATGCCAGGAGGTGATGCAAATCAGAACCAGGATGCCACGCGTTCCGGTGGTATAGGTACTCGACGATCGTCCAGTTGCACCCATATGCTGTGATACTTAGGAGCGCCGACACGGTGGCCCACTTGTTTGACCGCAACCCTGAACCCGGCTCATCCGTCCTTGCCGCCATCACTCAACTCCCTCATGCAACCCCGGTTCCCGCGACGCACGCTGGCAGACTGCCACACTTCCCTACCGGCAGGCCTGGGATCCCGGGTAGAGGCCACCTCCGATCACGTCGAAGGCCTCATGACCAGCGAAGGTAAACAGCAGGGCTCCAGGGCCAAATATGGTGGCCGAAGAAGGCCCTACGTGAGGATTAACGCTGTCCAGGTGAATCTGGCCTGTTGTCGGCTGCCCCGGCACTTGTCCCGAATTTTTGTTGATATCAACGTGGGGCGTGCACAGAGCCTGTGTGTTTCTCAGGTCCAGCTGACCGGGATGAAATGGATCGAGGAGGTCAAGTCCGAAGCCTACTCTGCCAAATCTTGCAGCCGTCCTCCAGAAGGTTGTGTTCGAAACGAACGTCGCGGTAGTGGGGCCTGTGGGAGTGAATGTGATACCCGGAATCGATGGCCATGTTACCGTACTGAAGACGTCGCCGTAAACAGGGGTGTAGGTGACGCCCAGCAGGTCGCCGAGGCCGGTCACCTCACCCGTGATCAGATCGAAGGTGCCACTAAATTGCCCGCTTGCGACGTCTCCGATGATGCCGGTGCCCACGAGATTAAGCGTCACGGAACCGCCCGCCACATTCGGCGGTCCGTTTCCGGCGCTGAGTATTTGGAGGGTAATGCCACACGGGGCGGCCAATCCGTCGATATAGCAGGAGCCGCCGAAATCGGCACCGAGCCCAGGGATATCAGCGCGGCAGCCGTTCGCCCAGGTGCATGCGTTGCCTCCCGGTTCTCGACAGCCATTCCTGATCGTGCAGTTGATCGCGTCCAAGCCAGAGGGATCAACCAGCGTCGTAGGATTATTCAGGGCGTAGGCGTACCGGTTCCAGGAGCGGGGGTTGGTGGGATCGGCGGCGGCGAGGCCGGCTGGGTCAGGCGAGAGCCAGCGCCCTTGCGTGGGGTTATAGCGGCGGAAC
>CADDZE010000185.1 GCA_902812465.1 Acidobacteriota bacterium | reverse complement strand
TGGCCCGGGTCTCCCCTCTCTGCCGGGCTCATATCATTCCCACCGGGACCTACTCGTTTGCCCCTGAGATGCCGGGGGTCAATATGGCGCACAATACGCTACCGTAAAATTTCGCACGCTCGCTGCCGGTGGGCCACCTTGGAAGTGCCGGCATCTGATCATCGGAACCGGAGCCTACGGTTCGCTGCCGGTAATGAAGGAAGTAAAACGTGAAGCGGAACGGCGCAAGATTGCACTGCAGATTCTTCCCACAGCCGAAGCGATCAAAGCGCTCGAAAAAAGTCCTGAGGAAACGAACGCCATCCTGCACGTTACCTGCTGACGTTCGTTGCAGACAACGCCATGGCGTCGGTCAGATCTTGACGCGGCATCAACCGGGTTCCAAAAGCAGCTTCTGTTCCGCTATTTTTTCTTCGGCGGGACGACGGCGTCTTTGAACGCCTTGGCGAGGCGGAATTTCACCACTGTCTTGGCTGGAATCTTGATGGCTTCGCCCGTCTGCGGGTTCCGTCCCGTGCGCGCCTTGCGGTTAGCTTTGACCGCCTTACCCAGGCCCGGAATCACAAACTGGCCGCCGCTCTTGGTTTCTTTGACGGCCAGACCCACGAGTTCCTCCACAACGGAGGCCGCAACCTTCTTTTGGATTCCACTTTTCTCGGCCAAGTGAGCCACAACCTGCGATTTCGTCATCATCGACTTCATCTCCTCCTCCGCTGCTCTACCACAACGCTGGGACGCTACCCGCGATCTCCAGACTTTATTTCACTGGCCACAGCCTGTCAAGCCAACGCTTGGATGACCAAGGCTTGCACTCGTTCTGGAACGCTCTCCATAAATGCGCGCGACCGGCACGGTTGATGTGCGGGTGCTCCGGCCTCGAGGGGCCAGGATCGCCGTCCAGCCCGGGACCTGCGTTGCATTCTCGAACAGGCCAGCCGGATTTAAGCAGACGCTGCGGGCTCTGCTCCTTCCTGCTGCGCGGCGCTATGCGGTGGCGTCGATGCTTCGGCTTGTATCCACCAACACCCACAGGAAGCCGGAGGCAACAGTCACGATGGCGGTCACATCTACGGCACAGCGCCAGCTCAGATGTGTGGCCGTGAATGCGGTCAGGATTGGGGACAACCAGCTTCCAAGATTTCCGATCATGTTCATTAGCCCGGACAGTGAGCCGGAATACTTCTCACTGAGGTCGATGCAGGCAGCCCAAAAAGTGGCCGCAGCAAACATATTGAGTCCGGCGCCCACCGCCAGCGCGATCACGCTCAACGCAATATCGTGCGCGCCGGCGCCCAGCCAGATCATGGCGGCGGATAGGAACATGCCGAGCCACACGCTTAACTGGCGTCCTCGTTTGCGGCCCACGCGGCGGACGGCGCGATCCGAAAACCAACCGCCCAGCGGCGCCAACAGCGCAATTGCAACGTAAGGAGCCGCATCCCACAGCCCGCCTCGCATCAGCGACAGGCCGCGAACGCGAACCAGGTAAATATAAAACCAGGTGTGGAAGAAATAGATGGGATAACCCTGGCAGAAATAACCGAGAATCAGGCCCCACACCGAAAGGCTGCGCAACATCCTGCCCCAGGGCACCGGCGATCGGCTGGTTTTCATCGAAGCGCCGCTTCCCTTCAGGGATGCGGCGTGAATAACGGCAAGCTCCGCGGCGTTCACGCGAAGATGTTCCTCCAGCCGGTCTCTCGCAAATACCATCCAGCCTGCAGCGACAAGGACACCCACAGCTCCGCAAAGGTAGAAGGAAGTGCGCCAGCCCCACAGGCGCGGTGTATCGATCTGGCCGGCCAGACCCTTCCTGGCCGTGACGAACAAATCGAGAACTACATCGCGGCCATCGAGGCGCTCAGCCAAGTGGGGATTCGGATGGTCTGCTATGGTTTTGTGGCTGGCTTGGGTTGGCTCCGAACTAGCACGGATGAGCCGGGTCGCGGTGGCGCGCTCCGCATGGCGTATGACGATCGGGTTGAGGAAAAGCAGGGACCCACACGATGGGGGCGCATTAGCGCAGAGCAGATGTGGCATAACACCTGAATTATGCACAGAATTCGGCCCTTTCGGGGCTGGCCGCTGAATTCTACCCCTCTTGGTT
>CADDZE010000184.1 GCA_902812465.1 Acidobacteriota bacterium | reverse complement strand
GCAGTAACCGCGGGCGCCCGTATCCTGACCGGGACGAGCGGGGAGGCATGAGGGGAGGGGCAACGGAGAAAATGGCAGCGGCCGAAGTACTGGCTCAGCGCCTGGATCGGCCCATGGGAGTACTGGGCGTTCTTTTCCTCTTTGTCGTGCTGGGGCAACTGCTCGTGACAGAGCCTGGCTGGAGCGGCGCCTTTGCTGTGACGGGCTGGCTCTTCTGGGCGGTGTTCGTCGCGGAGTTCCTGCTGCGCGCCTACATTGCCGGGTTTCAGCCCACTTTTTGGCGGCGGAACTGGTGGCAGGTGCTTTTTCTGCTTCTCCCGTTTCTGCGTTTCTTCCGGGTCCTGCACTCGTTGCGCATCTTGCGGGCTGCCCGCTTGTCCCGTCTTGTCAGAGCAGGGGGCATTGTCTCTGCCAGTGTCCGGGGCTCGAGGTCGGCCCATCGTCTGCTGGCCAGTCGGATAGGTTGGCTGGCCGCGGTGACTGCTGTCGTCGTTCTGGCCTCGAGCCAACTGCTTTATGCCTTGGAGTCCCATAGCGACTACGCCACTGCACTTTACGAGGCTGCTTTGGCCACCATCACCGGAAGCGGGATCAGCACTGCCGACCCGTTCTCACGCATACTTCAAGTGGTGCTTGCCATCTATTCCGTTGGCGTCTTCGCCACTCTGGCTGGATCCTTGGGCGCGTACTTCCTGCGGGAACAACCCACCGTTTCCCGCTCCACCGCAGGGGGACCAACCCCATCTGCCCACGTCAACAGGAGTAGCCCTGAATGAACAGCGAACTCGGTACTGCAGCAAGCATATGGATCGCCGGAGCCCTGGCCGCCGTCCTGGCGGGGCTGCATCTCGTGGCCCCGCGTATCCGCAAGCTTCCCCTTGTACCGGAACGCTATACCGGTTCCTTCGCCGGGGGATTGGCTGTGGCCTATGTCTTCCTGCACCTGCTGCCCGAGATCGCCGCCGGCAATGAAGCAATAGGCGAAGCTCTGTCCGATGTACTGAAACCGGCCCCACTGCTGGAGTTGGGCATTTTCCTTGTTGCCCTCGCCGGATTCACCGCCTTCTACGGGCTGGAGCGACTGGCCGCCGCCCGCAGTGGCCGGGACACTGGGAGTGCACGTGAGCCAAGGGGAGTCTATTGGCTGCACCTGGTTTCGTTCATGGTCTACAACGTGCTGATCACCTACACAATGGTCCTGCGTGTCCGGACGGGCCTGCTGTTTGCCTTGCTGTTCACACTGGCCATGGGGCTGCATTTCGTACTTACCGACCGGACGCTCACGGAGCACTACCCGCAACGGTTCCGCACCAGCGGCAGGGCCCTGCTGGCTGCGTCCTTGGTGTTGGGCTGGGCGCTTGCCGCGTTGTTCGCACCGACAAGTACGCTCCTCGTGGCCCTGCTGACTGCTTTACTGGGTGGCTCGGTGTTGTTGAACGTCTTCAAAGAAGAGGTACCCTCCAACCGCTCCTCCAGCTTCGCTTGGTTCAGTATTGGCCTGGTGCTCTACTCCGTGCTGCTTGCCGCTATTACGGCCTTTGACCGCTGATCCATAGTCGGACCACGAACTCAGAGGCCAGCCGCCCATGCCGCGACCCCGCTACCCGTATGCGCCTCAGGTCCTTTTACCCGGTGAAGGCTGTGCGGCGCATGCCAGGTGTCCACGGCCATTGGTGAAGATGTCAACCCTGTTTGGCCCCTGAAAGACGGTTTTGGGTGGCCCCGCTTGGCCTTTCCGGTGAGCTAGTCAGGGTTGCCTGTATGGCGGCGGGTGAAAGCACGTCCTGGACGGCGCTGGCGCTTGCCCCGTAGATGGCGGCGTGGTCGCCGGCCGCGGAGGCCGCTACTTGCAGGCCTGATGTGGCCAGTGGTGTGCACCGCCGATAGATAACCTCGCGGATACCTGCCACGACTTGTTCACCGAGTTCGGTAAGGACGCCGCCGACGACGATGACCGAGGGGTTGAGTAGATTCACCACCGTGGCCAGAACGTCTCCGATGTCCCGTCCGGCTTGGCGGGCGGCCTGGAGCACGTGGGTATTGCCGGCGGCCATGAGCTGGCAGATGTCGGTTTCATCGTTGATGTGCAGCCCTTTGTTTCGTAGTTGACGTGTGATCGCAGGTACGGAGGCCAGGGCTTCCAAGCAGCCGTGATTGC
>CADDZE010000183.1 GCA_902812465.1 Acidobacteriota bacterium | reverse complement strand
GGCGTCAAAGCCCACGGGCGCCAGCGAGATCCGGTGCACTTCCACCGCGCCGGTCAGGTCGCCCAGGACACGGCTGAGCGCACCGCGGAGCCTGCGCATCATGGCGACGGCGGGATCCAGTTCGTGGCCGCGCGGCAGTCCCTGCCACTCGTCTTCGGTGAGGTCCAGGTGGACCACTTGGCCGCGGGCGTGCACCCCGGCATCGGTTCGCCCGGCGACAGTCACGCGGATGGGCCGCCGGACCAGCAGGTGCAGGGCTTCCTCCAGGACGCCCTGGACGGTGCGCAGTCCCGGCTGCAGCGCCCACCCGCTGAACGGGCCGCCGTCGTAGGAAAGATCAATCCGGAGACGCAAAAACCCGCCGCCCCCTGGAACGGGGGCCGCGGGTTTTTGGTGGTTCACAGACCTAAGTCTATGCGAAGAGAATCAGCGAATTACTTCGCGTCCTTCTCTTCGGCAGCCGGAGCTTCTGCAGCTTCCTCAGCGGTCGGGGCCTCTTCGGTTGCAGCTTCCTCAGCGGCGGGAGCCTCTTCGGCCGGAGCCTCAGCAGCTTCAGTCTCGGGAGCCTCTTCTGCAACGGGAGCAGCAGCAGCGGCTTCCTTCTTGTCGGCGTCGCGCTTGGCAGCGGAAGTAGCCTCGGCTACAACAGCCTGCTTGGCGGAAACCGGCTCGAGGACCAGCTCGATGACAGCCATGGGAGCGTTGTCGCCCTTGCGGTTGCCGATCTTGGTGATGCGGGTGTAGCCGCCGTCGCGGTTCTCCACAGCCTGGGCGATGTCGGTGAACAGCTCGTGGACGATGCCCTTGTTGCTGATCAGGCCGAGAACGCGGCGGCGGGAAGCGAGGTCGCCACGCTTGGCGAAGGTGACCAGGCGCTCTGCGTACGGCTTCAGGCGCTTGGCCTTGGTCACCGTGGTGGTGATCCGCTTGTGCTCGAACAGGGATGCTGCCAGGTTCGCGAGCATGAGGCGCTCGTGAGCCGGGCCGCCGCCGAGGCGCGGACCCTTAGTGGGGGTAGGCATAATTGTTTCTCCTCATGTGGAAGCCGTGGGCCGCACTCCATGGTGCTGCCCGCCGGCCAAGGTCTGGTTTAGAGTTCGTCGTCGCCGAAGGCGGCGTCGTCCTCTTCGATTGCTGCGGCGCGTGCTGCGAGGTCAAAACCGGGAGGCGAATCCTTGAGGGACAGGCCCAGTTCAACCAGCTTTGCCTTGACCTCGTCAATGGACTTGGCACCGAAGTTGCGGATGTCCATCAGGTCAGCCTCGGAGCGTGCAACGAGTTCACCCACAGTGTGGATGCCCTCACGCTTGAGGCAGTTGTAGGAACGGACGGTGAGGTCCAGATCCTCGATCGGCAGTGCCATGTCGGCTGCCAGGGCAGCGTCGGTGGGCGACGGGCCGATCTCGATACCTTCAGCTGCGGTGTTCAGCTCACGGGCCAGACCGAACAGTTCCACCAGGGTGGTGCCTGCGGAAGCAACGGCATCGCGCGGGGCGATGGCCTGCTTGGTCTCGACGTCGACAATCAGCTTGTCGAAGTCGGTGCGCTGCTCAACACGGGTTGCTTCCACGCGGAAAGTAACCTTCAGCACCGGCGAGTAGATGGAGTCGACCGGGATGCGGCCGATCTCTGCGTCGCCGGACTTGTTCTGAGCTGCCGAAACGTAGCCGCGGCCGCGCTCGATGGTCAGTTCGAGCTCGAACTTGCCCTTCGAGTTCAGCGTGGCAATGTGCAGATCCGGGTTGTGGAATTCGACGCCGGCCGGCGGAGCGATGTCCGCGGCGGTGACGACTCCGGGGCCCTGCTTGCGCAGGTAAGCAACGACAGGCTCGTCGTGCTCGGAGGAAACCGACAGGTTCTTGATGTTCAGGATGATCTCGGTGACATCTTCCTTGACACCCGGAACCGTGGTGAACTCGTGCAGCACACCATCGATCCGGATGCTGGTTACGGCAGCACCGGGGATGGAGGAGAGCAGGGTACGGCGGAGGGAGTTTCCGAGGGTGTAGCCGAAGCCCGGTTCGAGCGGTTCAATGACGAAACGCGAACGGTTTTCGGACACGACCTCTTCGGAGAGGGTGGGGCGCTGTGCAATGAGCACTTAGGTTTCCTTTCGGCGAGCATCCGCTATATGACGCAACACAGGTGGTGGAAATTCGGTCTGAAGACTTAACGCGCTGGGCTTGCCCG
>CADDZE010000182.1 GCA_902812465.1 Acidobacteriota bacterium | reverse complement strand
ATCGTCAATCCGCTGCTCGTTGTGGAAGCCGCTTCAATCGCGCACCTGCCGCTTTCGCTGGCGTGCGCCATACTTGCGAAGGAGACTAGCGGCGGCTTGAACGAATGGGGCCACGACACGTTCAGTAACGGTACTCCAAAGATCTTCTACGGCGGCGTCGACCAGAACGGTCACCACTGGGGTGAAACAGTGACGGAGGCCGCGTACGAAGAATACAAGCGCGAACGGGACCCCGCAACAGGTCAGCAACAGGGCGTTGGGCCAACGCAACTGACGGGCGCGGGGCTTCAAAATGCAGCTGACGCGCTCGGAGGAGCATGGAAGCCGCTTCCAAACCTAGTCGTAGGGTTCACCTATCTGGCTGGCCTCATTAAGGAGAAGGGTGTGTTTGGTGCCCTAACCGCCTACAACGGCTCCCCTGCGTACGCAAGGGCAGTCGAGGCCAACGCAAGACAATGGGCTACTGCACTGAAGGGAGCTCGATGAACTTTGGCGGCCAGGGATGGAGCGGTCTGCGGCTCAGGCGCGGTGGAATTCTGCGTCTGGCGCTCCTGGCGATCCCGTGGTCTGCGCTGCTCCTGGGATGCGCATCCGGCCACAGGGCCAACGCGGCTGCGTTTACGGTTTCAGCTGCACGAGTTGGATCTTTGAAAATAGCGCCATCGACTTCCTACGCTTCAGTCTCGCGGTACCTGAAGACACTCAAAGGCGCGCATCCTCAGACGAGTTTTCTATCCGGTGAGTGCCGTGTGTCCAGCGTGAAGTACAGCGTAAAGTTCGTGCTCCTGACACTCAGTCAAACAGGTAGCAACCGGCAAAGTGATTGTCGCATTAGCCTTATCGAGATGACGAGCAGCTTATGGCACACGAGTAATGGGCTGCGACCTGGAGATACGCTGGCAAAGCTCCGGCGTCTCTTCCCGCGCGCGATAAACGCAGGGAAGAACACCGGCGGTAACCATTGGGCGCGGCCGATCAACGCCTTCGACTGGTGGCTTGCGCCGGTGAGCGACAACGCGGAGCATCCGAATCTTGAAGCGTACGTGAAAGACGGTCGCGTTATTGCGCTTGTTATCAGCATCATCGGTCATTAGCTCAGATCCTTCCGGGGAGGCCGTCGGCTGGCCCTTCTGTACCTGATTCAGGATACGGGGTGGCTTGCGCAAGTGGGGTCGTCATCCCCTGGTCGCGGAGGACGAGTTCGGCGCCGAACCGTGTGCCAATCACTATGGAGCTGCTCTGCGAGTCGGTCGAAGCAACTGGCCGTAGCTGTCATGCGCCCGCGTTCGCGTGAGCGCGAGGCGGTCGAGCAGTAGCTCCGCGGCGAGAAAGGCACGGTGGCGTCTCGCGCCCCGGCCGGGCATACTCGACGAGTTAGCAGGCCTCCCTGCCGAAGCCGAATCCGCACGGCTTGAGGACAATGTGCCAGTGCAAGTCGAGCTAGCGTTAGCCGCGCGGTGCAGCACGACTCAAAAGACTCAGCCGGTACACGCGTTTTTTTGGATGGCTAGTAGCGACGAGCTGCACAAATTCTGGGACGCGCTCCGCTGGCATAGCGTACATCAGTGTCACGGGAAGACGTGCGGTGAGGGCGAGAAATAGACGATGTTACAATTGCAGCTATGAACTTCGAACGTCTCGAAGCGCCCAATCCCTCAGAGCGCAAACCAAGGCTGCCGTCAGATGCGGCATTGCGCTCTCTCGGGGCAACTGCAATGAGGGGCGTGGGCGTGATCTGTCCTTCAACCTTCATCATCGCCGTCAGGTAGAGCCTGAGCAAGCTCGTAGAGGCCTCGGCTAAGCCGCCGGAATCGGTGATCGCCCCCAAGTGTGTGGGCCGAGAGAACACCTCTGACCGATGACCAGAGGATCGGCCTGCCCAGCAAAGCACACGCGGCCCGATGCACCTCGCTGGCTCGCATAGGCCGCCTCGCCCCTCTGAGGACCCGAGTCACAGTGTCGAGGACGAGGGTAGGTCGCAGGGGAGCTGGGCGGGGCTCTCGCGGCCGGACGACCGCGCCGCGCAGCAGCAAGCGGTGAAGCCGACCTAGTCGCTCAAGCGCTGCTTTATTGCTTGTAACGGGGTTCGAGAGTGCTCCGTTTAGTTCCATTGGTCGTCGAGCAGACAACGTCAGCGAGCTGCCGGGGGCGGCACAGCCAGCTGGCGGCAGATCGCTCGACGACGAATGG
>CADDZE010000181.1 GCA_902812465.1 Acidobacteriota bacterium | reverse complement strand
TGCGGCCGCGCCTGCGCTCATGCAGGGCTGGCTTGATTTTGGGAGAAACGTGCTCAAGTCCGGATTAGAGGAAAGCCTGATGGAGCTGGTGAAGATCCGCGCTTCACAAATCAACGGCTGTGCGGCTTGTCTTCGGATGCACACTGCTGCGGCCCGGCAAAAGGGCGAGACGGAGGAGCGTTTGTATCTTCTGGACGCATGGCGTGAATCGCCGCTCTACACGGCCCGTGAACGCGCCGCGCTTGCCTGGACTGAGGCGTTAACGCTGTTATCCGAGACGCACGCGCCGGATGACGTGTATGACGAGCTCAAAAAGCATTTCACCGAAGAGGAGCAGGTGAAGCTGACGTTATTGATCGTGGCGATCAACGGATGGAACAGGGTCAACGTGGGCTTCCGAACCGGTCATGCCATTGAACGGCGCAACGCGGCGTGAGGGCTGAGATGAGGGAAACTGCTGCAGCTGTATTTGATCCGCTGCGACCCCAGCTGATGCGCGTCGCGTACCGCATGCTGGGCTCGGTGGCGGATGCGGAGGACGTAGTCCAGAACGCTTTTCTACGCTGGCTGGAGGCGGATCGCAGTGCGGTGCGGCAGCCGGAAGCCTTTCTGCGCCGTGTTGTGACTCGGCTCTGCCTCGATCACCTGAAATCGGCGCGCCACCGGCGTGAAACGTACCCCGGACCGTGGCTGCCGGAACCGCTGGTGGAGCCGGCGGAGGAGCAGGCGGACGACGTCACGCTTCCGCTGCTTATGGCGCTTGAGAGGCTGTCGCCGCTCGAACGCGCCGCGTTCGTTCTGCACGATGTCTTCGGAGTCAGCTTCGCAGAGATTGCGGATACGATCGGCCGCGACCCGGCGGCCTGCCGCCAGCTTGCCAGCCGCGCCCGATCCCATGTCCGAGAGTCCCGGCCCCGGTTTCCAATTTCCAAAAGCCGGGCCATGGAGATTGCCGATGCATTCTTCGCGGCAACCCGCGGCGGCGACATGGAAAAGCTGCGCTCGCTGCTGGCCGAGGACGTAGTGGTCTATTCCGATGGCGGCGGCAAAGTTCCTGCGCTGCTAGAACCTGTTGCCGGGATCGAGAACGTCATGCCGCTATTTGAGTCGCTCGCATGTGTTTTTGAGCGGGAGATGTCGCGGATGGTTCAGCGCGGCTTCATCAACGGCCTGCCGGGGTTCGTCACGGTTGAAAGCAACAATACGCTTCAGACCACCGCGCTCGAAGTCGATGCAGATAAGATTTCCGCGATCTATGTGGTACGAAATCCCGAGAAATTAGAGCACATTCGATTCTTGATTTCCGGAGCGGGGGAACAGAGCCGTGTCTAAGATTCAAATCGCGATCGTCTATCACAGCGTTTACGGCCATACCAGGCGGCAGGCGGAGGCGGTGAGCGCGGGCGCAAAACAGCTATCCTGCACAGACGTCCTGCTTCTCAATGTCGACGAAGCCGAGTCCCGCTGGGACGATCTTGCTGCGAGCGAGGCAATTATCTTCGGAGCGCCTACCTATATGGGCGGCCCTTCGGCTCGATTCAAGGCCTTTCAGGAGGCGACGTCGAGGGCGGTCATGGCGAAAGGATTTGCCTGGCGCAACAAGATTGCCGCGGGTTTCACGAATTCCGGCGCCCGCTCCGGAGACAAGCTGGCGACGCTCATCCAAATCGCGATCTTCGCCGCGCAGCACGGGATGCACTGGGTCAATCTCGATCTGCCGCCGGGGAACAACTCGAGCCGGGGGTCGGACGACGAGCTGAACCGTCTTGGCTTCTGGCTGGGCGCCGCAGCGCAGTCGAATGTCGATGAGGGGCCGGAAAAGGCGCCTCCCGCAGCAGACCTCGCGACAGCGCAGCATCTCGGAAAACGGGTGGCGGAGGTAACGCTTCAATTCGTTCGCGGGAACGCAGCTTAAGCCGGGCTGCGAAATCAGCACACAAAGTGAACTTAGGGCAGAATCGAGGGGATCGATCCCACGCAAGTGCCTTTTCTGATGCGCCAGGTATTCAAGCAGGTGTGTGGGTCGCGGGCCGCAGCGAAGACATGTGCGCCGGGCGCATCATTCACTTGACAGCTCTCCGAAGTGCCAGTTACTTGTAGAGTGGGCTCTTGGGAGGTCGTCTAACGGTAGGACTGCAGACTCTGGATCTGCGTATCGGGGTTCGAATCCCTGCCTCCCAGCCAGATCGGACGGGCCGGTCGCACCGCTTCCTCCGCTGCCACGGCGTGC
>CADDZE010000180.1 GCA_902812465.1 Acidobacteriota bacterium | reverse complement strand
CACCGGCTCCGCCGGCGCCTCCGCCGCTCGGACGCTGGGGTTCCAGCAGCGGAGAGAGGGCCGCTAGGAGGCTTGTCGCGTGAGGAAATGGCGAAGCATCGTTCGACGCCTGGGGCACACCCGGCGGCTGAGGTATAGCAGGACGGGGAGCGGCAGCGCCGCCCGGCGCGGGGGCATAGAGCCCGCGGACGTCCAAGGGATAGATCGCCACGTTGGCGCGGTTGCACTCATTGATGGTGGCCGTGAGTTCTGCCTGGTGTTCCGGCGTGAGAGGGAATCCGGAAGAGAGCAGAATCACTTGCTTTCGCCCCGGAACGGCCGCAAGCTTCTTGGCCAGGCTGCGCAGCGCCATCAGCGAGCTCCGGATGCCGAAGTCCGCCTCTGATCCAATCACTGGCACGCCCATAGAGGCCAGGGAAGCATCCTGGCCGATTTCATTCGCTGGCGCTGGCGCATTGGCATTCACCGCGGAGAACCTGACATTGGCCACCGCCCTGTTGAGGCGGTCGGAGTCGCTGGTGAAATTCTGAGCCACGCGCAGCATGCCGCCGAAGTCCACAATGGCCATCAGGCGATCTGGGGAAGCGGTCTTATCGATGAACTTGGCCGCCTCCTGCCGGGCGCGCGCCTGATCGGCCAGGTCCATCGTCGAGTCATCGAAGAACAAGACGAGGTAATGGCGTTGCAGGGCCTGGATCACTCTACCGGGCTTCGCCGCCTGTTTGGCGGCGGCGTTAACCTCGGCGCCGGTGTTAAAGCTGACGATGGCCTGCTCCTTGTTGTCCTCGTAGACGCGAAAATCCTTGGCTTCCAGATCGGTGACGTAGTTGCCCTTCTTGTCGGTCACCACCGCATCTACCAGGACCAGGTTGACCTGTTTCCGCAGAACAGCGGGTGACTGCTCCTGGGCGGGCTGCTGTCCCGGGGCAGGCCAGGAACGCGAGGCCGGTCCGGTTGGCAAGGTGAGCAGGGCCGCCAAGAATAGAGGGTACAGCAGGTGTAACCGGCGCATCATAGGCCACCTCCCGGACGAAGTCCTGTGGATTCAGTTCTTCGGTTTCCAGGCGCCCCGTCTGGGCGCCGCTACTTAACCCTCTAGCTCGACGTCCTGCTTGAGCTACGGAATTTCGACCATATTACTCAGGCCGGAAAGCCGTCCGTCTTCGGAGTCGCGCACTACCTCGCGCACCGTATAGGTACCCGGTGGCACATCAAAACTGGCGCGCATCACCAGCCCAGACCTCGAGAGCCGTGCCAGCGTCTGATCGAAAAGGCGCAGCTGCAGGATTTTCTCTGATCCCTTCAGGTAGTTGCCATCGCGGTCGAAGAGCGCGGTGACAAACGTCAGGTTGTTGAAATTGCGCCCCTGCTGCTTGCGGAAATGCAGAGAGCGCACGTCCAGGCGTGCCAGCACCGCCAGCCTGGCAGACTGCGGGTTCATTTTGAAGAACTGAGTGTTCACCTGCACCGGGATCTCGTTCGACTCCTCCTGCGAAAACACTGCTTGCTCGATTTCCTCTCGGGCCTGCGCCTCCTCGGTTTCGGCACGGCGCGGAGCGAAGTAGCCCCGCCGTGCCTGCACGGTGTAGTTGCCGGCCGCGGCCAGCGTCACCTTCAGCCGGTGAAACTTGCCGTCCGGCTTCAGCTTGGCGGGTGAAAACCCGAGGAGGTAATAGACCTCCGGCAGCGAACCCACCTCGCGGAAGCCCAGTTCGAAATCGTTGTTGTTATGGAAATAGGCCCCTCCGGTTTCATTGGCCAGGGTGAACAGCACCCCTTCCAGCTCGCGGCCGCGCTCGATCAGGATCTGCGACTTCTGACCCATTAAATCGGGACGCTCCGGAGTGACCACGGTCTCTCGGCTGGCGTCGCCGAACGGCATGTCCGAATAAAGGCCTCGCGCATCCAGGGTATTGATCACCACGTTGGAACGCAGTGCATGCTCCGCCACACCTTCCACGCGGAGCAAGCGGGTTTCCGTGAAGAAGCCGGGGGAGACGAGCACGATGGCACGCTGTCCGGGCAGGATGGCCATCCGACCCACCAACCGGTCGAGCTCGCGCAGGGAATACTCGGATTCGTTTTCAGCACTGTTGAGTACTTGAACCGCCAAGCCGAGGATGGCGTGTTGCTGCATTTGGCGACATGCCGTAGGGTTGGGGACGTTCCGGCAGTAGCAGTCATAAGCCTCCTGGGAGGCAATCTCGGTTGCCTGGGGATCGTTTTGCTGGACGATTCGGAAAGCCTGGTAATCGGAAATATCGGGG
>CADDZE010000179.1 GCA_902812465.1 Acidobacteriota bacterium | reverse complement strand
GCTGATGGCTCGCTCGATCGCCGCCCGTAGGCGTGCGGCCTGCTCTTGCGCCCGCGCGGAGTCGTGGGCCAAGAGGGCCTCGCGCAGGCCGGGTAAGCGTTCCGCTTCGTAGCTGGGTAAAGGGGCATACACCAGATGCCGGAACCAGGGCCGGCTGGGGATTCCCTGATCGTCCAGCAGCGCACGCTCCTCCCGCATCATTTCCGTGTTGATTTGGGCCAAGGCTTCTGGTGACCAGGCAGGCCTCCCGGTAGCATCCTGCCGCCTCCAAGCCTCCAGCCTGGCGGTTAGGCCAGCGGCGGCGTCGTGCCAGGCCGTGCTTCGTGAGATGAGCGGCTCAATCGTAGCCGCAAAAAGGTGCGCCGGCGCGAGCGGCTTCAACTCCTCGAGGTAGGACTTCAACTCGCCGGCGTAGAGCGAATAGTCGAGAGGGATCAGATCAGCATCGGCCAAACGGAGGGCGAGCAGCCCCCACAGCCGGCTCACTGCCGCGTGGTAGCGAAACCCCGGGTCACCGTAGCGTGCCATCCACTGGTAGTCATCGTAGACCGAGTGATACACGCCGTAGGGCCCGTCGAAGACCATATCGAGCGACGGGACGCCATCGTGCTGCAAGAAGACCATGAAATCTGAGCCGCCGCCCAGAATCCCAAACGGCACCGGTGTGCGCGAGGAGCCTGAGGCGTAGCTGCGGATGTTGCGCCGCCGCCCCTGCGTCCGCCAGGTTTCGTAAATACTCTTCCCGGTGCGCGGGTCCGGCACGTCCTGGGTGGCCTCGATGACCAGGGGAAGCAGGGCTGGCACCATGCTCGCGCTGAAGTTCGGCCCACTGGTCGCAGCATCCACGTTCAGGCAAGCGACGGCATTGCGGCGGAGCTCGTCTTCGTGCTCCTCACCCCATTCGGTCGAGCCGGTCAGGGTGTACTCCTCGGCGTCCCAGCTCGCCAGTACGATTGTCCGCCGTGGGCGGAATCCGCGCCGCAAGAGCTCTCCCAGGGCGCGGGCCGTCTCCAGCATGGCCGCTGTACCGCTCGAGGGATCGACCGCGCCATAGACCCAGGCGTCGTGGTGGTTGCTGAGGATCACCTGCCTTTCTGGCTCAGCACTGCCCGGAATGCGCGCGATCACGTTCCAGATCGGAGTCACACGGCGTTCCATCTGCAGGGCCAGGTGGACGCGCGTGCTCCCATCGCCGATGCGATAGTGAACCGGCAAGCCTCCCCGCCAGCCTGCGGGAGCCGCCGCGCCCTCCAAGCGGCGCAAAATCTCCAGGGCGTCCGCGGCGGACAGCGGCACCATCGGAATCCTGGGCAAAACTGCGCTCTCCGATTCCGGAAGGCGCCGCGCGGATTGGGTGGAGGCCCAGCCTGGAGTCAGCGGGTCGCCGGGCACCAGGAAGTCATAAACGACGGCCCCGCGCTGAAAGTGTCCCAGCGGGCCCCAGGGGCCGTCGGGATAGGTTCGGCCCCGCTTGGCCCCATCGTCGGCGGGATCGGAGTAGACGAGCACGCCGGCCGCGCCCCGCTTCTCCGCTTCGAGGCTCTTGCCGCCGCGATAACCGTGGAAGTAGCGCACGAGGACGATGCGGTCGCGAACGCTGATGCCCATCCGGGCCAGGGCGGCGTAGTCCTCCGCCGTCCCGTAATGGGCGTAAAGAACGGGCGCGGTCAGGTCTGCGCTGGGCGAATAGGCGTTCCACGGTAAGGTGGCCAACGTGTCATGGACTTCTGTGTCCGGATCGCCTGCGATGGGTGGCTCAGGATGGGCCAGTTTCATCTCCGGGCCGGAATCGGAGGGCAGCAACCCGACCGCAATGCTCTTCGGGTAGGAAAGCAGCACGCGATACTCGGTGATCTCGGGCTTCAGGCCGTCACGCTCGAACTCTCCGCAGAGGTAATCCACCACATGCCGGTCACCTGCCGTGCCCGCAACGTGCGGCTCTTGCGTCAGCATCCACAGCTGACGGCGGCATTCACCAGGATCGGGCAGTGAGAGGTACGCGCGCTCCCAGCGCTGTTCCGCCTCATAGCTTGCCGGGCTAAACCCCAGCGGCACGCGTGATACTTTGCCTATCTCCTGCCGGCAGGTTGGCGCAGGCGTTCCTGGCCATCCCGCGGCAGCGATCGCCGCTCCCAAGACCAGGAACAAAAGCGCCGAGTGCACCAGCGATTCCTGGCAGACAACCGGCTTCCGTTTGTGGCGCATGGGTGCAATCCCGAGCTGCGAAGGGGATTGTTGCACAAATGAGCCCTCCAATATGCCAAAGCTAATGGGG
>CADDZE010000178.1 GCA_902812465.1 Acidobacteriota bacterium | reverse complement strand
TCGTTGGGCGAATCGAGCGCCTCTTGCGAGCAACCATCAGTCTGTTCTCCTGCCCCAGTTGGGCCACAGACTGAAGTTATCAACCTTCGCCCACTCAAGTTAAGCACGCCTGCCGAAAGCTTACGGAAATCCGTGCCTCCGCCGCCCTTGGGCTCCAGTTGCACCGGCTCAGACAGGCCAAACTGCTGGACCGACTGAACGGTCGCGTCGCAGTAAACCACGCGAACCGCCTCCGGTTGAACCTCGTCGGCAATCGCCGAAATTTCGCCCGCAAATTGCTCCAGCTCCAACTTGCCGATCGAACCGGAGGTATCCACGGCGATCACGATTTCGCCCACTCCCCGCCTTTCTACCGAAGGCAGGTATAAACCCGACGCGATATAGCGGCGATTAGGCGGAGTCCAGCGATAATCGGCAGGCGCGGTGGCCGCGATGAAGTCGCGAAGGATAGCTCGCCAGTCCTGCCGAGATTCGCGGCTTTCTGCGAGCGGCCTTTCCACGCCGACCGGCTCGGACCCACACGATTTTGCCGCGCGAAGTGCCTGCTCGGCAGCGATGGCCCATTCATGCTCCTGGCGGCGCATCTCGGCCGGTGAGGCCGGATGATCCTGCTCGTCGGTTGCGTCCCAGACCTCGCCGAAGGCCCCTGGTCGTGGCTGAGAAGCGCCGGAAGCTTCGGCTTCAGCGCCATCGCCTCCAGCCTGCTCCGGGCCTGACTGAGGTGGCGACTCGCTGTCCGCCTCCGTTGCAGGCGTACCGGGTGTCCCTCCTCGAGGGTCGGAGCTTCTACTTCCCGCAACGCCTTGCTCGTCGGCCTGGCTCTGCCTGCCGCCGGCGCCTGTTGTCTGTAACAGCCGCGCATATATTTCTTCCGTGCTGAGGTTGTTGAAAGCCGGATCGATTAACGCTCCGGCAGGAAGTGTGAATCCGTTCGCGATGAGAATCGGGTTGATGGCGTAGTCGGTCGCCTGATTCCAGAGGACCGGATCGCGCTCACCACGGCGACAGTGATGGCCCAGCGAGCAATGCATTACCTCATGCGCCAGCGTACCTTCCAGTTCAGCCCGACTTAGCGCGTCAACAAAAGCTGGGTTATAGACGATGCAGCTGCCATCCGTCGCCATCGTGGGCAAAGTGCCCGGCACTAGCTTCAACCTCAAGCTCAGTGTGCCGAAAAAAGGATGACCGATGATCAACCTGACTCTGGCCTTGGTGAGTTTTCCTGGAACTGCGCCTTCAGCTTTCATGCCGCCACTCCTCCTCCCGTTGAGGCGGAGGCGGAATATCCGGCCATGTACATTTTCATTCGCTCAGCAATCGCTTCTGCGGTTTTGGCTGTCTCTGTCCGCAACGGCTCCGAGTTCCGCAGCTCATTGGGATCGACTAATAGCGAGGCACGCACCTCAGTGGCCAGGCGCTCGAGTTCCGCGTCGCCGGTCACATTCAGCTTGGGCAGGATGTCGACCAGCTTAACGAGATTCGTGACAATCGAATCACGAAAGGGATGTTCTACCCCGCCCTCGGTCACCTTGTAGGCTTCGAGCCGCTCGGCCATGTGGCTGACGGCCTCGTAAAGCCGCTGCCACAATTCGCGGCTAGCAACCTGCAAGGAGGCCTCGACCGACGCCCTGATCTGCCGCTTGATGCGATCTTTCTCCTCTTCGCCCAGGGTCACACGGAAGTCGTTAGCGTCCGGCAGAGGCATCACCTTTGTCTCGAAGGAGTATTTCGAGCGCAGTTCTTCGACGCTAGGGAAGTCGTCTGGCCGCAGCAACCCGCCCAGCCGCACTTTGGCATCCTCGAAGAGCTGACCGAAGTGGTTCACAAGGGCTTCAACCGCCGCCGTGAACCGGTCCGATAACGCCCGCATTTTCTCGGTATGGTCCATATAAGCAGCGGCTGGGAGAATGCGATAGCCGTTGTCGTCCCACGGGAGAGTCATGAAATAGTGCTGCTGGCGGGCATCGCTGACGATGTTTTGGATTTCGGCGAGCGCCGCCTTGGGAAGAAGCGTCTTGTAATAACGGCCGACGTCCGTCTGAGCGCCGTGCTGACGTGCAATCTCTTCGGAAGCTTCCGCATCGTGCTTCCGCGCTGACCACACACTGATCGAAAGTGAGCAGAGCATGGCGCGCGAAGATAAAGAGGGTTCTCCGTTCGAATTTGAAGTCATTGCGGCACCTCTCGGGGTCTGTTGCAGGTTTGTTAAGAAGGTGAGGGTGGAGAAACGAAAGTCCTGTAACCGCGCGCTTACCTGAGCAGAGCTTGAAAACCGGCCTGC
>CADDZE010000177.1 GCA_902812465.1 Acidobacteriota bacterium | reverse complement strand
GGGCCAGGGGCAGCGGATGGGGTCGGGCCCGCTGCCCGGCGGCGCTCACGATCTCCCTCAGCTCCTCGGTGGCGAACCCGCTGAAAGCGCCCCACACGTAGGCCACGATCCCCACCCCGACCTCCACCAGAGTGCCCCAGGGGAAGCCCAGGGCCGGGTTCGGGAGCGGCCCGTACTCACCCCAGTAGGAGAGCGGGAACGTGGCCAGGATCAGGAAGATCAGCCAAGCCGAGCGCTGGACGTGCTGGCGCCCCTCCTGGTTGCAGAGCGCCCAGAGGGCGCCGCAGAAGAACAGCACCGCTGCCGAGAAGGCGACGTCGTAGACGGGGAAGCTCCAGCTCCCCGGGAGCACCTTGCTCCCCGCGTTGAGCGTCCACCCGCCCATGTGATTGACGTAGATCCAGGCGGCGAGGAACACGACGCCCAGGGCGGCGAGCAGCCGGCGGTCGGCCCAGCCGCGGCCCCAAGCGAAGAACCAGGCGAAGAGGGGCAGCCCCACCATGACCGCCGCGAACACGTTGTCCAGCGTCGAGAAGCCGGACCAGTAGACGATCATGAGCGCGGCCAGGAACCCCACCGGCGCCCAGAACCAGGCCGTGCCCAGCCGGAAGGGACGCGGCATGTCGGGCGCGAACCGGCGCAGGACGGGCAGCGCCACCCCGCCCATGATGTAGGTGAGCACGGTGGTCGAGGTGATGAACCCGACCAGGATGTACCAGCTGGGGGCCGGGACGAAGAAGACGCAGTCCACCACCAGCGCTCCCACCACGCTCGGCCAGGGGATGCCCCAGGGGTTCATCCGCTGGAACACCGCCGGCAGCCAGCCCGGCACGCTGAGCCCGTAGAAGACCCGGGTCGAGGTGCCGAGGTAGATCCATCCCGTCCCCGAGGGCGAGATCCCGGCGTCGATCAACAGCACCGTGCCGAACGCGGCCAGGGCGCCGAGGTTGGCCGCGGTGAGGGCGTTGTAGAGAGGCCCCGCCGCCCAGGGGCTCCCGGCCAGCTTGGCCCACTGGTAGGGCTGGAGGCCGGCCGCGTGCCAGTTGAGCGCGCCGATGAAGGCGATCTGCAGCAGCACGTAGATGACCATCGCGATCACGATCGAGCCGATCGTGGCCAGGGGGATGTCACGCTGCGGGTTCTTGGCCTCGCCTCCGTAGTCCAGCACCTGACGGAAGCCCAGGTAGGCGAAGATGACGCCCGAGGTGGCCAGCGCTTGGAAGATGGGCGCCACACCCATGGGCGCGAAGCCGCCCGGGCCGCCGTAGTTGGCGCCCTTGAAGGCCACGAACAGGAAGCAAAAGGTCAGGACCGGGACGACGATCTTCCACCAGGTGAACCAGCGGTTCCACTCGCTGAGCAGCCTGACGCCGAAGAAGTTGAGCACGAAGAAGAGCAGCATCAGGCCGATGCCGAAGAGGATGCCGTTGGGCCAGGCCAGCACCTGCTGGCCCTGGACCTTGGTCACGAAGTCGGCCTGAGGCCAGCGGCCGCCCAGGTAGGTGACCACCGCCTCCGCCTCGATGGTCGGCACCGAGGCAGCCGACAACCAGTAGGCCCAGCCCATGATCCAGCCGGTGTAGGCACCGTACGTCAGCAAGGGGCTGAAACTGTTGGCTTTTGAACCTATGATAGTATGTAGGGATGAACTTTAAGGAGTGGGCGCGGCAACAAGGCGTTCATCCCATGACTGCTTACCGCTGGTTCCGGCAAGGCACCCTCCCCGTTCCCGCGCGCCGTGCCGGCCGGCTGATCCTGGTGGACCAGGCACCGGTCAGTGCCGTTCCAGGGATCACGGCCGTGTATGCCCGTGTGTCGTCCGCTGACCAGAGATCCGACCTTGACCGGCAGGTTGCCCGGGTGACCGCATGGGCAGCAGCCGAGGGACTTCCGGTCGGCCGCGTGGTGACCGAGGTCGGCTCCGCGCTGAACGGCAAGCGCCGAAAGCTCCTGGATCTGCTGCGTGATGGGTCGGTGACTACCATCGTGGTGGAGCACCGCGACCGGTTCGCCCGCTTCGGCGCCGAGTAGGTCGAGGCCGCCCTATCAGCACAAGGACGTCGGCTGCTGGTGGTGGACCCCGCCGAGGTGGATGACGACCTGGTCCGGGATGTGAGCGAGATCCTGACCAGCCTTTGCGCTCGCCTCTATGGGCGGCGAGGGGCTGCCAAACGAGCGGCCAAGGCCATCGCAGCGGCCACCGGGGAGGACCCGTGAAGCTGCAGCAGGCGGGGTCCCCACGAAGCCCGCTTCGTGGGGTGCCCCAGGCCTACCGGTACGCGCTCGATCCCACCCCG
>CADDZE010000176.1 GCA_902812465.1 Acidobacteriota bacterium | reverse complement strand
AAAAGTCGGGTGGAGCGCAGTACCACCCGAACTGAAGGCGCCGCAAGGATCCAATCCCAGCGGGTCGACGAACAGCGTGGGGTTATTCACCACATACGCATAGCGGTTCCAGGAGCGGGGGTTGGTGGGGTCGGCGGCGGCCAACCCCGCCGGGTCAGGCGAGAGCCAGCGCCCCTGCGTGGGGTTATACTCCCGCGCCGGAAAGTCGTACAGGTCGCACGTGTGGTCGACGAATGCCGACCCCGTGAAGCTGACATCGAGGCAACCCGTGGTGACGTAATTCTCGCCGTACGGGGCGTAGGCCACATCCTGCTCGGCGCCGCGGCCCGGCGTCGATTGCAGGCGGGTGCTCCCCAGCCAATCCGGGTGCCAGTAAGTGGCCAAGCCTGAACTCGTGTATGTCGCCCAAGCCCCGCCCGGCAGCGCGATGCGCGCTTCGCCCAGCGTCTGCCCGCTCATCACGCCCAGCTTATCCCCTAAGGGGCTGTACACGAACTGGGTGTAGCTGCCGCGACTCGAGGTCTCCGCGGCCCGCCCCGACGCCGCCGTCGTGCCGACGGTGACCGTCACCGTGCTCGCCGTCGTGCCGCTGGGCGTCACGCTCGAAGGCGAAACCGTGCAGGTAGCTTCGGACGGCGCGCCCGCACAGGTGAACGTCACCGGTTGGCTGAACCCGCCCTCCGGTCCCACGGCCAGCTTGTAGGTCGCCGCCTGGCCGAAGGCATTAAAGAAACGTTGACCGTGCATCGCCTGGGCGTGGGCGCTCTCTTGCGGCGGACCTTGTCGAGCACCAATCCCATCGAATCGTGCCTGAACACCGTCCGCACCGTCACGCGGCGCGTCACGCACTGGCAGGGTGGCGATCACATCGCGCGCTGGACCGCCGCCGGACTCTTGGAAGCCGAACGAGGCTTCCGCCGCGTCCAGGGCTTTCGCGAGTTGCCGGCATTGGTTCAACGATTGAATCCAAACTTGCAGTCGCACCAGGAGGTCGCTTAAATTGTCACCAACCGGAAGCCGCCGGTTTCAACTAAAGGGGGGACATGCTCCCCTGAGGCTAGGTCGGGCGGTTGGCAGGTGGACCGAACAGCCAAATCGCCATCATGAAGCTTAGGAATAGCTCAGCGGCCAGCAGTGGTAAGTAGTAAAGAAATCCCAAGTACGCCAGCACAAGAAGGAAGACACAAATGTGCATGACCAGCCACGCCGCTGAGAAGCCGGCAAAGTGGGGGGATCTGAGCTTGTGCAGGCCATAGGTTTTCGTAACCATTCCAAGGAAGCCAACCGCCGCCCAGAAAGATAACAGCCACGCAGGGCTGATGTGGTAAGCCTCGGATACCAAACCAGCGCCCGTGGTCAGCACTGCGACCACAAGCGCTGCGCCGAGCAGCAGCATCCGATCTACCACTCTACTACGCTTCTTCACTTCGCTACCACTTGCATTGTCCGTGGAAGCCCGCCCACAATTCCTCACCGAGGCCGACCGAAAAGACGCCGACCGCTCCGGCAGGGGCAGCGTACGGTAGGGCTGCGGCCACAGATGGCGCAAGCGTTGCCGCGGCCGCGCCGGCTGTCGCTACCGCCCCAAGTACTGGCGCAGCCTCTTCGGCGTTAGCTGCCCCTGCGCTGACCATGGCGTTGACCTGCTCCACGTACCAGCTTGCCCCAGTCGGGGCCGCCTGCAGCGTTGAGACGATGATTGGCGCGTATTTCTGCACGCCCGCCTGGACCTGCTTCAGCGGAGCGGTTACAGTGTCCGTAAAGACGTCGACGCACGAACCAGGCCCAGTGGACGGACCCTGTAAAAACGATTTGGCAAACGTGCCCCACCAGGAAGGACCGCCATTCATCGGTTTGACGGGCGGCTTCTTGGGCCGTGGCGGCGCTCCCCCGCCGCTGGGCGCGCCGCCACTATTGTTGTAGGGATTGAGCCCGACGGGGTTGCTACCATACGGGCAGCCGTAACCAGCGTGGTTGCATACCGTGGGAATGTCCACGGTGGGAATGTCGGGCGGAGCGCCTCCATTCACCGTGGTGGTGTCGCCAGCACCCGAAACTTGGCCACAGGCGGGAGGAGGGCCATCGTCTCCCACGGTCCCATCGTCGAGGGTCACACACTGCAGCCCCAGGGGATCAAGGAAGATGAGGGGGTTATTCCTCACATAGGCGTAGCGGTTCCAGGAGCGGGGGTTGGTGAGATCGGCGGCGGCGAGGCCGGCTGGGTCAGGCGAGAGCCAGCGCCCTTGCGTGGGGTTATAGCGGCGGAACGCTGCGTCATAGACCTCGTTCGCGGTGTCCCCCAGCAAGCCGGCAAAGTCCGGCAC
>CADDZE010000175.1 GCA_902812465.1 Acidobacteriota bacterium | reverse complement strand
CGTACACACTGGATATACAAAAACCTTGAGGGAGGGCCTTTGTCGCCAAGGGCGCGCCTGCCTACCTCTATCTGTTCTCCTACGTCCCCGCCTCAATGCAAGAAAGGATGCGGTTCGGCGCACCACACGCGTCCGAAATCGCTTATGTGTTTGACAACCTGAGAGACCGAAATGGATTCACCGTTGCGGCCAAAGACAAAGAGGTTGCCAGGATGGTGAACACCTACTGGGCCAACTTCGCTAAGACTGGTGATCCAAATGGCAAAGGACTGCCTATATGGCCCGTTTACGATCCCCAAAAAGGTGAGGTCTTCGAGTTTCGACAAGATGGGTCGGCAGCCAGTGCTCCCGACCAAAGGAAAGCAAGGCTGGACGTGATGGAGAAGGCCGTTCAGGCGGTGAAGTCACGCTAGCCCAGTCGGGACTTTACGGGAGGGTCGGCTCACGGAAGTGACGCAATTATGCAGAAGTAGGAAGCCGGAAAGAGCAATCTGAAATTCTTCGGCCTCAAGGCCATCCGAGTAAATTCTATGAGCAGGAACCATCGGAAATCTTTCATCGCGCTCTGGCTGATCGCAGCCATCCTTCTTACTTCGGCAAGCGCGCAAGATGCAGGAAAGAACAGGCCTGGGCCGCTGGTGATCCGGGAGCAGGGCAGCTTCACGGTCGGCGGGACGGTCATCAGCAATCCGGGTAAGTTCGATCCCTATCGCCCGACGCCCGACGGGCAAACCTTTCACGGCGACCATGCTTATGTGTTCTATCAGCTTCCGGCGAAGGCCCGTCAGCTCCCGCTGGTGATGTGGCATGGCATCGGGCAGTTCTCCAAGACCTGGGAGACCACCCCGGACGGACGTGAGGGTTATCAAAACATTTTCCTGCGCCGCGACTTCGGGGTCTATCTCATCGACCAGCCGCGGCGCGGTAATGCAAGCCGCAGTACGCAGCCAGCTTCACTCACGCCGACGCCCGATGAGCAGGGATGGTTCGGCACCTTTCGCCTCGGCATCTGGCCCGATTTCTTCCCCGGCGTGCAGTTCTCGCGCGACCCGGAAGCGCTGAACCAATACTTCCGCTCTATGACCCCAAGCATAGGCCCTATCGACGGTGATGTGCTGACGAGTGCCGTCTCGGCGCTCTTCGATAAGATCGGGCCGGGAATCCTCGTCACCCATTCTCACAGCGGCGGCTTCGGATGGCGCACGGCCATCAAGAACCGGAATGTCCGCGCCATCGTCTCTTATGAACCGGGCAGCGGTTTCGTCTTCCCGGAAGGCGAAGTGCCCGCCCCGATTCAGAGTTCCGCCGGGCCGCTGGAGGCAGTTGCAGTACCGCCGGCGGAATTCATGCGGCTCACCAGGATTCCCATCGTCATCTATTACGGCGATTTCATTCCGAAGGAACCATCAGCGAATCCGGGGCAGGATGGATGGCGCGCGCGTCTGGAGATGGCGCGGAAATGGCGGGACGCGGTGAACAAGCGTGGCGGTGACGTCACGGTCGTCCATCTGCCAGAAGTCGGCCTCAAGGGCAACACGCATTTCCCCTTTTCGGATTTGAACAACCTACAAGTCGCTGACTTGATGTCCGCGTGGCTTACCAGGAAGGGGCTGGACAAATATCCGAAGCGTAAGTAACGGTGACCGTAAGGAGAAGGATTTGGACTGACCTGTTACTTGTTTCTTGAAACGAGAAGGGGAAGCGCGATGTTGGCGATGCGAGAGGTGAGGGACATTTACCGCCAAGGCGTCTACGCCGTGGCGGCGGCCTTCCGCCAACTCTACGAGATGATCGAGGTCGAAGACGAGCGCGTCCAGCGGCTCGTCGCCGCGGCGAATGCGGCGCACCTGCGGAAGATCGAACAGCTCACGGGTCGCATCACCAGGCTCGAAGAGGATCTGGCGGTCAAGGCGCGGCAGGCACACCGGCTCGAGCTCACAGCCAGGGAGTTAAACAAAGAACTCAGGGAAGCGAGGGCGCAGACGCGGCGGGCCCAGGAGCGGCACCTCGCGCACTTGATGAAAGACTCGCGGAACTCCTCCATGCCGCCTTCTCAGGATCGACGCAAGCGTACGCGGAGCTTACGCTAGCGGAGCGGGAGGAATGCGGGCGGGCAGGTCGGCCACCCCGGCACGGCGTTGGAGTTAGTTGCGAAGCCTGACCGATTCGTCAGCCACGCTCCACAGTCCTGCCACCTCTGCGGGACATCACTGGCCGAAAGTGAGGTGGTGCACACGGAGCGCTGCCAGGTTCATGATCTCCCACCGCGGACAATGGAAGTAACCGAACATCGGGCGCAGACGAAGGTCTGTGGCAGATGCGGCGCGGAGAATAAAGCGCAGTTCCCAGCAGGTGTTAAG
>CADDZE010000174.1 GCA_902812465.1 Acidobacteriota bacterium | reverse complement strand
GGAGGATACTGCCAGCTTCCTACTTTGATAGGGCGGGAATGACTCGAAACAACGTGCGGCACAACTATCCACTATCTTTGCACTTTTCCGGGAGGGCTTGCAGCATAGCGCAGGCTGCGGTACAAGCGTGGTGTCGAGACACACCTGCAACCACGAGCGTGCGCTATGCGAGTACCGATTATATGTATGGATGGCCGACTCCGCGAGTTTGCCGCCACGTTTCGCTCCTGCTTCAGCCGGCCGCAACACAGGTACTTCGAGATCGTCCTGTTGGCGCTGCTGCTCTGCCAGGAAACGAAAACGCTCTCGGCCTTGCTTCGTCAGGTCGCCGTCCAGGTCTCCCTCTCCGGCCTCAGCCGCTTCCTCGCCAAGGCGCCCTGGTCCACCGCCGACGTCGCCCAGACCTGGCGCACGCGCTTCGACACCCAGGTGGCCCCGCTGGTTGCTGCTGAGCACGCGCGCCAACGCGCCGCTGCACCGAAACGTCGTGGGTGCCCCGCCACACCCGTCGTGACTGGGTACCTGATCGGGGACGACTCCACGATGCACAAGATGCGCGGCACCAAGATGGCGGGCTTGGGCAAGCATCATTCGACCACCGCCGGCACGCGGGTGGTGGGACATAGCTTGGTGCAGGGCTTGTACGTGGTCCAGGGGCGGCACTGCCCGCTGGAGCCGCAACTCTACCGCCAGCAGGCCGTCTGTGCGACGGAGCAGGTGCCCTTCCACAGCAAAATCGACCTGATGGACGACTTGATTGCGACGTTCCAGCCGTTGCCGGGGACGACAACGCATGTCCTCCTGGACAGTTGGTACGCTGCCAAGCGGCTCTGGAAGACGGCGCGCGGCCGAGGCTTTCAGATCTCCACGGGCCTGAAAAGCAACCGCATGCTGCGCATTGCCGACCCAGAGGCACCGAACGGATGGCGTTGGATGGGGTTGGCGGAGTACGCCGCCGGCTTGACTGATGCGGATTACCACCAGGTGGCGTGGCCGAGTCAGGACGCGGAACCGCGCCAGGTGTGGGTGCATGTGGTGCAGACACGGGTGAAGAAGCTGTATCGCTGCCAGGTGATCCTCGTGAAGGAGACCCTGGAGGCGTCGGTCAAGCAGGTGCGCTACTTCGCGTCGAGTGACCTGGCAGCCGATGCACAGACGCTGATGGGGCATCTGGCGGCGAGATGGGCGGTCGAGGTGCTGTTTGCCGATGGCAAGGAGCTGCTGGGGCTGGACCAGTATCAGGTGATGAGCGCGGAGGCAATCGTGCGCTTCTGGACGTTGGCATGGGCCGCCTACTGCTTCCTGGATGAGGAACGGGCACGCCTGCGCCGGGAGTGGCAGCGTCATGTGACGCTGGGGGAGGCGCGCCGGGAGGTCCAGCGGACGCATTGGCGTCATCTGATCACCTGGATGCATCAGCAGTTTGCCGATGGCGCGGCCCCGCAGACGGTGTTTGACCGGCTCGCGGCGTAGCGCCGATGGAAAGTGCAAAGATAGTGTTAAGTGTTGAGTGCTAAGAGCCTATCCGAATAACCCGGTACACTATAGGCATGAACGAATCGCCGACAACACCGCGCACTCGGGCACGGACCCCGAACAACCGCACGACGACCAGCTTTCGCGTTTCGGACGCGCTGTGGGCCGTCCTGGAGCCGCTCATTCCTGAGCATGTGAATACCCATCGCTTTGGCGGTGGCCGTCCGCGCGTTCCCGACCGCGCCTGTGCCGATGCCATCTTCTACGTCCTGCGCACTGGCTGTCAATGGGAAGCCCTCAATCAGACCGACCTGTGTGCCAAATCCACCGCGCATGACCGCTTCCAACAGTGGGTCGAAGCGGGCGTGTTCCTGAAGCTCTGGCAGCTCGGCGTAGCGCAGTTCGATGAACTTCAGGGCATCGACTGGAACTGGCTGAGTATGGACGGCGCGATGACCAAGGCACCGCTCGGGGGGGAAAAAGACGGGACCGAACCCCACCGACCGCGGCAAGCAGGGGGTCAAGCGCAGCCTGCTGACGGAGGGGCACGGCGTGCCCATCGGATTGAGCGTCGACGGCGCCAATCGGCATGACATGAAGCTGGTGCGCGCGACCATCGAGAGCCTCGTGGTCGAACGGCCCGAGCCGACGGCGGAGGAACCGCAGGGGATGTGCCTGGACAAGGGCTATGACTACGACGACGTGCGAGCGATCCTGGAGGAGTTTGGCTTCACGGCGCATATCAAAGCACGAGGCGCGGAGGCCAAGGAACTCAAGCAGGAGGCGGGCAAGCGGGCGCGGCGCTGGGTGGTGGAGCGGAGCCACAGCTGGCTGAACCGCTTTCGGCGGCTGCTCGTGCGCTGGGACAAGAAGCCCGAGAACTACCTCGCCTTGCTGCATTTCGCCTGTCCTTGATTGCCTTTCGCGCCGCCGGGTTATTCGGATAGGCTCTAAATAGCTGATTGCTGTTAGCTTGGAT
>CADDZE010000173.1 GCA_902812465.1 Acidobacteriota bacterium | reverse complement strand
CGTGTGTGGCGCAACTGAGCCGCGAACCGTTTGCATCGCTTGTTCAAGCAACTCTTTGTCGAAAGCCTCCTCAAGCCGACGCGCCAGTTCTTGGCGGGCCGGCGCCTCGTCGAGCAGCCGAAGCGACGAGAGATCCTTCCGCCCAGCGGCGCGGTGTTCTTTGATGACAAAACGATTGCAGGCACGTACTGTCACTGTTCGCAGCCAGGCGCGGAAACTCCGGGTTGGATCGTAGCGAAACTCGCGCATGGTTGTCAGCAGCTGCTCGAGAACGATCTGGGTGACATCTTCGGCGTCGGCCTGCTGGAGGCCTCGCTCCAAGCACCAAGCCTGTATGTACGGCTGATAGCGTTGGATGAACTCCTTCCAGGCATGTTCATCGCGGACCTCCTGCGAAAGACGCATGAGAAGAGAGTAAGGCGTGTCCCGATCCGTAAGCGGCATTGGCGTGCTCCCAAGAACGGCAAGAACGGCGCCCCACCAGATTCCGTGTTAGATCGGTAAGGTCCGCTGGTAATATGGTAACAGACGAGTTTTCCTGAATACAAGGTGCGATCATGAAGGATTGCCCCGCGCCTGCGTTATTGGTACGTGCTTTCACGGTCCAACTGCTTGAGGACGTCGAGGATCCTGTCATCATCGCTCATGTCGAGGTCTGCGCGAACTGTCAGTCTCGGCTGGAAGCCCTGCTGGCTGACGATGCCGGTACCCTGGTCAGCGGGGAGCCGTCCGATGTCTGTGCGGAGGAGTGTCCTGCTCATCAGGAAAAGACCATCGATTTTCCCCAGAGCCATTCGGCCGTGCTCCGCCAAGCCGAGAATCCACGCGCCGAAGAAATATCGCTGCCCGACGTGCCCGGCTACGAAATCCTCGGCCGGCTCAGCCGAGGAGGGATGGGCATTGTCTACAAGGCCCGGCACCAAAAACTAAATCGCATCGTGGCCCTGAAGATGATCCTGGCCGGCGAGCACGCAGATGAAGACCAGGTTGCTCGTTTCTACCGAGAGGCGGAAGCGGTTGCTCGCTTGAGTCATCCCAACATCGTGGCGATCTATGACATCGGCCTGGCCAACGACAGACCGTATCTTGCGCTGGAATACCTGCCGGGCGGCAGCCTGGAACAGTTGTTCCGCCAAGGTCCTCTGCCACCTCGACAAAGCGCTCAACTCCTCGCTACATTGGCCCAGGCAGTCCACACGGCCCACCTGGCCGGCATCGTCCATCGGGACCTGAAACCAGCCAATGTACTGCTGGCCGAGGATGGCACGGCCAAAATCACGGATTTCGGGGTGGCCAAGCGGTGCGAAGCACCGGAGCAGACGCAGATCGGTCAGATCATCGGCACGCCAGCGTACATGGCCCCCGAACAAGCCAAGGGAGAATCCAGGAGCGTCGGCCCGGCAGCGGATGTTTACGCCCTGGGCGCCATCCTTTATGAGGCGTTGACCGGCCGGCCCCTCTTCCAGGGCGATACCGCGCTGGTGATCCTGGACAAGATCCTGAGCGATGACCCAACACCGCCCCGCCAACTGATTCCGGGAGTGCCAGCTGATCTCGAGACCGTTTGCCTCAAAGCGCTGCACAAGGAACCGAAAGACCGTTACGCCACGGCTCAGGAGTTCGCCGACGAGCTGGACCGCTTCCTGCATGATGAGCCGGTACGGGCCCGGCCGCTGTCCCGCGTGGAAAAAATCTACCGCTGGTGCCGTCGCAATCCCACCCGGGGCGGGCTGCTAGTTGCCTTAACCGGCCTGATGCTGATGGCGGCCCTGGCAATTGTTCTTGTCTTCGACCAGATGCAGCTGCGGCAGGAACACGAACGAACCGAAAAAGCCCTGGCTGCCGAGCGAGAGGCCGACCGCAAGGAGAAGCGCTGCCTGTATGTCAATGACATTTACATGACAGATCGGCTTTATCATGACAATCAGCTCTTCCGCGCCCGGCAATTACTGGAAGGCTGTGCTGCGGACCAGCGCGGCTGGGAGTGGCACTATCTTGACCGCATCACCCACGCCGACCTGCTCAGCCTGACCGGCCATACGCAACCTGTGCATACCTTGGCGTTCGCGCCGCAGCGGCGGTGGCTGGTCAGCGGCTCGGGCGACGGTTCCCTCGTCTTCTGGGAGACGGGCACTGCCCAAAGGCTGCTCACCCTGCCGGTGAAGGCAGGGCCTGTCTGGGGGGCGGCTTTCTCTCCCGATGGAATGCGGCTGGCAAGCGTGGCGGGGTCCAGCCGCGATTCAGGAGAGTTGATCGTCTGGGAGCTAGGGACTGGGGCGGAGCCGAAGCCTCGCGAAGCAATCCGCACTCGGTTGGCGGATCAATTGGGAGAGCGGGCGGCGGTTGGCTACCATCCCAGCAAACCGCTGCTTGCCGTGGCGACCGGCGTGCGGGCCGGTCAGCCGGGCTGCTTGCTCTTGCTGGATGCCTGCGGCAACGAGGTTCGGCGCTGGTTGGCCAGCGCCGATCAAGGCTGCGTGGCCCTGGCC
>CADDZE010000172.1 GCA_902812465.1 Acidobacteriota bacterium | reverse complement strand
GGGGAGATCGTAATGCAGCACAGCGCTGAATTTGTTCTGCAGATTGATTCCTTCGCTCAGGCAGTCGGTGGCGACGAGCACCCGGGGGCTGTCAGCATTGAGCCCATCTATCTTCGCGCGCCGCTCATCGTCTCCGATCCGGCCAGTCACCGCGACAACCTGAACCTCTGGCGCAAGGGCGCCGCGTAGTGCTTCAGCCACGTAGTCCGCCGTAGCGATATACCGGCACCAGATGATCGGGTGGAAACCTTCGTGCACGTATTTCTTGATAATTTCAACGCAGCGCCCGAGCTTGCTATCCTGTGACGGGCCGAGCAAATCCTTCGCCAGCCGGGCAAGCTCTTGCAACCCGCTCCGCTCGGAGTCCTCCAGCGTGGACTTGGCGGCTTCCAAGGGCGGGGTGGGAGACTCATCGTCAGTACGGTCTTGCGCGGACTCGAAGACGAAGGGGCGGAAGTCCTCTTCTTCCGCTTCATTAGGAAGCTTTTCTTGCTGGGAATCGAGCGCGGTAATCGCTGCGGCCGGACTTGACATCACGCAGCGCAGTAGCGCGAGCGCACCCCAGTAGCGCACTCGCCGCTTCCATCCGCCCAGCCCCTCACCGGTTCGCACTATCTCCGAGCAGAAATTGTACGTCCGCTGGAAAAGGCGGCGATACGTTTCGGAGAGCCCGTATGTCTCATCCGGCGGCGTCTCCCGAACGGGAAAGCAGTGTTCACCCTCCCAATCCGTCTCGATATCCTTCCGCGTACGCTGCACGAAGTGATGGGCGAGGGTGGTCCGGTGGGCTTCATTCAAATCGCTTACAGTCCACCCACCAAATTCCGGCCGTAACAAGCCCAAGAGCGACCGGAAGGCTGCCTCAATCCCGCTATGAGGCGTGGCAGTAAGGAGCATCAGATGTCGCTCGGGGTTCGACGCAACTGCTTGCAGCAACTCATGCCGCTGTTGCTGATTCTGATTACATTCGCCGGCCGCAGCCGCGCCGTGGACCTCGTCCACAATGACGAGCTCCGGGCAATGAAGAAGGAATTGCTGCTTGTTCCTGTCGGTCTTGGCCCAGTCGATGCTGATGACCTGAACCGGAAAGTATTCATAGATACTCTTGCCAACGGGCGCGCGGCGCTCAAGCTGGTTTACCGTTCCTGAGCGGACCACTACAGCTTCCAGGTTGAATTTTTCAGCCAATTCCGTCTGCCATTGATCGCATAGGTATGGCGGGCAAAGGACGGCTAAGCGGCGAATTTCACCGCGATCCAGCAACTCGCGGGCGACGAGAAGCGCCTCAATGGTTTTTCCTACGCCCACATCGTCAGCGATGAACAACCGGACTGGATCCAGGCGCAGCGCCATCAATAGCGGAACAAACTGGTAGACCCGCGGCCGGATCGAGATTCGACCTAGTGAGCGAAGCGGTGTGGCGCCTTCGCGAAGTGTGAGCCGCGCCGCCTGCCAGAGGAGATGTGCGCTCGCAGCATCGGACAGGTCATTGACTGTAGGCGACGGAAATACCGAGGGCCGCACCCGCTCCTCGGGCAATTCATAGCCGACCAGATCAGCCAGACGCCTCTGTACCACGGCAATCTCGTCCGTGGCTCCGGCGAGCGGTCGAAGCAGATACACGTCTTCGCGGTCGTTTGGGAGCAAAACCCAATCGCGGTTTCGGCAACGTACGATGGAGCCGGGATTCATACCCCTCGGATCGCGCGGAAAGGAGCTCAGGCGAACGAGTGTATCAAAGAATCACTATGTTGTCGCTCCCATGATTGCTCTTCACACCGTGGGTTAAATGAGCTTCCCCTCGAACCGTCTGAGGTCCGTCGTTCCTTAGACGTACCTTGCCCACTGCGGTCTGCGCTTCTGATTCGTTTCCGGTCTGTCTCTCGGTTTAACGCGCCCGGCCACGTCTCCTTTTCTGCGCCTGTTCTCGCGGGCACGGCGAGATCGGAAAGGCCCCTCCGCGCTGGCGGCGCTGCGGGCTTCTGCTTTCCCGCTGCGCGGGACCCTCCGGGTTTTGGTTCCTCCCAAGAATCAAAAAGCGCGATTCTTAGGCCCCTCCAAAAAAGCAGCCCTTGGCACTTGCGAGGAGGTCCGACTCGCCTCTTTTCGCCCCGCGAGAAGCAGGGCAGAAAAGGAGATCAAAACCGTGACCGAGCAAAACCAAATTCGACAGACCGAAAACCAAAGCGCAGGCCCGCAGGGGCACACAGGCAGCGCGCGCTATGGCGCTGAGAGAGAACAGACGAACGACAAGAAGCCCATGGTTTCATGGGCGGCTTTGTTGGATGAGGCTGTTGCTAAGCCCGGCTTCATTCATCAGGCTTACTCCCGCTTTCACAACGACAGCTTAGGCAACCAATTGCTGGCACTTTTTCAGTGCTTAGAGCGAGGTCTCCCGCTTGGCCCTCTGGCCTCGTTTCGCAAATGGAAAGAATTAGGGCGACACGTGAAGAAAGGCGAGAAAGCAATCACGCTTTGTATGCCTCTCACGT
>CADDZE010000171.1 GCA_902812465.1 Acidobacteriota bacterium | reverse complement strand
GCATCGAAGAACGCCCCATCACCTTCGTCGAACGCGAACTCGGCGCCTCCAAAATGAGCGGCAACATCGTCATCGAAGCCATGATCAACGTCACCAAATGGGGACTCACCGCCCGCTGGAACACGCTTCGGCGCCGCGGCTCCGCGGACAGGAAATAGACCCGGAGACCTGCCATCCTTTAGTGCCACCGACAAAGAACTGCCCCGGCATCCCGATGCCGGGGCAGTTCTTTGTTGAGAGCGCGGCCGCAATCAGTTGTTGTTGGCGGCGTTGCGGTTATCAGTACGCCAACGGATGCCGGCATCGATAAAGTCGTCGATCTCGCCGTCGAACACCGCTGATGTGTTGCCCACTTCGTGTTCGGTGCGCAGGTCCTTGACCATCTGATACGGGTTCAGGACATAGGAACGCATCTGGTCGCCCCAGGACGCCTTGACGTCGCCAGCCAGGGCCTTCTTCTCGGCGTCCTCCTGCTCCTTCTTCAGCAGCAGGAGCCGCGACTGCAGGACGCGCATGGCAGCGGCACGGTTTTGCAGCTGGGATTTCTCGTTCTGCATGGAAACTACAGTGCCGGTGGGAATGTGGGTCAGTCGGACCGCGGAGTCGGTGGTGTTGACCGACTGGCCGCCCGGGCCGGACGAACGGAACACGTCCACCCGGATCTCGTTGTCCGGGATCTCGATGGAGTCTGTCTGTTCGATCAGCGGGATGACTTCCACTGCGGCGAACGAGGTCTGGCGGCGGCCCTGGTTGTCGAACGGGCTGATCCTGACGAGGCGGTGGGTGCCAGCTTCCACGCTCAACGTGCCGTAGGCGTAAGGCGCTTTGACTTCGAACGTGGCAGATTTCAGGCCGGCCTCCTCCGCATAGGAGGTATCCATGACGCTCGTGGGGTAGCCATGCCGTTCAGCCCAGCGAAGGTACATGCGGAGCAGCATCTCTGCAAAGTCCGCCGCGTCCACGCCCCCCGCGCCCGCGCGGATTGACACCACGGCTTCGCGCTCGTCGTACTCGCCGGACAGCAGTGTCACGACTTCCAGCTCCTTGAGGGCCTTTTTAATAGACTCGAGTTCGGTGGCGGCCTCCCCCATCGAGTCGGCATCGTCCTCGTCCTGCCCGAGTTCCACCAGGACTTCCAGATCGTCAATCCGGGATTCGAGCTTGGTGAGGCGCTCAAGCTCAGACTGGCGGTGCGAGAGGCGGGAGGTGATTTTCTGGGCAGCCGCGGGATCATCCCACAGGTCCGGTTCCCCTGCCCGTTCGCTGAGTTCGGCGATGTCTTCCTTGAGTGTCTCCACATCGCTGACGCGTTCGATGGACTCGTAGGTGGCGCGGAGCGCACGGATTTCAGCGGAAAAATCAATATTGGCCATGGTGGTTTAAGCCTACGCTATCGGTGGATACGGCCAGGCGCGCAGGTACGTCGCGGCGCCCGACCCCGGCGGGTCATGCCTGCACGGGGCTGGCAACTATAGAGTCAACTGTTCGTCGCGTCATCCGTTCACCGGGTCAACCGCGAACGCGCGGTCGATGTTGCTTCAATGCGGATACCGTCGGGAATCAGGAAGTTGACCACGGGCGGGTGCACGGCGGCGGACAGGACCACCACGGCGGTGGAACCATCCGGTGTTCCCGTCTCCCCTGTCACGGCCAGTGCGGAAAAACGCTGGGATGCAGGACTTCTGGCCACAAAGTCGGCAGCCACGTTACGGACCCGGGCAGGATTGAGTACAGCTGACGGGGTTCCACCTTGTGAGCCGACCTCGCCCAGTGTGTAGCTGTCGGCAGCTGCAAGGGACGCTCCATCCGCAAGTGACAGCAAGCGCTTGTGCTCCAAGTAGACGGCGGAGATGCCCATGACCACTGTCGCGACCAAGAGTGCAAGGAGAACGTAGCCAAGAATCATCACCAGCACCTGTCCGCTGTCATCCGGTTCCCTGCGGTTCACCTGTACCTGCCCACGATTTGGGTGGAAGAGGCTTCCACCCGGGTGGCCGTCAGCCCTTCGGCGAAGGGTACGAACGGAAGGGGGATGGTGAGGCTGACGGTCACTGTCACGGTCGTCCCGGCAGCCTGGCAGTCGGAGGGATTGCAGGTGGTGACCAGGCTGGCCCGTTCTGCCTGGTGGCCGAAGTCGGAAAGCGCGAGGGCCACGGCCTGTTCGGCAGTCGACTGGGCGGTCGAAGCATCGGGCTGGGCAACATACACTTTCGCGGCTTGGTCCGCGGCGCCCACGACGGCGAAGGAGCCGCCCTGGATCTGGCCGACGGTAATAACAAAATAGACCAGCGGGACCATTAGCAGGAGGGCAAGGAATACAAACTCGACCACCGCGCTGCCTTGTTCGTCTGTCGGGGGCTGCCTGGAGCCTGATTCCTCCCCGCCTGCCAGCCACCGCAACACCCCGTCCATTCCACAACCCTCAGCCGTCTTCCGGAAAATCACCTGCCCTGCCCCGCCGCCTGCCCGTGCCAGCCCTGTGCGATGTTCGGTGG
>CADDZE010000170.1 GCA_902812465.1 Acidobacteriota bacterium | reverse complement strand
TCGTTGGGCGAATCGAGCGCCTCTTGCGAGCAACCATCAGTCTGTTCTCCTGCCCCAGTTGGGCCACAGACTGAAGTTATCAACCTTCGCCCACTCAAGTTAAGCACGCCTGCCGAAAGCTTACCACTTTGTGTGTTTCTGTAACGGTTGCCTTCTTTCTGTTCCCTCTCTTGCCTCTACGCGCACAGACGGTGACGTCTTCTGTTGCCGGAGTGGTAAAGGACACGAGTGGCGCGGTCATCCCGGGCGCGGACGTTGTTCTGACGAATGCGGGCACAGCAATAAGCCAGCGAACGCTAACGGACAGCAGTGGGCGCTATTCGTTCCCCTCGGTACTTGTGGGAACTTACTCTTTACGGATCTTCAAACGTGGGTTTGAGAGCTACACTCTGGCTCAGTTCACGATTGTGGTCGCGCAACGGGCGACTGAAGATGTCGTGCTGAAGATAGGGGCGGTCTCGCAAAAGGTCACGGTCCGAGCGGGCGGGTTGGCTCCGCTACTCCAGCCGAGTTCAAACGACTTGGGAAGTCTCATTGCGCCCCAAAGCGTTAAGCAGCTTCCGTTAAATGGAAGGAATTTTCTGCAGCTTGGGTTGCTTTCGGGAGCCACGCAGAGTTCGGGAGGCGCCAATTCCGATATGATCGATATCCAAGTCAATCACCCGGGACTAAACGTTAATGTCGGGGGGAACGCCCAGGACTATTCATCGTATCTCATCAATGGCGTCGAAACATCCGGAAGCCGCCTGGGCAATGCCTCGTTGAACCTCTCGCTCGGGGACATTGACCAATTTGAGGTCCACTACGGGTTCTTTATGCCGGACCTGGGACCGGACCCAGGAATCGTGGATGTGATAACAAAAGGTGGCACAAACCAGGTGCATGGTGAAGCGTGGGAGTACGTGCGAACCAATGCGTGGGAGGCTCGAAATTTCTTCAGCCCCATCCCGCCAGGACCTTTCCACCAGAACCAATTCGGTGGTGACGTGGGCGGACCCATTCGCAAAGACAAAGTATTCTTCTTTGCGAACTACGAGGGCCTGCGGCAGGCCCAATCGGCATTTGCCGGGGCTTTTGCGCCCACCGAAGCCATGTTCAACGGCGACTTTTCCGCGCTCTCCACGCCCATCTACAACCCCTCGACTTTCAACGGCGCCACCGGAACCCGCCAGGCGTTCGCCGGGAACATTATCCCGTCCAGCCTGATTAATCCAGTGTCAAGAAAGCTCTTGCAGTATTATCGGCCCGGATCGAGCTATTCGGAACGGCCCATCAACGTGTTTGGCACGCCGCGAAGCACGTACGACTATGATCAGTTTTCAGCCCGCATCGATGCGGACCTGACCCCGCGTAACACGTTGTTCGCGCAATTCTCCAATGAGAATTCGCCGGTTGTGGACACAGGAGTGTTCCCGCTCAGCGGGTCCAGTTTCCCATTGAATACGCAGCTCGCCATGCTGCAGGCGACTTCTAGTATCAGCGGAGACAAGGTCAATGAGGCTCGGATCGCATGGACACGCAATTCGGTTTTCAGCGAAGGGCAGAGTCAGCAGGGCATCCAATCGAAATTGCGTATCACTGGCACAGCCGATCCTAACGGCGTTCCAGGCATCAGTCTTACCGGCATTGGGGGATTCGGCCAGGGCAGCGGCCGCCTTGGGGATGTGGACAATGTATACCAGTTTCACGACTCGCTCAACTGGCTGCATGGCAATCACCAAATGCAATTTGGGGCGGATCTGAACTACACCCGCAGCATTCAGCAAAGCTCGAACTCGGGCGCCCGCGGAGACATCTTCTTCACTAATGATTTCAGTGCTCAGCTCGAGCCGGGTGCCGGCGGCACCCTCATTCCGACGACAAACACCGGCAATTCATTTGCGGATTTCCTGCTCGGCATGCCCACTAACGGCACGGTTACTTCCATGCCGCGCACGCATTATCGTTGGACGACTTTTGAACCCTATGCCCAGGACTCGTGGAAGATTAGGCCCAGTCTTACGCTCAACTTGGGCCTCGCCTGGTATCTGGAAACTCCACCCGATCCCGTTGGACCGGACAGAAAGTATCCTCATTCCTTTGACTTCAATACCGGTCGCATGCTCTACGCCGCACTGGGGCAAGTGGATCCCGAAGTTTACTCGACGACGTGGAACGACCCAGCGCCACGCTTCGGCTTTGCCTGGCAGCCGAGCCTTTTTAAGAACACCGTGGTGCGTGCGGGTTGGGGAATCTATTACGCGTCCCAGCGCTTCCTAGATCAGCAGTTTGCCATCGTTGCTCCTGGGGTTACCTTGACGCAGTCAATCGCAAACACGGAACCCACGCCGACTTATCTTTTCGGCTTGAACGTGTTTCCTCCGCTCACCACCACGCCGATTACACCCCAGTTCGCTCAAACCGTCACGGGGGCACCCTTCGACGTAATCCCTCAGTTTCGGTGGCGAAGCCCGCAGGAATTGGGTGGCTTCCCCAAGTCCCGATAACTTTTTGCTGGACAAATCCAGCTCTCCTCGCTACCTTAAGGTCAGGAGCAGCGAAGAGAG
>CADDZE010000169.1 GCA_902812465.1 Acidobacteriota bacterium | reverse complement strand
GAGTAAACCGTGACCGTGCGGATGGCCACCAGAGCGGTCACGCCCAGCAGGATGGCCAGCAAGCAGGTCAGCATTGGCACGGGTCGTTCCCATAGCTCCTTGCCGATCAGTGTCGGTAATCGCATGGTTTCCGTCCTCCTGATAAGTTCCCCGGCAGGAGCAAACCACCTGCCGGGGGCGAATCCTTTCGCTTGTCACTGTCTCGGTTCGCACTTGCCGCCGGGGCAGCAACCTCCCGGCCCACACTTGCCGCCTGGGCAGCAACTACTCTGGGCGGACTTGAGCCTATCAACGAGTTGCTGCTTGGTGACCGTGCTCTCGAAAGTACCTAGCAGGTTCCCCGGCGGCGCCAAGAAAGCAATGACTGTGGTCGCCGCAGGTTTGATCTGAAGCGCCTGGAGGAAGCCGGCCTCCGCAGGGTCGCTGGCCTGGAAACGGACGATCTCGGTGGCAGGGCCATATTGGCTGTCGGCCTTGAACTCACGCACACCGACGGGCAGTTCCGTGGCTCCCGTTGGCTGCACACAAAGCAGCACCAGCTTCCGCGACTGAGTGGCCTTGAGGCACGCGGCCATGCCGGGGCTGACGAATGCCCTGGCAACGTCCTGCTCGGTCAGTTTGATTGGGAAGCTGCCGGTGACAGCCCCGTTGGGGGCCACAGCCAGCACCAAGGGCATCGGCGACCGGCTCAATGCCCAATGGTCGATCAGGGGCTTCTCCGTCGGATCGGTGGTCTGCACCAGGACCGAACTGGCCTGATCGCCCCGCTTGGCCAGCGCCGTGTTCAGGGTTTGCCGCACCGACTGGGTGGCGGCGTCGTCTTGCTTGTAGAACAGGATAAACAGGTACTTCTGCTGCCTGGCCGCGGCAGCCAGGGCTGTCTGACCGGGACTCACCACAGGCGTCTGTGCCTGCGCCATGCTCGCCATCACCAGGACCAGGGCCAGTGCCCAGCCCGTCGCACTCTGCCTCTTCATCAGTTCTTTCCTCCATGAACAAGTTACGGGCGATTCAAACTTTGAGTTTCTGGTAGATTTCACTCAGCCGGCTCTTGAACGCGATCCGGATTGCCTCCTCCGCGTCGTGCATCGGCTTGACCGGCACAAGGTCCATCACATCCTGGGCGCTCAGACCTGAACCGAAAAAGGTCTGCGCTGCCCCGACTACCATCGCCGCCAAGGCGGCATCCAGTTCAGCGGGAGCAATGCCGAAGGATCGGCCCACCTCACGAAGCTGCTGGAACTGGAACCAAAAGTAGGTCGGCCCCATCGCCGTCAGCACGGCGAATGCTTCCAGATGCTCCTCCGGCACCACAGGACACGCACCTAGCGGACGCAGGAGGCGCAGCACCTGTTCGCGGCCCGTCTCGTCGAGTTTTGGCCCGAAACTGACTGGGTTGAAGCCCGCACCGACGAGTGACGGAGCATTGGGGATGGCTCGGGCAATGCGAGCGAAGCCGCCCAGCGCTTCGGTCAACCTGGCGACCGTAACCTTGGGGGCGAGGGAGACCACCACAGCATCATTCCGCAGATGCCCGACCAGCGGCTTGAGGGCGTCGAGCAGCACGGGCGGGTGGAGGGCAACGAAGATACACTCCATCTGCCCCAACGGCCAGCTAGCGTCGGGCGTGCTGCGAACGGTGGGAAACTGTGCCGTGAGCTTCTCCAGCGCCTCGGCGTTGGTCTCGCTGACGACCACTTCGGCGGGAAGGAAACCGGCTCGCTTCCAGCCACCCAGGATGATGCGGGCGATCCGTCCTCCACCGATGAAACCGACCGTGTTGGCTATCATGATGTCGCCTCCTGACCTCTCGGGCGTCCGTGGAAGAACCTGTATTCCCAGTGTCCACTTCAGACTTGGGTGACGGCGTTTTCCAGAGCCAGTTTTGCCATGCACAGCTTGTAGCAGTGGTCGAACTCGGGGCACCGCGTGCAATCGTTCCATTCGTCCCGATTGACCTCGACTTGACGCGCCGCCCGACAAAGCCCTGGCGGGCTAACGACCACGAACGAAAACACCTTCCCCGCGTTGATCCTGTCATTGGTCGCGTGCAGCGGGTCGGGGAACATGGTCCCGTAGCACGGCTTGTGTTCGATAGCTGTCATGATTGCCACCCTCTTCATGCTTGCGCTGCCAGCGGCTCCTCGGAGGCAAGCATGCTCCTGAGCCCTTCCAGGCCAACAGGTGCCTCGTTTCGCCACGGCACCAGAGCCACCCGCTCTGCGTGCCGCTCGGTCACTTCGCGGATGTACGCGGCTTCCTGTGCCTGCCGGGCCAACAGCACCTGGTCCACCACACGCAGCGGGGACAGGCTTTGGTTGACGACCCAGGCGAACGGCTGGATACCCGCCCGCACCAGATCCTGTTGCAGCTTCACCGCTTCATGGACCGGCGTGGCCTCCGGCAAGGTGACGATCAGCACGCGGGTGAAGCTCGGATCGCGGAGTCGGGGCAGCAACTTCTCGACAGACTCGGGCATCCCGCCGCCCTGCCGCGTGACCTCGCGGTGGTAGGCCAGGGCCGCATCCAGCAACAGGATCGTGTGCCCG
>CADDZE010000168.1 GCA_902812465.1 Acidobacteriota bacterium | reverse complement strand
GCCGGGTTCCCGTCGAAGCGATGGCCCTCGGAGCGCCTGTCATCGCCAGTGACATCGCCTCCTTCCATGAAGCATGCGGTGATGCTGCCCTCTATTTTCCCCTCGACCATCCCCACATACTGGCCGCACACGCCGAGCGCGTTCTCCACGACGGAGCTCTCCGTGACAGGCTTCGCGCGCGTGCCGCCAAGCACATCCGCTCGCTCACACACACAAGTGCAGCAGCGAAACTGCTCGCTTGTATCAACCAGTGGAGTCGGGAGACTGACCAATCCACACCGAAGTCTTGGCGGCATGACCCGCCCAGCTAGCCGCGTAGCTTGGGGTCTTGCCGACCAAGGACTTTCTAGCCTGACCAACTTCGCGTTGGCAAGCCTAGTAGCCCGATCCGTGAACCCCACCCAATTTGGAGCATTCAGTATTGCGCTGACCATCTATTTCATTGCCGCCGGCGCTTCACGGTCCCTGAATGTCGAGCCGCTTCTTGTCAGATACAGCGCTAAGAGCGCGCCCTCCCACAGGGTTGCGCCAGGCCCGACCGGTTCGGCAACTGCTCTGGGGCTCGCGGCTGGTGTGGGAGTAGCCGTCGCTGGTGCGCTCATGCCTGATGATCGCTACACCTTCTGGGCTCTAGCCGGCTGCCTGCCCGGCGTCCTTCTCCAAGACACCTGGCGCTACTGCTTCGTGGCAGCGAGGAGGCCCCACTTAGCGCTTATGAATGACATCATATGGGCCCTCCCGATGGCTCTGCTGTTTTGGCTCATCGTGGTCCACCACCGGTCAACTAGCGCCCTCCTGCTGTCCACTTGGGGCATATGTGGTACAGCGGCGGGCATGGTGGCCGCGGTCGGCGAACGCACCCTCCCGAGCCCACGTTCCGGTTACCGGTGGCTCATCAGCCAGCGTGACCTCGCCTTGCGCTACCTGGGGGAGTTCACCGCCGCCAACGGGTCGATGCAGATCTCCGTTTTTGTCATCGCCCTTGTAGCTGGGCTTCCCGCGGCTGGCGCGTTTCGTGGCGGCCTGCTGCTACTCGCGCCCGTGGTCGTTCTCTATCAGGGGGCCCGGCTCGTCCTCGTGCCGGAAGTCGTGCGAACCGCGACCCACGACACCCATCGCGCTCTTTCATCGCTTGTGCAGCTAGGACTCATGTTAATCGCAATCGCTGCAGTTTGGGGAATGCTCATTGGCCTGATGCCGACCACCTTGGGTACCAAGCTGCTCGGTTCAACATGGGATGGAGCCCAGCCACTCATTCCCCCGCTAACGGCGATGATTGCCCTCTCAGGGCTTGAAACCGCCGCCGTCATCGGGTTACGGTCCCTAGCAGCAGCACGTCACAGCCTCAGGGCAAGAATCTTCGAGGGAACCATTACGCTACTCGCAGTATTCGCGAGTGCCCCCACCGGAGACGTCCTTGTCATTGCATGGGGGTTAGCCATTGGCTATTTGCTCGAAACGACGGTCTGGTGGCATCACTTGATCAACGCTCTGCAGCAATACGGTAAGCGGCCATACGCAGCCAGCTAGTCCTTTGTCCATTAACCCGGCGCCGCAGAATCAGATATTGCTTTCAGGCCGCCAGCGAATGGCGCGGCTGGCGAGCAGGGAGCCAAGGGCGATAATCAGCCCGTCCGCGGTGGCCTGGAACAACGTAAGGCGGCTCAGGACCATGTACTGCACAAAGATCCAGGATGGACCGAACTGGGCGAAGCAGCGGAAGCCTTACGGGCCGACGCACGCGAACGCTCAATCAGCGCCACCGACGCCCATGCCCAGACAAGCATGAAAACAAAGGCGCCGGCCGCCCCGAAGTTCAGCACCGCCTCGAACCACGGGGGAGCGGCGAAACCGGCGGTCGGGCTCACGTAGAACCTCATGAGCTGGTCTGAGGATGGCGACCCCTTCGAGAACAGGAGCCTGGGAACGAGCAGGCCCGGCAGCTCGGTGTAGGAGTGTTCGGCAAGCACCCCGGGTCTCGCCCCCCGCTGCAGCAGGATTTCCGCGGGACCGACGCCGTCGGTTCCAGTGAGCGCGATCCGGAACGTGGACTGGCCGACATTCGCCGGGTTGATCACCCGATTTTCGGCGATTCACGCCCGCGGTCGAGAGAGCGGCGATGAGCAGCACAAACCCGGCGACGATGATGGCCCACCGCTTGAGGCTCGGCCTGGCGAGGGGCCGGCCCCCAACTGAAGCAGGAGCCAGCCGGTCACGAGCAGGTTACCAGCCGAGCCCGAAAGCCCGATCCCAGGGCGAGCAAGCCGAGCACGACCAGGAGCGCTAGCTCGATCACCGGCGGCCGCACCTGCCGCAGTCGCCGCACCGCCGCAGCCACCAGAAGGATGACCATCCCGCCGGTCACGACGTTATCGAGCAGGTGCGAGGCGGAGGCCTGGTCGAGATCCGCGGTGTAGGGGAGAGGTCCCCCCAGCCGACAACAGAGCCGCCGGAGGACGATCTGCCAAGTAGAAGTTAGTCCCTAGGAGCGCAACGATCACCGCGACGCCTTGCGTGACCCGCCACCAGTCCACGGATAGCGGCCGCTCCGGGCGCGAGGCCGG
>CADDZE010000167.1 GCA_902812465.1 Acidobacteriota bacterium | reverse complement strand
TCCCGGCCTTGCAGTGGAACACGATCTCCCGGTCCTGCGGGAGTTCGTCCCAGGCCTCGCCGGCAAGGATCCGTCCCTGCGGGATCAGTTTGGCGCCGTCGATCCGGACGATGTCGTATTCCCCCGCCTCACGCACGTCCACCAGTTCGAAGTCCTTGAGCCCCGCCTTCCGCGACGCCAGCATGGTGGCCAGCTGGGTGGCGGTGACCGTATGTTCGGTGTCCGCCTGCGTTTCCGGGGCTATCCCGCAGAAGGCCTCGTAATCCGTGAGCTCGGTGATAGGTTCCGCTGCCGGGTCCTTTGCCACCCGGATCTCCCGCCAGCTGCCGCCCAACGCGTCAAAGAGGGCCACGCGGCCCAGCAGGGAACGTCCGACGCCGGTAATCAGCTTCACTGCCTCTGTCACCATCAGCGATCCCACGGCGGCGCAGAGCATGCCGAACACGCCGCCCTCGCCGCAGGACGGCACGGAACCGGCAGGCGGCGCCTCCGGATACAGGTCGCGGTAGGTGGGCCCGTGCTTTTCCCAGAACACGCTGACCTGGCCGTCGAAACGGAAGATCGAACCCCAGACGTAGGGCTTGCCGAGGATCGCTGCGGCGTCATTCACCAGGTACCTGGTGGCGAAGTTGTCCGCGCCGTCCAGGATGAGGTCGTAGTCGCTGAACAGCTCCAGGGCGTTGGACGAGTCCAGGCGCACGTTGTGCAGCCGGACATCCACCAGCGGGTTCAGCTCCGCGATGGCATCGCGTGCCGATTCGATCTTGGGCCGGCCCACGTCGCTGACGCCATGGATCACCTGCCGCTGCAGGTTGCTCAGGTCCACCACGTCGTCATCGACGATGCCAATGGTGCCCACTCCCGCCGCTGCGAGGTAGAGCAGGGCGGGGGCACCCAACCCGCCGGCACCGATCACCAGCACCCTGGCGTTCTTCAGCCGTCGCTGCCCCAGGGCTCCGATCTCGGGAATGATCAGGTGCCTGGAGTACCGTTCCACCTCGTCGGGGGTGAGTCCGGCCGCCGGTTCCACCAGCGGATCCAGCGAAATAGTCGAAACATTTGCGGTGAAAGACGAAGCCATACTTCAATGTATGCCCCGGGATACCGCCGGGTCATATTACCCCGCAGTAAAGTGAAGGTAACTGCAATGGAAAGAAGGACAACTGTGGTCCCTGAAGCACGGGCCGACCGCCCGACCGCCGCTGAACCGCAAGCTGCCTCCCGTCCCGCAGGCCAGCGGTCCGCCCGGATGCCACGGGATGAGCGCCGCGCACAGCTGCTTGCTGCGGCGCAGGAGGTGTTCGTAGCCAACGGCTACCACGGTGCGGCGATGGATGAGATTGCGGAGACGGCGCACGTGAGCAAGCCGGTGCTGTACCAGCACTTCCCTTCCAAGCGGGATCTTTACCTCGCCCTGCTGGAAAGCCATTTGGCGTCGCTGACTGAGCTGATGCTTGGCGCCCTGAACTCCACCACCGACAACGATGAACGCGTCCAGGCCGTTATGCGCGCCTACTTCCAGTTCATCGCCAACGATGACCAGGCCCACCGGCTGGTGTTCGAATCCGACCTGATCAACGACCCCGATGTCAGCTCCCGGCTGGAAACCTTCAACCGGACCTTCGCCGATGCCATTGCCCGGGTCATTGCCGAGGACACCAAGCTTCCCCACCTCGAGGCGGAACTCCTGGGCCGCGGCCTGGCCGGAATGGCGCAGGTCAGCGCAAGGTACTGGCTGGAAACAGACGGCAACCTCGACCTCGATGTGGCCAGCGACCTCATCTACCGTTTAGCTTGGCGCGGAATCAGTCGCTTCCCCAAAGAGTCCTAGACTACAAATAAGACAACACCTCGTAGAGAATCACGAGCACTTCACAGGCTGGGAGGCCCCCCTTGGAAATTAAGATCGGCGTTCAAAACGTTGGCCGCGAGATCGTGCTGGAATCGACCCAGGACGCGGAGACGGTGGCCAAGGTTGTCGGCGAAGCCATTAATGGGGGCAGCGAGCTGCGCCTGAAGGATGACAAGGGACGCCTGATCATTGTTCCCGGCAACGCGCTGGCGTACGTGGAGATCGGGGCTGAAGAGGTCCGCCGCGTTGGGTTCGGCCAGTTCTAGCCCCGGTTTCCAAGGAGATCCATGCTTTCGCTGACCATCGTGGTGCTCGCCACCGTCGCCGCGGGCTTCATCGTCTGGGCCAATGACAAGCGGCACGCAAAGTACGGTGCGGCACTGCCGGCCGGCGTCGCCGTCGCTGTGGCGGCGCTGGCGTGGATCATCCTGATGGCTGCGGGCTTCGGCTACTTGCCGGGCCTGACCTGGCTTCCGTGGGTCCTGCCCGTAGTCCTCGGCATCGCCGCGGCGATCATCGCCGTGGTATTCCTGGGCCGCACGCGCGCCCGCCATGACACGGAGCGGCTCACCGCGATCCTGCGGCGCTGAGACGGCCTGCTCCCGGCGTCACTGTCCGGACAACAGAATAAACGGCTGTGGCCAGCAGAACGGCGTCACAGCCAAGCTCCATGGCCAGCGCGGCGTCCGAGGCCGTGCCGATGCCGGCGTCCAGGACCACGGGCACCGAGGCACGGGAGACGATGAGCTCGATGTTG
>CADDZE010000166.1 GCA_902812465.1 Acidobacteriota bacterium | reverse complement strand
CTCATGGTGCGCTGGCCTACCTCGACATCGACACCGACCTGGACGCACAAATCGAGGTATGGCGGCGTGACCCCGCGCAGGGTATCGACTGGTACGTCGATTTCTATGGCCTGTACCGTGGCACCGAGCAGCGCTTCAAGGACGGCAAGGAGACATTCACCGCCTACTGCCCTGGCCAGATGAGCCTGCTCGGTCTGTTCAGCGACATGCTAATCTAGTACCTCATGACAACTAGATCTTTCCGTTCGCGGCCTACCCATTCGGCTCCGTTATCCGTACCATGGCGCCTCAGAAGGAGGCGCCATGAAGACCGACGCCGAGGTACACCTGATGCTCCGCGAACGCAAGAATGGCAAAACCCTTGAACAGGCCGCCGCTCGTGCCAACATGAGCGTCCCCACCGCCCGCAAGTACCTGCGCAGCGCCAAACTGCCGAGTGCGCTTCGCCACGCCCGTGACTATCGCACCCGTCCCAACCCGTTCATCGCCGACTGGCCATGGGTCGAGCAACACCTCAAGCGCGACCCGGCGCTCCAAGCCAAAACGCTTTTCTCGCTACTCCTTGAGCAGCATCCTGACCGTTACACCGAGGGCCAGCTCCGTACCTTTCAGCGCCATGTCGCATCCTGGCGCGCCCTCCACGGCCCTGAGAAGGACGTCATCTTCGAGCAAATCCACCAGCCTGGTCACCTCGCTCAATCTGATTTCACGCATATGGACGACTTGGGCATCACCTTGAGTGGCGTCCCATTCCCGCACCTGCTCTTCCACCTGGTGCTCACCTATTCCAATGTCGAAGCCATCAGCCTGTGCTTCTCCGAAAGCTTCGAGGCGCTGGCCGAAGGACTGGAGTTCTGTCTTTGGCAACTCGGTGGCGTGCCCCAGCAGCATCGTACCGACAACCTGTCGGCCGCCGTCCAGACCATCGAACCTGACGGCACAAGACGCTGGACCGACCGCTATCTCGGCCTGATGACCCACTACGGCCTGACCCCGACCACCAATACACCCGGCGAGGCGCACGAAAACGGCGATGTTGAGCAGTCACATTTCCGCTTCAAGCAAGCGGTCGACCAAGCGCTGCGCGTGCGCGGTAGTCGCGACTTTGCCGACCGGGCCAGCTACACCAATTGGTTGCAGGAGCTGGTTCGCAAACGCAATGGCACCCGCCAGGCGCGCTGGAGGGAGGAACTTGCCGCGCTGCGGCCACTTCCCAAGACGCCGCTGCACCCCTGCCGCGAACTGCCTGTCCGGGTCACGCGCTTCTCGACCATCCGGGTGCTGCATAATACCTACTCCGTGCCGTCTCGGCTGATTGACACCACGCTGACGGTGCGCATTCGCGCCGAGGTGCTGGAGCTATATGTCGGGACGGTCTGCACGCTCACGCTGCCACGGCTCCATGGCCGCTTCCAGGCACGAATTGACTATCGCCACCTGATTTTCTCGCTCATGCGCAAGCCTGGCGCGTTCGCCCACTACCGTTACCGTGATGAGCTGTTCCCCACGACGAGCTTTCGGAAGGCCTACGACACACTCGCCACCCAGCAGCCTAGTCGGGCGGATAAGGAGTACCTGCGTGTGCTGCATCTGGCGGCCTCCACAAGCGAAGCTGATGTGGAAGCCGCTCTGAGCTTGTTGGCCGAAAGCCGAACCGTTCCGACCTTTGACGCCGTGCGCGAATTGGTGCGTCGACCGGAAGGACCGACCCTCCCGGCACTCGTTCAGCCGGCTTTGGACTTTCAGGTCTACGATGCCTTGCTGAGCGCGAGGTGTGCGGATGGCTAATCGACATGAGGATCTGACGCGGCTGCTGCGAGCCTTACAGCTGCACCATACGGCCGCCGGCGTGGACGAACTGGCGTTGCGCGCGGCCAAAGAGGGGCTGACCCACGCGGCGTTCTTGTATGAACTGGTGCAGCAGGAGGTCGCCTACCGAGAGCAACGGCGCTTCGAGCGACTGTTGCGTGCCTCGCGGCTGCCACGCGAGAAGACGTTTGCCCAGCTGGATCTGAGCCCGTTCGGACCGCTGCTCGCGCAGCAGATTGAGCGACTACGGGAAGGGCGGTTTGTGCAGCAGGCGGTGAATGTGATTGCGGTCGGGAGGCCCGGAACGGGAAAAAGTCATGTCACAGCGGCAGTGGGTCACGTTTTGGTGGGGCAGGGCCAGTCGGTCTACTGGACCAGCACAGCGGCACTGGTGCAACATCTGCTGGCGGCCAAGCGCGACCTGCGGTTGCCGCGCGAGTTGGCGCGCCTCGACCGGTTTGCATGTGTCATCCTGGATGACATCGGCTATGTCCAGCACAGCCGAGATGAAATGGAGGTGCTGTTCACATTTTTAGCCGAACGGTACGAACGGCGAAGCGTGATAGTGACGACCAACTTGGTGTTTTCAGAGTGGGACCGGATCTTTAAGGATCCAATGACGACAATGGCGGCGATAGACCGAGTGGTGCATCACTCGGTGATCCTGGATATGATGAGCCTGGAGAGTTACCGGGCCAAGGAGGCAAGTGCGCAGAAAGCGACTTCCGTGGCGTCGCCGACGCCCGCATAATCTCATCCGCAATGGAAAGTTCCAATTGTCATGAGGTTACGATAAATGGTGTCGCTTGACA
>CADDZE010000165.1 GCA_902812465.1 Acidobacteriota bacterium | reverse complement strand
CGACGGGGTGTGCCGGGTGACTTTGACCCTGACGCGGGAACTGGCCGAGACAGGGCCGCTGTGGGCGAAGGCGGTTGCGCCGGTGGCCGAGAGGGTGGCGCAAACGCTGGTGCAAGGCCACAAGGCGAGAGTGAAGCTGCCGACGAAACTGACGGAGGGAAATCGCTCTGCAGGCCGGGTGCAGGTACGTTCCCAGGATAAGACCGTCGAGGTAGCACGGCACGACGTGGCCGTTGCCGCGAAGACAGTGGAGCGATCGGCGGCTGTTTGCCCGGAGTGCGGGAAAGCGCTGCCGAGCCGCGAGCGCCGCTTCTGCAGCGACGAATGCTACCAGACGCACAATGCAGCGGTGCTGGTTCCCAACTTCGCGGCAGCTGGGCCAACGGCGCTCGCGACGATGAGGGCAGAGGGGAATGACCCATCCCACGGCGGAGATGTGGGACGGAAGCGGGGGCAGACCAACGCGCGGCGGGCAATGGAACGAGCGCAGTGGGAGGCTGCGCACGGGGGCGCTTCTCAAAGTGAGCGGGAGCGGTTCGTCCGCGAGATTCTGCCGAAGTTGGCTGAGGTGCCGTTGTCGAGGATCGTTGAGGCAACCGGGGTATCGCTCCGCTATGCGTCGCTCATCCGGCGGGGATTGCACACGCCACACCCGATGCATTATGATGCGCTTGTGAGGCTGGCTACCTGAGGAATCTCGGAGTCAAGCAGATTGCACTTCGGCGCCGTGTTTGGGCGCTGGGTTGCCCAGGCGAGGCCCAACGCGCCATCACCTGCGGGTCGAAAGACCGCCGTTTGAGCCTGCGGCTAGCAATCTGGACCCCGAATCCCTCTCTCGCGACGTGCGTTGTGGTCACTCCGGCCTTCTACAGTGGAGGGTAAGACAGTGCCGTCGTATGAAGGACGTTTGGAGCTGACCTGGACCAATAAACACCTACGGCTGCTTGCTCATGACGACGGTAGTTACGAATGGATGCCGGCATCAGACTTCCGCGTTGCGGAGGTTCGCCTGCTCCATAACGCCGGCAGCGTCGGGAAGGTCGCACCTGAGTGGGACCGGGCGAAAGACAATCTCTTGATTCGCGGGGATGCCCTGAACGCGCTGACCAGCTTGATCGAGCTGCCGGAATTCGCCCGTGAGTACGTCGGCAAGGTGAAGCTCGCCTACCTCGATCCACCTTTCAATACTCAGCAGTCTTTCCTGCAGTATGACGACGCGTTGGAGCATTCCGTTTGGCTCACGATGATGCGGGATCGTCTGGCGCAGGTGAAGACTCTCCTCGCACCGGATGGGTCCATTTGGGTGCATTGTGACGACAGCGAGCAAGCATACCTCAAGGTGATGATGGACGAGTTGTTCCAGCGCGAGAACTTCGTCGCCAACATCATCTGGGAGAAGTTCACGACCCGGGAAAACCGGACCGACATCTCAACGTCGCACGATTACATCATCGTGTACGCCGTGAACCGTCACCTGTGGAAACGAAATTTGCTCCCGTTCGGGGAGGAGCAGGTCGAGCGCTACAGCAACCCAGACAACGACCCGCGCGGCCCGTGGTCGAGCTTACCGATCCACGCGAAAGCCGGTCCGGGGCGACGAAAGGAGCAGTTCTACACCATTGCTCTGCCTTCTGGGCGGAAAATCGATCCCCCACCGGGCCGCTGTTGGCTGTACGTTGAAGAGCGATTCAAGGAACTCGTTGCCGATAACCGCATCTGGTTTGGACCGGACGGTAACAATGCCCCGCGGGTGAAGAAGTTCCTGGCCGAGGTCAGCCAGGGGCTGGTGCCAAAAACCCTGTGGCTTGGTGATGAGGTTGGCACGACGGGTACCGCGAAGGCGGAGATACTCGCTCTCTTTCCTCAGAGTCCGCCCTTCGCAACCCCGAAGCCCGAAGCCCTGCTCCAGCGGATTGTCCAGATCGGTTCCAATCCTGGCGACATCGTCTTGGACTGCTTTCTTGGATCGGGGACAACCGCTGCGGTCGCTCACAAAATGGGCCGTCGCTGGATCGGCATTGAACGAAGCGGTGAGACAGTCAACACTTATGCGGTTCCACGCCTAACCAAAGTCATCAACGGGGAGGACCAAGGCGGTATCACGAAAACCGCCGGCTGGACGGGTGGAGGGGGCTTTCGTCTGCTTGAGGTCGCCCCCTCGATGTTCGAGGAGCAAGGCGGCCAGGTGTTCCTGAGCAGCTGGGCGACCAACAGCCGGCTCGCCGAGGCGACCGCCGCCCAGCTTCACTACGACTACGAGCACGACCCACCCTTCTGTGGCCGGCGCGGCCACTCCCGGCTCGCCGTCGTCGACGGCCTGGTCAACGAGTCGGTTGTGCGCGTCCTCATCAAGGCCCTGGGCGAGAGTGAACGCCTCCTGGTCTGCGGTACCGCCATCGACCCGGCGGCGAGGGATATAGCGCGCGAGCTCCGCCCAGGCTCGAGTGTCCGCAAGATCCCGCAGTCCATCCTCCAGGAATACCGGCAGGGGATGCTGTGGGTGCAGCAATCCCTCCCTCTCGCCACGGCAGATGACAGCGAAGTCTCGACCCCGGCGGAGGTGACGGTGTAATGGCCACCGAGCTCGTCGCCGCGCCTTTCGATCTTGATCGGATCGAGGCCATCGCCGCTCGTCTTGAGCTGCGCCAGCCGAACAAAGAGGCGTTGGAGAGCATC
>CADDZE010000164.1 GCA_902812465.1 Acidobacteriota bacterium | reverse complement strand
ACATTGACCCGCCTTACAATACCGGCGATTCGGAGATTCTATATAAGAACGAGTATCTTTGCTCTTCCTGGCTGACCTTCATGGAAAACCGGTTGGCGCTGTCCATGCGCTTGCTTGACGATGACCCGGTCCTTTTCGTCGCAATAGATGACTTTGAAATGGCCGACCTCTGTGAGTTGGTTGATAAGCACTTCCCTTTCCTACGACGTGAAATGATCATCGTCAACCACCATCCCCAGGGCGGAAAAGCAAAAACGCTTGCGAATACTCATGAGTATATGCTCAGTTGCGTAGATAGGTCCTCGGACCGAACTTTAGCCGGGCGCATGAGCGATGGTGGTGTTGAGCTGCGGCCTTTTAAACGCAGTGGAACTGCGGAAAGCAACTTCCGTCATGCAAGACCCAACAGCTTTTATGCAATCTTGGTTGACCCAAACTCCAATAAGGTGGTCGGCGCGGAACCGCCGCCTGCACCTAGCAATAGCGATTACCCGACCAGCAAGACTAAGGAAGGATATGTGAGGGTGTATCCGCTAGGAGCCCGCGGAGAGGAGAGGGTTTGGCGGCGCTCATATGAATCGTGTGTGCCACTGGTAAAGGAAGGCAAATTACACTGTAACGATAGCATGGCCATTTATCAGCTTATCCCCGGACACGAACGAGCCGCAGCGCTTCGCAGTAACTGGGTGGACCCGCGCTATAACGCCGGGACATTCGGCGCAAACCTGCTTGGCGATATCATGGGTGAGCACAATGCGTTTTCCTACCCGAAATCGGTACACACTGTGGGCGATGCTATTTTCGCAGCTGGCGTGGACGATAATGCATACTGTCTCGATTACTTTGCCGGGTCGGGTACGACGGCACATGCCGTCATCAACCTGAATCGCGAGGACGGCGGGCGGCGCAAGTTCATTCTGGTGGAGATGGCGGATTACTTTGACACCGTGCTCCTGCCCCGCATCAAGAAGGTGACGTTCTCCCCCGAGTGGAAGGACGGCCAGCCAAAGCGCAGGGCGACACAGGCAGAATGCGAAAACGCGCCGCGCGTTGTCAAGGTCATCCGACTGGAGTCCTACGAGGACGCCCTCGACAACCTGGAGTTCGACGAGGGAGACGGCCAGATGGCGATGAGGTTCGAGGATTACCTCCTCAAATACGTGCTCCGCTGGGAGACGCGCCACAGCGAGACCCTGCTCAACGTGGAAAAGCTGACCAAGCCCTTTGACTACTGCCTGCACATCCACCGCGACGGCGAAACCCGCGCCCAAAAGGTGGACCTGCCCGAGACCTTCAACTACCTGATCGGGCTGGACGTGGAGACGCGCCGGGTACTGGACGACGCGGGACGGCGCTACCTGGTCTACCGTGGCGTCACGCGCGAAGGACAGCGCACCGTTGTCATCTGGCGCGACACGGAAGGGTGGGGCGAAGACGACTACAAGCGCGACCGCGCCTTCGTGGCCCAGCAGAACCTGACCGGTGGTGCCGACCTGATCTACGTCAACGGCGACTCCTTCATCCCGGGGGCGCGGGCGCTGGAGGGCGTCTTCAAGGCGCGCATGTTCGCAGGGGTGGAGGGATAGCCGTGGGGGGCTCAAGGACCAGGCCGTCACCAAGTACTGCTGGCGCTATGCCAGGAGCGGGTGCGCGGTACCAGAGACTCGAAAACTGCCTCCTCCTGCTTGCCTGGCTCAACAGCCTGCTGGGCTACTCCTGTAACCGCGAGCTGCTGGAGGACCTGAAGCAGGCCGACGAGGGTTTCGATGCGTCGGGCCGCAGCTACATCTACCACCGGCTGGTCTCCCGCGGCAGCAAGGTCCAAATCCCGGCCGTCGACCTGGCTCGCTACGACGACAGCATCCGGGATTATCTCGCCGCGATCAACGTCCGCCGCAGTCAGCCGATCACCTTGCGCTACTTCCAGTACGTCGCCGCGCTCTACACCGAGATCGTCCTCGACCGCCTCTTCAGCCGCAAAGCCCAGCTCCTGGCCGATCTGAATGCCTTTGTGCACCAGCGGAATGCAAAGAGACTCCCCGGCGAACCGCTGGACGAGCCGTTCACCGGGACCGAACTGAACAAGCTAGCCTACTGGATGGCGACAGGCAGCGGCAAGACGCTCATTCTGCACGTCAACTACCACCAGTTTTTGCGTTACAACCGCGAGCCGCTGGACAACATCCTGCTGATCACCCCCAACGAGGGCTTGAGTGAGCAGCACCTCGCTGAGCTCGCGGCATCAAACATCCCCGCCCGGCGCTTCGACCTCAACCACAGTGCCCTGTGGGCCGGTGCCGGGAATGCCGTGCAGGTCATCGAAATCACCAAGCTGGTGGAGGAGAAGCGCGGTGGCGGCGTGAGCGTCCCGGTGGAGGCCTTCGAGGGGCGCAACCTGATCTTCGTGGACGAGGGGCACAAGGGCAGCGGCGGTGAGTCCTGGCGCAGGTACCGCGAAGCCCTGGGCGCGACCGGTTTCACTTTCGAGTACAGCGCCACCTTCGGACAGGCGCTCAATGCGGCGCGCAATGACCCGCTCACCGCCGAATACGGCAAGGCCATCACCTTCGATTACTCCTACCGCTACTTCTACGGTGACGGCTACGGCAAGGACTTCCGCATCCTCAACCTGAGCGGCGATGCCGATGCCGAGAGAACCGACCTCCTCCTCTTGGGCAACC
>CADDZE010000163.1 GCA_902812465.1 Acidobacteriota bacterium | reverse complement strand
AACGACAGCTACACGGCTAAAGGCGACTTCCAGTTGAACGCCGCCAATCACCTCTTCTTGCGCTACGCCTCTGGCCATCGGTTCCGCTTTGTGCCTGGGGCTTTCGGCGGGATCATCGACGGTACGAGCACCTCAGCCTTCGGGCGCCAGAAGCTCAAGTCGCATTCGGCGGCCCTGGGGTGGGACCGGGTCCTTTCGCCGCGCGCTCTGAACGAATTCCGACTCGGCTGGGGTCGCGACGATTCCTTTGCCGAACAGGACCCCTTCGGTTTAAACACGCTGGCTAGCGCCGGCATTAAAGGCGTCCAGGATAATCCCATTTACAGCGGCGGGCTACCCGGCATCACCATCAACTCGTTTGGCGGCGTGCCCCAGCCTGCAGCAGGCGGCGGACTGGGGCGGCTCGGGTCGCCTGACTTTCTCCCCAAGTTTCAGAAGACCAACCAATTCCAGTGGGCAGATACCGTGAGCCTGTCGTTCGGCCGCCACCAGGTGAAGTTCGGCGCGGATCTGCGCCTTCCAATGCGCAACATTTTCCTCGACGTTCCTGGGCTACGGGGCAGCTGGACCTTCACTGGTCAGTACACGGGCATTGGTCTGGCAGACTTCCTGCTGGGCTATCCCCAGGCCGCTCAGCTCTCGAACCTGGACATCGCTGATTCGCGCCTTTGGATGAACTCCTACTTCGTCGAGGACAGCTGGCAGTTCTCGCCCCGGCTGACATTGAACCTGGGCTTGCGTTATGATTACGCCACTTGGCCTTATGAAGCGCGCGGCGGCGCCACAAACCTGGACCTCGCCACCGGCCAGAAGTTCACCCCGGCGGGCTCTCCCTTCGGTCCTGGACTGGTGCAGCCCGACCGCAACAACTTTGCACCCCGCCTCGGCCTCGCTTACCGCCTGACGCCCAACACCGTGCTGCGCGCGGGCTACGGGCGCTTCTACCAGCTCTTCGAGCGCATCGGCAGCGAAGACCAAATGGAGTTGAACCTGCCCTGGCTGGTGAACAACGTGGTCAGCACCAGCAGCACCACACAAACCGTGAACAATATGCGCGTTGCCACCGGCTTCAATTTGTCGCTGGACCCATCCTCCGTCGATCCCACCAAGGTGCGTCTGCGCGCTGTCAACACCGCCAACGTCATGCCGAGCATCGACCAATGGAACGCGGGATTCCAGCGCGCTTTGCCCTTGGAGATGGTGCTGACGATGGATTACGTGGGTACCAAAGGCACCCACCTCTCGGTCCTCCGCAATCTCAACCAGCAACTATTTAATCCCGACGGCACGCCGACCGGCATCATCCTCTATCCTGGCCTCGGGCCCATCGAATTTCGCGACAATATGGGGAACTCCGAATACCACGGGCTCGAAGCAACCCTGGAGAAGCGGTGGAAGTCCGGCCTGGCCTTCAGCGTCGCCTACACCTGGTCCCACTCGATCGATATGGTGGTGGACAACCTGTTCTCCGGAGGAAGCGGCAGTATCGTGCCGGACTCTTGGAACGTTAAGGCCACCAACCGCGGCAATAGCGACTTCGATTACCGGCACCGACTGGTGGTGAGTTACGTTTACCAGCTGCCGGCGCCGCACTGGGTCAACTCAGGCGGGGGCCGTGCAGCGTACCATGTACTTCGCGACTGGCGGGCGAGCGGCGTCACCCTCGCGCGGACGGGACGCCCCTTCACCATCTTTGCCAACGCCAACAACAGCGTCCTCGGCGTCCGCGGCGGCATCACGAGCGACTCCTACGCGGACTGCCTGGGCAGTGGCGCGCTGTCAAACCGACGTAGCGTCTCCGAATGGTTCAACGTGACCGACTTCGCTGTACCGAAACCTCCGCGCCTGGGTAGCTGCGGGCGGAACACACTTTTTGGTCCGAACTTCGTTAACTTCGACTTCAACCTCTCGCGTAGCTTCCGATACTTCGGTGAAGGCCGCAGCCTGGAAGTGCGATGGGATATACTGAACCTGTTCAATACCACCCACCTCGGGCTGCCGGACCAGAACGCTTCCAGCAAGACCTTTGGACAGATCAGCAGCTTGAGCGGCGACCCGCGCATCATGCAGTTCGCCCTCAAGTTCATCTTTTGAGAATTCTGCGAGAGGACGCCACAAGGATCCGCGTCGCGTCTCCCGGCCTAGAGGTCCTCCTCCAGCCCGCCTGGGTCGCAATCAGAACTCATACCGCAGCGCGAACTGCATAATGCGCGGGCTGGTCAGCAGGTTCGCGTAGTTGCCGAAAGCGGAAGAAATATCAATCTCCGGAATGTTCGACTGCACGTCGAAGCGGTTCCAGTTAGGCACGTTAAACACTTCCCAGCGGAACTGCATGGAGTGGCCTTCCCCCCAAGGCATCTTCCAGCGTTTCGCCAGTCCCATATCCAGACCGATGGTGCCATCGCCCCGCACTGGATTGCGGATGCCCGAGCCGCCCGGCAGCGTGAACATGAATGCGCTGAGCGCCGTCTCGGCATCGGCGAACATGTTAACGGTGCCATCGCCCAACTTGGTGGTCCGCATGACGGGCAGCTTGCCCAAGGATGTGGCCTGTCCGCCGAGCTGCCAGTTGGTGGGCCATTCATAGCCGTTGGAGATGTTGACCGGGAAGCCGCTGGTGATGCGGAAGAGGCCGGAAAGCTGCCAGCCGCCCAGCAAGGCTTCCGCCACGCCGTGCGCATTTTTGCCTAGGGCGCGACCCTGGCCGAAAGGAAGCTGCCAGATCCAGTTGGCGTTCACCTGGTGACGGGCATCGAAGTCCGAAACGGCACGAAGCTGCTTGTAATCC
>CADDZE010000162.1 GCA_902812465.1 Acidobacteriota bacterium | reverse complement strand
GGGTCCGACGCCGGCGGGCGAGGTCTGCCCCTCAATGCCCACGAAGACGTTGCGGCCGAAGAAGAAGGGCAAGCCCCAGTCGAACACCCTGGGGCTCGGGCCGCCGAGGTTGCTGAACGCCCAGTTGGTGCTGAAGAGCGAGTCCGCGTTCGCAAGGCTGAACGCCATCCGCACCGATTTCGGTTGGTGGCGCGACCCCGGCTGTTGCTTTGCTCGGATAGATGGCTCGTGGTACTATCTAGCGGGGATGGCTCTGGTTTTTAGCCGCGGACTTGCCTCGTGGGGTTCATTAGCCCTCTAAGGGATTGGCGATATTGCGTTGCACGCTAGCGAGCGCGGTGAACCGCCTGCGCCGGGGGAGTTGAGCCATGCCCGTCCTCACGCCAGCCACCAACCCGGCTAGACCGCAAGTAAATGGGAAGCCCGGCTGGCTGGACGCTCGCCGTCGCTCGGAATTCGCCGGCTTTCTGTTCATTGTAGCCGGGCTGCTGGTCCTCCTTAGCCTGATTTCTTATCAACCTCTTGACCCCTCCTTTAACACCGTCGCGAGTGCAGCCGGGCGGGTTCACAACTGGGTTGGCTTAGCGGGCTCGTACATGGGGGATCTCCTTTTCCAGGGTTTCGGCTGGGTAGCTTACTCGGTTCCTACGATTTTGTTCATTGTAGGCGTGCGGCTGATGCTGGCGCGGCCCTTTGACGCTCCGCGCACCAAGGCGGTAGGCGTTGTGCTGTTTGCGGGCTCACTCGCTGCGTTGCTCGAGATGTTTTCGTTTACTCCGCTGGTGCACGGAATGATTCGCGGCGGGGGTCTGGCCGGCTATCTGCTTGCGGCTGGCTTGACCCACTTGCTCAATTTGGCCGGAGCAGCCATCGTCACGGGGGCCGCCTTCCTTGCCTCGCTCTTTCTGCTGACGCGATTTTCCTTCTCTCGGTCGGCAGCCTTTCTGAAGAGGCACACCGGTTTCCTGGAGAGCTGGCGCCTCAGCTGGAAAGGGTGGCGCGAGGCCCGGCGTCGAAAGAGGCTGCGCAAGCGCGTGGAGCGCGAGCGAAAACGACGCGAAGAACCGGAGGTTAGTGAGCGCGGCAGCGCGGCGGAAAGGGCGAAAGCGGACACTATTCCAGACGGGGCTGCCACCGCTGGCCACGATGGGGAAGAAGAGGGAGGGCGCGACGACAACAATCCCACGGTGGTCTATCGTCCTCACGAAGTATTTCGACCCTCGCCACCCAGGATCGTGAGCCGGCGCGGAGAGCGCACTTACAAGCTACCCAGCGCCTCCTTGCTGCGGCCTCCAGACGAACGGCAGGGGGTTGATGAAGAGGAGCTGAAAGAGCGCGCCGAGCGCCTCACGGCGAAGTTTGCCGAATTTGGCGTCATGGGGACGGTAACGCAAATCCATCCCGGCCCCGTGGTAACAACGTTCGAGTACAAGCCTGAGGCCGGCATCAAATACAGCCGCATTACCAACCTGGCGGATGACCTCTGCCTGGCTATGAAGGCCGAGTCGATCCTCATCGAGCGCATTCCTGGCAAGTCGACAATTGGCATCGAAGTGCCGAACGCTCGCCGTGAAATCATCCACCTCCGCGAGCTGATCGAGTCCAGCGAATTTGCTACTTCGCCATCCAAGCTGACCCTTTGCCTGGGCAAAGACATTACCGGCAAGATGAAGGTGGCCGATCTTACCCAGATGCCGCACCTGCTGATTGCCGGCTCGACCGGATCGGGCAAGAGCGTTTCTATCAATTCCCTCATCGTATCGATGCTCTACAAGTCCACGCCGGATGAAGTTCGCCTCATCCTGATCGACCCCAAGCGCCTCGAGCTCAATCTGTATGACGGGATTCCTCACCTGTTTACCCCCATCGTGACCGAACCCAAGGTGGCGGCCAACGTGCTGCGGCGTGCCACACTGGAGATGGAAGAACGCTTGAAGAAGCTCGCCGAACATGGCGTCCGCAACATTGAGCAGTACAACAAGATTTTTGAGCCGGACTCAACGCTGAACCTTTTCGAGCAAGGCAATGAGCGAGAGCGACCCCTGCCCTACCTAGTGATCGTCATCGATGAGCTGGCTGATCTGATGATGGTGGAGCCGCAGAACGTGGAGGAGTCCATTACCCGCTTAGCCCAGATGGCGCGGGCCGTGGGCATCCATCTGATCCTGGCTACCCAGCGCCCCTCGGTGGACGTCATTACTGGGCTGATCAAGGCTAACCTACCGGCGCGCATCTCGTTCCGCGTAGCGTCCAAGGTGGACTCGCGGACCATTCTCGATTCCAACGGCGCGGAGGCGCTACTCGGGCGCGGCGACATGCTCTTCCTCCCCCCGGCGAGTGCCCGGTTGGTGCGGATGCACGGTCCGCTGGTAACCGAAAAGGAGATCAACAAGGTGGTCGAGTGGTGGAAAGCGCAGTCCGCTCCTGAGTACAACCAGGAGTTTCTCGAGCCATTCAAGGATAAGGAGCGTGGCGAGGCCGAGGCGGATGAGGAAGAGGCGCGGGAACTCGACGAAGTCTACGAGGAAGCGGTGCGTCTGGTGGTCGAGTCCGGCAAGGCGTCTACGTCTTTATTGCAGCGCCGGCTCCGCCTCGGTTACGGGCGTGCCGCCCGCTTGCTTGACCTGATGGAGAAGGATGGCATCATCAGCGCGCCGGATGGCGTTAAGCCGCGCGAAGTGCTCAAACGGCCCGACTGGCTGCGTGAAGTCGAAGAACCCCTGCGGTGACTGCCGGCAAAAGCCATGCCCTCCATGTACAGTGGGTGGCGGAAAGGGTCATCGCCTGGCAGCTTCTACGAGCAGATTGCCCTCGGCTGGGTT
>CADDZE010000161.1 GCA_902812465.1 Acidobacteriota bacterium | reverse complement strand
GAGCCCCAACGTCTGCGAATTCTTCAAGTGCTCGAGACGGGGCCCAAGCCGGTGAACGAAGTCGTTGAAGCTCTCGATATCAGCCAGCCCACTGTCTCGCGGCATCTCCAAGCGCTATTTGACGCGGGCCTGGTTTCAAGGCGGCATTCAGGGACGAGCACGGTCTATTTCATTTCCGACCCTTTGGTCTTCAAACTTTGCGACCTCATGTGCCGCGACGTCGCAAGGCAGGCCCGGACGGCTTTGGAAGAGATTACGTGGCCAGCAGAGAAGATGGCGGAAAGAGCTGGTAAACCATGACCGAAAGGGAATCAGCGGCCAGTTCTGCTGGGAGGAGGCCGGTGCTTACCGGAAGGCTCAGATTAGCCACGGTCGAAGGTGAAGGCAGACAATTCGTTGCCCAGTCGGGCTCAGGCCACGCGCTGGTCATCGACACACGGGACGGTAATACCGGTGCGACCCCGGTTGAACTTGTCGTTCTTGCAGTCGGAGCTTGCACTGCCATTGACGTCATCGGCATTCTTCGCAAAAAGCGGCAGCAGGTGATGGGATATGAGGTCATGGTGAGCGCCGAGCAGCAGGAAGAGTACCCAAGGGTCTTTACAAAGGTGAAAATCCATCACACGCTGCGCGGCACCATCGCACGCGAAGCCGTCGAGCGAGCTATTCATTTGTCAGAGACAAAGTATTGTTCGGTGGGAGCGATGCTCGCCCGGACCGCTTCGATCGAGACGACCTACGAAATCATTCCGGAATTCGTTCCGGAGGCCGCCAATGAGGGGGCACGATGAGCCGGATACGTGTGCTTTGCACGATTCTCATTTTAAGTGGCTATTGTGCGTTGAGTGTCCTGGGACAAACCAGCGATCAGCCCCTGAGCCTCTCCGAAGCTGTTCAAATTGCCTTGAAGAATAATCCCACGGTCAAAGCTTCGGCCGCTTACGCCGAGGCGGTGCGCCAAGGGATTACAGTGGCCAAATCGAACCGTTATCCGAGGCTCGATTTCTCGGAAGGCTTTACGAGGGGAAATAACCCGGTCTATGTCTTTGGAACGCTCCTCACTCAGCGCCAGTTCACCTCTGCCGATTTCGCACTGAATGCGCTGAACACGCCGCTGCCCCTGAACAACTTCCAGAGCCAGTTTTCTGGCTCCATGTCACTCTATGACGCCGGCGAAACCTCCCGGATGATCCAGGATGCGAAGCTGGCGAACCAAATCGCCCGCAACCAGCAGGCGCGGACTGAGCAGGAAGTGATTTTTCAGGTTGTTCGTGCGTATACAACCGGCTTATTGGCCCGCGAGAATGTGCGGGTGGCTCAATCCGCGGTCGAGACCGCCCAATCCAACCTCAAGGACGCACAAGCGCGCCAGGAGCAGGGCATGGCCGTTCCGTCGGACCTTTTAAGCGCCCAGGTGAAACTCGCGAGCGCAAGGGAGGATTTGCTGGGCGCCAGGAACGCGGTTGCCCTGGCGCACGCTGCGCTGAATGTCGCCATGGGAGTGCCTCAGACCGCAGCGACAACGACGGAAGGACGCCTGGCTGAGATCGAGTTTAATGCCGGGTCGCTCGAAGAGCGCCAGCGGCGCGCGCTAACCGTACGACCGGATTATCTTGCCTCCCAGCTTGGACGTCAAAGGGCCAAAAACGGCACCCGCATGGCTCGGGCCGGGTTCCACCCAAAGGTCAGCCTCTTTAGTTCGTGGGCTCTCGACAACCAGACCTTCGCAACGCGCGGCGGCAACAACTGGGCGGCGGGAGCGACACTCACTTTCAACATTTTCGATGGAGGAGCAAAGTTCGCCCGGCTTGCCGAGGCCCATGCCCGGGAGCGCCAGGCGGCGGCTTTAGAGGAGCAGTTAAACTCCACGATCAGCCTCCAGGTTGAAGAAGCTTTCTTGAATCTCACGACCGCCAGGGAACGTGTGGCGGTGGCGCGCGATGCCATCTCCCAGGCCAAAGAGAGCCTGCGGATCCTACAAAACCGGTATGAGGCGGGCCTGGCCACGATGACGAGCGTGCTTCAGGCAGAAACCGCCCGCACCCAGGCGGAAAAGAGCTATCTCAATGCCGTCTATGACTACCGCCTGAGCTATGCCGCACTGGAACTTGCGACCGGCGAACTTTCGCCGGACTCGCCGGCGGTCGTGAAGTAGTGCCGAGGTGTGCTGTGAAAAAGACAAGCAAGATAAGAAGCAGCAGGTCGTGGGGACTCTTGCTCGCATTAATTGCCAGTTCTCTCGTCGCCGCTTGCGGAAGCAGGCAGAAATCGCCAAGCGCCGCGCCGAACGTCGTCCGGGGCGTGAGACTTGAAACCGTTGGTCTTCAGTCCTCACCTGTGTTCGTGGACGCGGTGGGTACAGTCCAGTCCCTCAATACAAGCGTCTTGAGCGCTCAAATCGGTGGCACCGTTCGCGGGATGCGTGTGAAGCCGGGGGATCGCGTGCGGCGGGGCGAAGTCTTGGCGCTTCTCGATGACCGCACACCGCGCGCGCAACTGAAGATGGCCCAAGCCGGTGTCGAGGAAGCTTTCGAGGACTTGGATGAGATTGATCACGCACTCCAGGCAGCCCAGGCGAATCTCCAATTTGCTCACGCTACTTTCGAGCGATACCAGGGGCTACTGGCCAAAAACTCCATCAGCCGGCAAGAGTTCGATGACGCGCAGACACGCTATAAGGGGGCGTTGGCGAACGAGCAAGCGCTTGAAGCGAGGCGCAAGCAAGTTGAAGCCAAACAACAGCAGGCGCGTTCACAAGAGTCCTCAGCCGAGACGCTTTATAGCTATTCACGTGTCGTTTCTCCCCTGGATGGAATTGTGGTAGCCAAAGC
>CADDZE010000160.1 GCA_902812465.1 Acidobacteriota bacterium | reverse complement strand
TTCCATAATCCCGCCCCACAAGGCTGGATAGCATGAGGTATCCGGACAGAGCCGTCCGGCAGGACCAATGCAAAAGGACAACCCATGGCCGCGGTTACGGTGGATGACATCCTCTCGGATCTTCCCCTTGGCTTCGCCAGCCTCATCCTCCGGCCCGCGTCTTCAGCGCCGGACATCGAACGGTTCCTGATCGTCGACGCCGACGATGAGGGCGTCCAGGCCGGCGGGGCATTTGTGCTGCTCATCGGCGTCCGCGGCCGCTCTGCGCTGCCTGCCATCCGGCGCCTCCTGGACAATCCGCCGCCCGTAGTGGCGGTGAAGGGCAACCGGGAAGATGCCGCCGAGGCCGAGGAACTCCTTAGCGCCGCCGGTTCCGGGCTCCTCCTGGTGGACCCGGCCGCTGACTGGGACCGCCTGCTCTCCATTGCCAAGGACCGGATCCAGCCCCGCAGCTACGAACGCGAGGTACTCACCCTCCTTGAGGAAGACCTGTTCGCCATCGCCCAGACGACCGCCCGGCTGACCTCCAGCCACGTCCTGGTCGAGGATGCGGCCAACAAGGTCCTTGCCTACTCCACCGTCACCAACGACATCGATGAACTCCGGAAAGCATCCATCCTGTCCCGGCGCGGTCCGAGGAAGTATGAACTGCTGCTCAAGGACCTGGGCGCCTACCGCGAGCTCCACCGCACCCGCCAGCCCGTGCGTGTACCTGCCAGGCCCCAGGACGGCCTCCGGGAAAGGGTGGCAATCGCGCTCTTCGCCGGCGAACGGATCATGGGATACATCTGGCTGCAGGAAACCGGCGACGGATTCGGTCCCGACGTCGAATACGTGCTCACCGGGTCCGCGGCGCGGGTATCCGCCGAACTCATCCGCTACCGCAATCAGCAGTCCGTCCACATGCGGGAGGACCGGATTGCACGGATCCTCTCAGGCCCGGCAGAAGCCGCCGCCAGTGCACACAGCGGCAAGATCCCGTCGGAGCGTCCCGCAGCCCTCCTCCTGATCGGCATGTCCGACGCCGACTCCCGGGCTGAAGACGCGGCACTCAAGCACGGGGAGCTTGCCAACCTTGCCTCTATCCACGCCGCTGCCTACAAGGCATCCGCCGTCGTCGGGCAGTTCAACGGTGACACCGCCATCATCATGCCTGACCTGCATTCCGGCACGGCGGAAGCAGGGCTGCGGGCCCTCGCAGAAGCAATCGTGAGGGACGCCGCCAAACACCTTGGCATTACCCCGTCCGCCGCGGTAGGGCCGCTGGCCCCGGACCTGCTGTCCATCCACACCGCCACCGGAATCACGGAGGCGCTGCTGGCCTGCGTGCGCAGCGCGGAGGCTGGGTCAGTGGCCACCGTTGACGACTTCGAAGCCGAAATCCTCTACCGCCAGGCGGTGCGCAACTTCCACGATGCGCCTTTCCGCCACCGCAGCCTGGCGGCGCTGCTCCACGACGACGCCGAACTGGCAACAACACTGCAGGCGTATTTCGATGCCTCCTTCGACGTCGCCGAATGCGCCAAACGGATGAACCTGCACAAAAACACGGTCTACTACCGCGTTGCCAAGGCTGTCCGGGTCACCGGCCTGGACTTCGGCAACCCCCGCGACTCCCTGGTGGCCCTGCTCCATCTCCAGGAATGGGCCGCCTCCAACGACAATCCAGGCAGGAAATGAGCACCACACTCAGCGCACCACCCCTTGGCCTCCTCCTCGGGGACATCGTCCGGCGTCACCGCCCGCAGAAAAAAGAAGGAACCGTTCCGGGAAACATCCCTTTCCTGGCCACGGTCCCCTTCGACCGCTTCGGTATCGCCGTCGCCACCACCTCCGGTGAAGTCTTCAGTTCCGGCGATGCCGACGTTCCCTTCTCCATCCAAAGCATCTCCAAGGTGTTCACCCTGGCCATGGCGCTGCAGGGAAGCCGCTCCGCCCGCCTGTGGTCGCGGGTGCTGCGCGAACCTTCCGGAACGGCCTTCAATTCGCTGGTCCAGCTCGAAGCCGAGCACGGCATCCCCCGCAATCCCTTCATCAACGCCGGCGCCCTGGTGGTCACCGACCACCTGATGGAAGAGACGCCCGACGCCGCCACGCAGCTCCTGCAGTTCCTCACCAAACAAGCCGGCACGGAGGAAGGGACAGTAAGCCACGGCCCGTCGATCGACGAAGCCGCCGCCGCGGGCGAACTGGCCGGCAGCAGCCGCAACCTGGCGCTGGCGCATTTCCTGAAGGACTTCGGCAACCTCACCCAGCCCGCGGAATCGGTGGTGGAGAACTATGTCCGCCAGTGCTCCATCATGATGAGCTGCGTCCAGCTGGCCAAGGCCGGCCTGTTCCTCGCCAATGACGGCCAGGGAACCTCCGGCAGGGTGTTGAGCCCAAGCGAGGCCAAGCGGATCGGATCCATCATGCTGACCTGCGGCATGTACGACGCCGCCGGCGAATTCGCGTACCGGGTGGGCCTGCCCGGAAAGAGCGGTGTGGGCGGAGGCATCCTGGTCATCGTCCCGGGACAGTGCGCCATCTGCGTCTGGAGCCCGCGCCTTGATGCCAAGGGCAACTCCCTTGCCGGCACCGCCGCCCTTGCCGACCTCTCCGACCGCACCGGCTGGTCAGTTTTCTAATTTTCCCCATCCAGCAAGATCTTCCCCGGATCGAAAGGAATACCCATGCCCAACAACCCCAATGACGAGGTTGAGTTCGACCACTTGATTGATGGTGGTCATGCGCATGCGTCCGAGACCTCCCTGCACGCGGAGGACAAGGGTTACCACAAGAACCTCAAGCCGCGGCAGATCCAGATGATCGCGATCGGCGGTGCGATCGGTA
>CADDZE010000159.1 GCA_902812465.1 Acidobacteriota bacterium | reverse complement strand
GGACGGTCCCCTTCCCCATCCCCTGGCGTTCGAGCGCTTCGACGATGGCCCGCTTGCCCTGCTCGCTTGACATGCCATCGAAGGGCCCTGAGTGGATCATGGTGCCGGGCTCGACGTACGCCTGCTCCAGCGCCTCCCCGTCGGCCGGCACGCCGGGCCCCTGGATCACCACGCGCACGCCCAGGCCGTACTTGCGGGCGAACTCGAAGTCTCTCTGGTCGTGGGCGGGCACCCCCATGACCGCCCCTGTGCCATACTCCATCACGACGTAGTTGCCCACCCAGATAGGAACTGCCTCGCCGTTGATGGGGTTGACGGCGTGCGCGGGGGTGGGCACCCCGGCCTTCTCCGCCTCTGCCAGCTCCTGCTCCCGCATCGCCATCCCCTCGGCCATGCGCCGCACCTCGGCCTCGTACGGGGTGCCCGCCACCAGGCGTAGGGCGAGCGGATGCTGCGCCGAGAGCACCATGTACGTGACGCCCCACAGCGTATCCGGGCGGGTGGTGAAGACCGGCAGGTCGTCGCCCGTCTCCTGCACCCGGAAACGCACCTCGGCACCCTCGCTTCGCCCGATCCAGTTACGCTGCATCACCTTCACGCGCTCGGGCCACCCGCTCAGGGTGTCGAGATCGGCCAGGAGCCGATCGGCATAGGCCGTGATGCGCAAAAACCACTGCCTCAGCCGCCGCTGCTCGACCTTGGCATGGCAGCGCCAGCACTCGCCGTCCCCCACCACCTGCTCGTTGGCGAGCACCGTCTGGCACTGGGGACACCAGTTGACTCGAGCCTCGGCCCGGTACGCGAGGCCCTTGCGATACAGGAGCAAGAAGATCCACTGGGTCCACCGGTAGTACTCGGGATCAGAGGTGGCCACCTCCCGGGCCCAGTCATAGCTGATCCCGATCCGCTTCAGCTGGTCGCGCATCACCGCGATGTTGTCGTAGGTCCATGCTGCAGGGTGCAGACCATGCTGGATGGCGGCGTTCTCCGCCGGCAGCCCGAAGGCGTCCCACCCGATGGGGTTGAGCACATTGCGCCCGCGCATGCGCGCAAAGCGCGCCACCACATCGACCAGGGTATAGTTGCGCAAGTGCCCCATGTGCAGCCGCCCCGACGGGTACGGGAACATCCCCAGCGCGTAGTACTTCGGCCGGGAGTCGTCCTCGTGCACCTGCTGGCGGCCGCTAGCCTCCCACTGCTGCTGCCAGTAGCGCTCGACCGCCTGCGGATCGTACCCCGAGGTGGCCTCGGTACTTTCTGGGCGCCGGTGCGTTTCGATGGAACCCATGGCGGCCCTCCTCGCCGATAACGAGAAGCGCCCTTCGCCCTAGAGGCGAAAGGCGCTACCTTCCGCGGTACCACTCTACTTGATCCGGCCTCGGGCCGGATCCTCTCCCCGGGCCTGTAACGGGGCCCCTGCCAGTGCCCGCAGGCTCCTTGCTCCTTCCGTCCCGGGCTGGCGGGCCGCTCCGGCGTACCCCTCACCCGAGAAGCTCCTGGGCGAGTTGGACGGCTCTGCCGGGCCGCCGCCTTGCACCGCCGGCGGCTCTCTTGGGCCCCGGAACCGCTACTGCTCCCCGTCTTCGCCTATCGTTTCAAGCTTTCGCGTCACGCCCCCGGCCATCCGCCGGCCACGGGGCTTGCGTGGTGGAGCCGAGCGGGATCGAACCGCCGACCTCGTGAATGCCATTCACGCGCTCTCCCAGCTGAGCTACGGCCCCACGCCAAGTCGCCCTTGATTATAGCGGCGCGCCGCTACCCGGTCAATAGCGGGCCCGCTGCGCTCAGAGATCGCGCCATTATCTACCAGGTAGAATATGGCAGATAACTCCGCAGAGGGGTACAGAGGGAAGCAAGAAAGCCGGGCAGACTTCTCCTGCCCGGCGGAGAGACCGGCTTGCGGGTTCGAATCAGGTTACGGCTTGGCTGGCCGGCTTCCCCCACCCGACGGCCTGCCGGTCAGCTGGTGTCCCACAGGTAGGAACCGAGGGGCTCCCTCACCTCCAACAGCGCCCGCTGCAGGCGCTTGGCCAGGCCGGTGTCCGTCTTTTCGACGTCCCGGCGCACCCGCACGCGCCGGCCCAAAAACAGCTGAAACAGGTTAAAGCCCGTCACCAACAAGGCCCAGATCGCCATCATGCCGGTCGGGTGGTGGAGGAAGCCGTGATCCAGGTGCCAGTGGGTCTTCAGCTCCCGGACGCCTTCATTCTCGACCCCCCATCGGGCGCGGGCGATGGCCCAGATGACCCGGGCCGACGCCTGCGCCGGCTCCAGCGTCGTCAGCACCTGCAGGATCCGATACTCCTGTTGGGGCTTGGGCTTGCCTTCCTTCCACTGGGTCCACGTCAGCGTCTCTTCGGCATACACGACCCGTGCGGGCCCCTGTAGGCCCTCCCAGCTGGTCAGCTCCGGCGTGTCCCACAGCCGCACGACGACCTGCTTGGCCCCGATGCGGGTGGCAAAGGTCTCTTGGGGCGGCTCGCCTCTGCGCAGCCCCGCGGCATCCTGCACTACGTGGTAGCGCTCATCCTTCAGGCGGACCACCGCGTGCAAGCCCAGCTCCCGAACCTCGTTCAGGAACGGCGCCTCCGCATACGCGCCATCCACCGTGACCACGTCACCGAAGTGGCCGTGGCGCTGGACAAGCCGCCGCAGCAGCCGACGCGCGGCTCCCACCTCGTCTTCCCCAGGTCGCTGCGCCTCTATCCCCCACACCACCGGGGGCGGCCCCGATGGGATTCGGCCGTGTTTCCTTTCGTCCGGCTCCTGCGGCCGAACCACCGTCTGCGCCAGCACCATCCGGTGGGCGTACTCGATGCGCCCGTCTTGGTGGTGGTACACCTGACAGGCCGGGCAGCCC
>CADDZE010000158.1 GCA_902812465.1 Acidobacteriota bacterium | reverse complement strand
GCCGGCTCCCGCGGCCAATAGGTGCTTCTTGCGATGGGAGTACAGTGGGTTTCCTCGGGTGCGACGGCCAGTCAGGTTTGCCCCAAGCTGCTTCCGTCTATCGTCGGGTAGAAGCATCTGAAATCGTACTATGCCAATCTTCCCGACTTCCTCGATGCATGAGATCGCGAGGCTCGTTGCACGGGCAAAGCGTCCGGCGTCAAAGAGGAGGGCCGCATCACTCCACAAAGCCTCTGCCTCTCCGACGAGCTGAAGGTATTGCCGGCACTTCTCCTCCGGTGTGTCGCCCGAGACTAGTGGCGGATTCTCTGCAATCGCCTGATTCTGGGCGTCAACAAACGCTTTGAAGCGGCGCACCACGTCCTTCGAAATAATCTTGACGGAAGCTTCAGCCAAAACGTTTGGGGGCATCGCGACAAGCCACTCCTCCGCGGCGGCGAGGGCCCCTTTCACATCCCCAGACTCAAAGGCGTGCTGCATAGCATCCCGCGTCTCGCGCACGCGCTCCAGGGCGACAGCTCCGTCAATACTCTTTTTCGTCTTCTCTCGGACTTGGCGGGTCAGGACGACCTTCTGGGTCAAGTTGGGGCGCTTCGTTCTGAGCGCTCTCCGCGACCGGGCCGGGGCGTGCATCCTCGCCGATCCTTGACGATTCATGGGCCATTCGGTGCTTGCGAAATCGGTGTCACCCGATATTTGGCAGCCTCCGCGGCCCGCAGCCATTCTGCGTGACGGCGCACGGCCATATGCTCCCACGAAGCAGCGGCGTATCGGCCCAGCACCAGCGTCAAGAGAATGAAGGCGACGGTAGGGGCAAGGGACGAGAACGACGTCAAGCCTGCGCCAGGCTGAGAAGCAAGGATTCCGCTCCCGAGTGCCGCCGCCGTACTCATGATGCCGAAGACGGTCCGCACGCCGCTTTGCGCTCGCTCATGCAGCCGCGCACAGTCCTCTGGCCAATCATCCTCGAACAGGAGACTCGGCGCCGATGGGGTTCGACGGTTTTGGCACTGATAGGATAAACGCCGCCGCTCCCCACAAGGCGGCCGCTACGGCAAGGTCGATGGACATGGCGATTCTTCCCTCAACCTGCATTTCTGGCCGGTCCCTCCTATTGCGCCCGTGGAGTAAGACGAAATCTCCCAGTATGCGGATCCTGTTCAAAGAAGACAATCGTTCCTTCGAGCAGGGTCTGCAAGGAAGTCGACTTCCTTCTGTTTCGCCGGGTAAGTCTTATCGGGTCCAACAGTACCAGCGGACTCACGCAGCATCTGATCCGCGCGAGCCATCTTCAGCAGCTCGGCGGCCAGGATGATGAGATCAGTCTTTTGCTGCCGTGAGAGCGTCACTTTCTTCATCCCCTCCACGAGGCCAAGTCTCTATGCTGATACGGTGCGCTCAGGAGCGCCCGACGCTGCTTTTTTGGGACGTCCCCGCGGCCGGCGCTCCCAGGTCTCCACGAACCGCGTCACGGTTGGCTTCAGCCACACCGGGCCGGCCGCGAGAGTCGCGAAGGGCTTGGGGAACCCGGCTGTGCCCTTTGCCAGATACGACACGCGCTGCTTGGTGACGTCGAGCAGCTCCGCCAGCTCGGCGACGCCGATGAGTTCGGGAAGCGGCGGTTTGGCAAGCTGGCGCTCCAGCTCCTCCATCGTAAGCACCTCGCCGCCCAGGATTGATCGGAGCTGGCTCGTCCGTCGGATCCGTGCAAATGCTTCAGCGACGGCGCGTGTCGCCTCTGCGGCGGCCCCGACCAGGGTCTTGGCCTCGACCGTCAGTTGCACCGTCATCGTGCCCGCGCTGGCGCTCGCCGAAGCCGAGTAGGGAGCCAGGACTTCCAACAGGTCGTCGGTGGCCTCCACCACTTCGGCTTTCGGGATGGCGTGCCGGACCTTGACCTCCACGCTCCATTCCAACGGGTGCCCAAACATCGCGAAGACCTGCCTCCACGACCTGGGCCGATCCTCCATCGCCGCGAGGAAGCACGTATCTATTTTGGCGGCCACTGGAACCCCGACCGCCGCATAAGGGCGAGGAAGTTCCGGATGGCCCGCACGTCTGATGGGGTTCCGTGCCACTGTACCGCCTCCTTCGTGGGATCGGGCGGGACGAACCGAAGCCCCTTCTTGGTCTCCTCGATCGTCCATCCTTGGAGCAGGGCCTCACGCTTGATTTCCCGCCAATCCATATTCTACCCTAGGCGTTGACAAAGTCAACGACTAATCGCAGGACAATGTTACCAGGCAAATGAGACAACGTCAACATTTCTAGTGGCTTCCCCATCGATTTCGCAAATGGCGGTAGAAGTGGCCACCGGAAGGCGGTTTTATGCGGCGCTTCGGGGTGACGCACCGGTCGAACAGACTTGCGAGGGCTCAGGCGGCTGAAAACGCAGCCGAGAGGAGCGACGGGCCGCGCAGGGCGGAAGGTGTGCCCGGGGGAGGCGAGCAGCGACTCCCGGACCCGTGCTCTGCGCGCGGCTGGCGATTAACTGTCGTCGTCGAGGTGCGGGGCCAACGCCTCGATGACGTCGCCCGCCACTTGGCACAAACTCGGCCGCCGGTGATGGCGGTGACTGAGCACTTGCCGGTGGAAGAAGACCAGCAGCAGCGTATAGGCCAGTACGCGAATCATCGTCAGGACCATCAGCGCTTGGTCATGACGCTGGTGCACGGCCGGGTGTTTGAGCTGACATTCCGTCGTGAGGGTCTTGAAGACTTCCGTATCAATGCGCCACCGCCGTCGCCCCAGATCTTCGAGCAACTCGGGCGACGTCGTCACTGATTCGCTTCTGCCTGCGACAAGGCTGGCACGTGATCTGCGACCTCAAGGCCAATCGGTCTTTGGACGGACGTCCCCTGCACACCTATACGCAGCTCTTGCGGCATCAGCGCTACGATCGCACC
>CADDZE010000157.1 GCA_902812465.1 Acidobacteriota bacterium | reverse complement strand
GCAATATTCCCTAACTGAGTGTTATCTTGCGCTTGAAAACTCTCACTCACGCCAATTCGGGATGTAACCACCTATTTTTCAGCGGTACACCTTTACCGGTGACTGCATACAAAGCTTAACGGTCCGCGTGGGAATTATCGGCTATGGGCAGGTCCCACTTGTTCAGACAAATCGCTCCGTCGCTCTTCCTGTACGTCGTTCTCGCGGGATCCGCCAAATACAATCACGTCCGGGCGCAGTAGAACGGGCGGGGATCGCTCAACGCACTACCCTTGTCAACGCAAGAGATGCCGGTGGAAGATGTAGATATAATCGAAAGTTGGTGAAGTGAGATGGAAACGATTTCCATATTGGGCTGCGGGTGGCTGGGTCTGCCGCTGGCCGAACATTTAGTTGCGTCTGTATATTCCGCTCCAAAAGTGAGCCGATTTCCGTTTGGAAAGTGAGCCACCTTCAGCCAATAACATCCGGTAGTCTGGTCGGAGTATTGAACTCTGACGGGCAGCTGGAGGAAAGGGATGCTGAAGATGGATCAAGTTCATGTGATCCGCCACAAGGTGCACATAGAGGGGCAGAGCGTACGCCGGGTGGCGCGAGAGATGAAGTTGAGCCGCCGTACGGTGGCGAAGTACCTGAAAGAAGCCTCGCCGGTCCGATGCGAGTCAGTGAAGCGCCCCTGCCCGGCGCGCGAGCGCGTCGCAGAGCGTATTGAAACGCTGTTTGTGGAGTGGCACGAGCGCACGACCCACAAGCAGCGCATCACAGGGACACGCCTGCATCGGCAACTCATTGAGGAAGGCTATGCGATTGGCAAGACGACGGTTTATGAACTTTTGCGCGAGCGCCGCCGTTCTGCGGCGGAAGTCTTTGTGCCGCTTGTGTACCACGCGGGCGAGGCGGCACAAGTGGACTTCTTCGAGGTGACCGTTGATGTTGCCGGGGTCAGACGGCAGGTGTGGAAGTTCGTGATGCGGCTGATGCATTCCGGCTATGACTTCGTCTGGTTATATGAACGCTGCGATCAACTCTCATTTCTTGACGCGCACGTTCGCGCCTTCGCCCACTTCGATGGAGTGCCATCGCGCTCCATCTATGACAATCTTGCGGCAGCCGTGCGCCGCAAAGTCGGGTCATGGACGCATGAGCGGCAGTTGACCGAACGCTTCGCGGCACTCTCAAGCCACTATCTGTTCGAGCCGTGCTTTGCGCGCCCTTACACTGGACATGACAAGGGCGGAGTCGAAGCCCGCGGCAAAGGCATCCGGTTGCAACATCTGACGCCGATTCCTTCGGGCGGCACATTGCGAGAGATCGCCGAGCGAGTCCTCGAGGAAGTGGTCCGCCACGCCTCGCTCAAGCATGACTCAACGGGTGAGTCGGTGGCAGATCGCTTCGCAGTGGAACAGAAGAGCCTGCGGTTGCTGCCGGCGGTGCCCTTCGCTGCGCGAGTGGTACGGATGCTCTCAGCCAGTCGGAGCGCGACCGTGCAGATCGAAGGCGCCCTCTACTCGGTGCCTTCGCGGTGGGCGCGCCTTGAGGTAACGGCCTACCTCGGAGTCGAGGAGATCGAGTTGGTCTGTCGCAGCGAAAGAGAAGTTCACAAAAGAGTCGAATCGGGCAAAAGGAGCGTGCGCTACCGGCACTACTTGTCGGAACTGGCGCGCAAGCCACAGGCGGTCAGGCAAGTCGCACAGGAGTTGGTGGCTGAACTGGGTGAGCCATTCGGGCAGCTCTGGCACCTATTGGTGGCGACCCATGGCGGACTGGAAGCCGGACGCACGCTGGCGCGCTTGCTCGCCGTCATCGGCAGCTATGGCGAAGAAGAGGTGCGGCAGTGTCTCGCACGCGCCATTGCAGAGGCGGCACCCGCCCCTGCTCTGCTGGCCCTCAGCGATGAATCGCTGTCACGGCAGGTCGAGGTGCCGGAGGCGTTGCGCTCCTATCAGGTGGAAGCCGGGCGCGCCGCCGACTACGACTGGATGCTCGCGGCGGGAGGTGAGCGATGAGCAAAACGAGTGTGGCCGCGCGTGATGCCGTCATCGCTGAACACATCAGGACGTTGCGGTTGCCCAGCCTGGGGCGTGAACTTCAGGCGGCAGCGCGGCGGGCGCGTGACTCTGGAGCGGACTATGAGGAGTTCCTGCGCGAATTGCTGGAGGCGGAGGTCCGAGTGCGGCAGGAACACAGTGCCGCACGCCTCCTGAAGCGCGCCGCTTTTCCTGATGTCAAGACTTTGGACGAGATCAGGTGGCAGGCATTGGAAGGCGTCGCGCGCCCGAAGATAATGGAACTGGCGAGCGGCGAATATATCACGCGCGGTGAAGATGTTGTGCTGGCGGGGCCAATCGGGACGGGCAAGACGCATCTGGCGATCGCGCTCGGGGTGGAAGCGACACGGCGTCGCCGCTCGGTCGTTTTCACGCGCGCAGCGAATCTGGTTCGCAGTCTGATTGAAGCCCGGGATGAGCGGACGCTGTCCAGATTGCACAGCCGCTATCAAAGGGTCGAACTGCTGATCATTGATGAACTGGGGTTCGTGCCCTTCGACCGCGCGGGCGGCGAACTCCTGTTCAACCTGTTGAGCGACCGTTACGAGCGGCGATCAACGATGGTGACAACGAACCTGGCTTTCTCGGAGTGGGTGCAGGTCTTCGGCGGGGATGAGAAGTTGACGACCGCGTTGCTGGACCGACTCAGTCATCACGCCCACATCCTGACGACCCGCGGAGCCTCGTTCCGCCGTCAAAAACAGCCGCGCCACAGCGCGGCCTAACAAAAGCTGGAGTGGCTCACTTTCTGCCCGGAAAATGGCTCACTTGCAAAACGGAATAAACATTAACGACAAAGGTCTTGATCAAAGTATCCGCTGGGATTGGCCCAAGAGCGGCAATTACAGGTCCAGCGGATGTCGAAAAAACGAAAAGTGACATAGAAAAGGGCAAGATGTCGGTGGATGAGGCTGCTTCCAAACTTGAAGTTATTC
>CADDZE010000156.1 GCA_902812465.1 Acidobacteriota bacterium | reverse complement strand
ATCGGGGAGAGCGCGGCGCTGAAGCGCGTTCTGAAGCAGGTCGAGACGGTGGCTCCGACCGACGCCACGGTGCTCATCCTGGGCGAGACGGGGACGGGCAAGGAGCTGATCGCCCGCGCCATTCACCGGCTCAGCCTGCGCCGCGACCGCGCGTTCATCAAGCTCAATTGCGCAGCGATTCCCGCTGGCCTGCTCGAAAGCGAGCTTTTCGGGCACGAGCGCGGTGCTTATACGGGCGCCGTCAGGCAGAAGATTGGACGCTTCGAGCTCGCCCACCGAGGGACGTTTTTCCTCGACGAAATTGCTGATTTGCCCCTCGAGCTGCAGCCCAAGCTGCTCCGCGCCCTGCAAGAAAGGGAGATCGAACGCCTCGGAGGCACGCGCACCATTTCAGTCGACGTGCGGCTCATCGTGGCTACCAACCGCGATTTAGCCCAGATGGTTAAACAGAACCTTTTTCGCAGCGACCTATATTACCGGCTGCGTGTGTTTCCTATCCTCCTCCCGCCCCTGCGGGATCGCCGCGAAGATATTCCGGCGCTCGTCCACTATTTTGTCCAACGGCACGCGCGCCGCCTGAACAAGCGGATCGAGTCCGTCCCACGAGATACCATGGAAGCACTCAAGCGCTGGCACTGGCCCGGCAATGTTCGTGAACTGGAGAACCTGATCGAGCGGGCGGCGATTCTCTCACCAGGCCCGGTCCTGCGGCTGCCTCCCGGGGAACCGGGAGTCTGGAATACCGAAGCAGCAAAGGAGGAAGGGACGCAGCTCGGAACCCTGGCGGCGGCGGAGCGGGAGCACATCATTCGGGTACTACGGGAAACGAAAGGGGTGATCGGCGGGCCGCATGGCGCAGCAGCTCGTCTGGGCCTCAAACGCACTACCCTCCATTTTAAGATGCAGAAGTTGGGGATCAGCCGAGAAGATCTGTGAGCGACGCGCTCGCCAATCTGCGATATCAAATCGGTCCGTCAGTGTCGCCAGAATCGCTCCGCGAGTAAGCGTAAAAACAAGCGACCGTCGGTGACCTACGCTGCAATTTTAAAACCTAATAGCATGTGGGCCAGGACAACGCTGGCCGGAAGGGCCCCGGGAGTCGGCTAGCCAGTCAGTGACAGCATACCGTCATGTGTCAGGATACCGTCAAAGTCGACCTCACTACCTCCATACCTCGTCAAGCCTCATAATACAGCTCGCGCCCTGCATTTCAAGCACTTAGACAACTGCCCTATCAGCAACATAGTCTGGAGACGTGAATGCTGTGGGAACTTAAGGAAGAAGGCTGTGCTGACCATACAGATTAGGCTCTGACGGTGGCGCGAGCCGGAAAGCAAGCGGTCATGGATAACGTTTGGGTGCTTCTAGTCAACGGTCCTGCTAGCTCGCTTGAATCTTTGGATCAGAATCTGCGGCGCAAGGGAATACAGACCCGTCGCGCTCTTAGCTGTGAGCAAGCACGGGCTGCACTTCAACGTCCAGACTTACCCGGCCTCATATTAACGGACACAAGTCTTACCGAGGGTGCCTGGACCGATATGCTCAGCATAGCCCGCCAAGCCGCACGACCGGTCCCGGTCATTGTGATATCGCGCCGAGTGGACGTTCCACTGTACCTTGAAACGATTGACCACGGCGCAGCGGATTTGAGAGTACCGCCGCTTTCAGCGGACGAGCTCGCCTACTTAGTCCGTAGTGCGATCTTGAGATATTCAGTCCTCAGAAGAGAGGGTTAAGAATTGTTGCGGCTGCCTGAGGCGTGTTTGCTGGTAAGAGGCTGGGATTCAGGGCTGGCCGGCCCCGTTGCTGCGGATTGAAACGTCATGGGTCTAAGGGCAGGGATGACAATTTTTGAACACGCAAACGGTCGCGCCCACGGCAAGACGGAAATGCCCGCCCATCTTTTGCGACCCCATTTTGAGCATAATCCGAGCACACGGAAGTATGCGGTTTCTGTGCCCACAAGGGTAAATGCCCCAGCGTCGCGTTATCGTAATGTCACTTTCTAGTCGAATGAGGGAGTCAATATGCATCCGCTGTCGAATCGGCAGGTGGTTGAAAGCTGCCAATGTTGTCCTTTACGATCAGACGGATTCTTCTGCCACCTTTCTCCGGCAGCCCTTAAGACCTGGGATTCGATCAAATATGTGACAACCTACCCGGCGAATGCCGCGCTGTTTATGGAGGGTCGGGAACCCCGCGGCGTGTTCATGCTGTGCCGTGGCCGCGTGAAACTCTCGATGACTTCGAGCGACGGCAAGAGTGTGATTCTGCGGATCGCGAGCCCCGGGGACATGCTGGGGTTGCATGGGGTGTTTTCAAACCTGCCCTACCAAGCAACGGCCGAAACCGTCGAGCCTTGCCAGGTGACGTTCGTCAAGCGCGAGGATTTCATGCGTTTCCTGCGGGCCCACGGCGAAGCCTTCATCCAGGTCGCCCAGCAACTGACCCAAACCTACCAAGCGGCATGCCACCAGATTCGGACCCTCGGGTTAACGCACTCGGTGCTGGAGAAGCTGGCGGTGCAGCTGCTGGAGTGGTCAACGAGGGGTCAGGAGACCCAACAAGGCTTGCGGGTGAAGGTTACTCTAACGCACGACGAGATCGGCCAGATGATCGGCGCTACGCGCGAGACCGTCACCCGGACGCTAAGCGAGTTTCGCAGCCGCCGGATTGCCACGCTGACTGGATCAACGCTGCTGATCCAGAACAAAGCCGCGCTGCAAAGTCTGGTCACCGTCTAAGGGTTTCTTCACCTTGCCCACCGCAACGCCGCCCGCTGGCGTGTGATTACTTCGGTGGAGGATTCTGCTTGTTGGCCGGTTTCCGAACCAGACCCCCAATAGCTGTAAGGGTGTAACGAAAGGGGCGTCCAGCGGCATGCCAGCCAACTGGTGCTCTGAACGTGTCCTGGCGTCATGAGAACGGAGAGTGTGGGGTTTATGGCCGCGGCGTCGAGCTCTGCCTATAGTGGTCCCAGGATTTCAGACCACCCAATAAGTTAGAATCTGGCGCAGTCGTAAACGCAGGAGCGGCGATGACGACAACGCGCAAGCAGTACAGCCCGAAGTTCAAGGCCAAGGTGGCGCTG
>CADDZE010000155.1 GCA_902812465.1 Acidobacteriota bacterium | reverse complement strand
CAACCGCCCTAGGTGGCTTGCCGCATTTCCTTGGCGATCCGCGCGGGTTTACGTTGCCTTGCGCCACGCCGCCGCGATAATTGAACAATGGATGGCAACACAACCGCCACAATCAGCCCCCCCGCCCGGCCCCACCGGAAATCGGCGCTCCGAATTGGAGCGCATTAAAGCCGCCAAGTGGCCCAGCGCGGGGCGCGACGAGCGCATCGCCCGCGCGATTCAGGCTTGGGAATCCCTTCCGCCTCCCCCCTACCACCTCGACCCGGCGACCTGGAAGTGGCTCGCCGAGGACCCGGATTTGGAGTCCGCCTAGACATGCCGGTCTATGCCCTCTTGTCGCTCCCGCCGCGGCAGGAGGTCCTGCTCGACGCAAACGTGTTGGTGTACGCGCTAACCGGCCAGTCGCGCCAATGTTGGGACCTGATCAGGCGCAGTGCCGCCCAGGACGTGGCCGCGTTTACGACGGTGGAGGTCCTGAACGACGTTTGCCACCGCCTCATGCTGGGAGAAGCCGCCGGGCGCGGCCTGATTCCAAAGCAGAACGCCTCGGCGCTCAAGGCAAGTGCGTTTGCATGCTGCGCCCCTCTTTGCCCACAGTTGCGCAGGTTACGCTAACCGAGTAGCGCCGTCGAAAAGTTCTAAACTCGGATTGCTGCCACCGCTCAAAGGAACCCGCAGGCGAAGATGCCCAGGCTTAGCCCGCGTCGTCCGTGCATTGCTAAGCACCTCGTCCACTGTCCGCTTGACACCTTTGTCGCGGAATTTCGGCTTCAAAGTTGGGGGCCACGCGGTACTGAAAAGATTGCGTGTATTGGCAGCCATCCGCGAAACGTCTCCTGGTGCAGGCAGAGGCTTCCTGCCACGTCCATAGGGTGTTAAGAGCGCGAACGGCGGACTGTGAAGAAGTTGGGTCCAAATATCCGGCAAGTCGCCATTGTGCGAACCGTGATGCGAGACCTTGAATCCGATACTCTTTAGATCGGGGTGAGCTGAAGATGTGACGACCGCGCGCCAGCCGCGGTGCGGGCTGACGCCGGTTTCCAAATCCCCACCGAGCAGGAGGCTGACTTTAGGCGCCCGAATCCGAAGCACTACCGACAGATCATTAGGAGAACTTTCCGGTACTCGTCTGATAAGGCTGCCGTGCTTCGGCAATAGATTTGCAAGTGTGGTCGTTGCGTGGGCGATCGTCTCTGCCGAAGGGCTGAGCGATCGAACCTCCACGCCGGTATCCGCCTCTTCGAACAACACCGTCCCCTCACTCGCCCAATGATGAGGACTCTTACGCCCGAAGCGGTCGTTCAAAATGTCGAGAATCTCACTGAACTCCGACGTTCCTGAAGAATGCCCGACCAGTTTGCCTCCTTCACGGACCGCGTTCAAAAGAACGAAGAATTCTTCCTTTTGCAACGCGCCGGAGCAGACAAACTTCGCCTCACGCGCCTCCCGAACAATCGCGGCAACACCCTGGATGTGGTCGTCGTGCCAGTGCGTCACAACAATTCGAGAAACATCCGTTGCCACGTTGGCGCCCAGTTGCTCCAGGTAGCGCAATGCGACAGGCCGTTTAATGGTACGGTCAAGGCACGAGTCAACGATCATCCACTTGCCTGCTCCCAAGTGGACGACCACACATTCGCCAAATCCCGGCCCAAACAGTGACAGTTCCAGCTCGTCCAGTTTTGGCGGGTCACTTTGCTTCATTTTGAATGACTTGCTGGAACCACTCGCGCGCTTCTTCCCGAATAGCGTCCAGCTTGCGGCCCGTCCACTCGGGTGAGCGCCTAAAGCGGATCTCTGAAATTCGTCTCACTTGGCCCGCGGGCGATTTGTCGTATCCAATTACCCAGTAGAACACCGCGCCCCCCTGGATTAAAGGTCGGTCGGCATCGGATACCTCGTCGAACGAAATCTCACCAGTAAGCGGTTGCGCATCTTCCTCCGTGAGACTGTTCAAATCGGCAGTGAACTCATCGTCGCTGACTTCGCTAACCACGCCTTCCCATTGCTGAAGAATTTCGATGCTCCTCGGGATAATAGGGGTCGAGTTCCGGACGCGAAGAAGGGGTACCCGCGGTGGAATGTGCGCGGCGCTTGGAATCGTCGACTGTTCAATAGCTGCGTTAGGCAGCTCGCTCGTCTCTACGTCCTTTGACTGACGTGGAGAGAATAAAGCACCGACGTCGTCGGACTCATCCCATTTGGTCTCTCGCGCGAGATTCCGGGCAACGACGCCGCCCCACGTCGAAGAAGTCTCGGGGGCTAGTACCATTGAGTCAGCCATTGTTTTTCGTCTCGACTTCCACCAGGAGGTGCTGAGCTACCTGGTCCGCGTACTTAAGAAACGGCTCCCACGAAATTTCCACCTTGCTGAGAAAATTTCGCATGCGATCTTCAGGAGGTGCCTTGAGGTCTAAATCATAATGCTCATTGACCGCGAAGCGGACGCCATGTGGCTGAAGCTTGAGAGACGGCTCCAATCGCACGGAGATGCGTTTCGCGTCCGAACCCTGGCGCGTCCCCTCCATCACAAGTAATCGTAGCCCGGGATTGACGAGCAGACCGGACCAGGACTGCTTGGGAGCATAATAGTGACCGATTGCATGCCATTCGTCAGCGGAACCCATCGCAAAGTCTTGGTGCGAATTGAATCCGAACGCGGAGATCGGCGTGTGCTCTAGGATTTTGAACGTGCCGACACAAAGGTCGCGGAGAGGTAGATTCTTCGTGGGATCTGGAGTGGAAATGGCAAACCGCTGTTGAGTAATCTCTGCGCGAAACCATTCAGTTGAGAACACGGTAAGCTCGTTGTGAACTACCTCGATCTGAGCCTTCTCCGCTTCTTCTTTGCGTATCAGTTTACTGGCCGCGTACCAATGCGGTTGGAAAATGGCGGGGTTGAATTGTCCGAGTGCAACAATCGAGGTTTCCCGCAATTCCGGCTTTTTTTGCATTGCCTCTACCCGCGAGCGACAAGCGTTCGCGAGAACAGTACTTGCAGGGGAAGCAACCGTCAAATCAGCCCGTTGAGGCTCGCGCGGCAAGACCCTGGTAACCCGTGGGCGTAAAGAGTCGAATTTCTGTTGACCGTTAGGACTCAATTCAGGTACAATCCCCCCTTCGGCCC
>CADDZE010000154.1 GCA_902812465.1 Acidobacteriota bacterium | reverse complement strand
CGCCTCCTGCAGTCGGCGCCACCTCCGACCGGACGGCTACGGCGTCTATCGACACGACGGCCACCTCTACGGGTTCTTCCTCGAATACGATCGCGGGACGATGAGCGCGCGCGACTATCGCCAGAAGCTCGACGCGTACTACGAGTTCTGGACGAGCGGGAGGTTTGAGTTGGACTACGACGGCTTTCCCACGATTCTCGTCGTCGCGATAAGTAACGCGGCCGAGGAGCGGCTCGCACGATATCTTTGTACAGCGGGAATCGGCCGCGGCGTGCTCCTCCCGGCGCTCCTGACCTGCCAGTGGCGGATCGAGCGTGATCCGAGCAATCCCGACGGCCTGCTCGGGCGCATCTGGCGGGAGCCGCAGGCCGACTTCGCCACCCGGCGCTTCTGGCCCCTTGGCCAGTCACCGTCCGCGACGGGCGTCAGCGCCTCCAGGTCGAATGAGTCGCCGCCCGGCCGAAGCGAGTATTACCTGGGCCTGACGACGATCACCCAGGACGGCGGGGACCTCCTGGCATTCGAGCAGGGCCGCGCGGTCCTGCAGAACAGCGCGCTGAAGCGGCCGCTGCGCCATGACGCCTCCGCGACCGACCGCGTGGCCGAGGTGCTGAAGCTCTCGGCGGGAGAGCGCGACCTCCCGCTGCGCTGTGCCGAGGGCCAGGCGCTGCTGTGTACGCCCGAGGTACAGGTGGCGGTCGAGATTGCGGCCGCCCCGGCCGGGCATCAGCTAATCACCTCCGATCCGCATGAGATTGCGGCCCTGGAACGGGAGGCGTCCCCAACGCTCCTCGCGAAGTTCTACTGCTCGGGACGCTCCACGCCCAGCCGTGATGGCGCGAACGGTGTCGTCTCACCCTCGCCCCGCGCCAATGCGGACGGGGTCGGAAGCGACGTGGACGGAGCCGACGATTCTGGAAGTGTGCCGTGGCGCTGAAACCGTTGCTCCTCGCGCTCCGGGGCGATCTGGCGGCCGCTGTGCTCAAGGCCGCGGCAGTGCTCATTGTGGCCATAATCGTCTTCGCCGCGATCACGTTGACGACGGTGCTCGCCCTGCCAGTCGGCCCGATCATTGGGGGCCACCCGACCTGGTCCGTGCCGACGACCGGCGGCAACTCGGGCGACATCCCACCCGACCAACTCCGGGTGATGCGGCAGGTGTCTGCCCAGACCGGCGTACCCTGCCAGGTGCTCGCCGCGATCGCCCACGTCGAGTCCGACTTCGGCCACAATATGGCCACCAACTCGGCGCGCGCCGGCGATTTCCCGAGCTACGAAGGCTCCTTACGCGAAGATTAAGATGCGGGCAGATGCCAGACGCGCACTTCGATGCCCTACGCGGCCTGAAATCGCGTTTGGAGGTCCCCATTTTCGGGAGAAGTTCAAGGTGACGTACGAGAAAGTACGAGGTGAGTAACATGGACTTGGTCGCTTTGAGGCAAACCAAGCTCTTGCGAGCCGAGGAGGTCGCTGAAATGCTTTCGATTGGCAAGTCAACAGTCTACGCCCTCGCACGCGCCGGAAAGCTTCCCTCGATTCAGATTGGAGGAAGTGTGCGGATCCCCGCGAGCGACCTCCAGAAATGGCTGGAAGCTCGAAGGTCCTTGCCAAATGGACAAGACAGCAGTTAAATGATAGGAAGAAAGACGTACATTTGTTCTAGGTAGTGGACGATGGCACGCGGAAGTATTTCCAAGCGCGGCGATGCGTTTCGAATTGCGGTCGAGCTTCCGCCCGATCCGGAGACGGGCAAACGCCGGCGTCTGTTCGAGACCTTCCACGGCACCAAGAAGGAAGCCGATAAGAGGCTGACGGAGCTGTTGTCTTTAGCGGACCAGAAGCGGCTGGGGGCCAGCTCCAAGATGACGGTAGCAGAGTTTCTGGACTACTGGCTGGAGCACCATGCCGAGCAGAAAGCGGCCAAGACCAACCTCCGCTACCACCAGATCGTCGCGCATCAGCTCAAGCCCAATCTCGGTACCATCAAGCTGGACAAGCTCAGCGCCTCCCAGATTGTCTCGATGGACAAGAAGCTGCGGGACACAGGCTACGCTCCCCAAACCCGCCAGCACGCCCACCGGGTGCTGCACACCGCTCTCAATTTCGCCCTGGCCTTGCGGATCATCCCCTTCCACCCGATGGAAGGACTGAAGGCTCCCTCGGTTCCCAAGCGGGAGATACAGACATTCAGCGTCGAGGAAGCCAAGAGGTTCCTGAAGGTGGCCGAAGCCGAGGGGTTGAAGTGGCACGCCTTCTTCGAGACCGCCATCAATACCGGTATGCGCGTCTCCGAGCTACGGGGACTGCGCTGGCAGGACGTGGATTTTCAGGGAGGGCTGGTGCGGGTGCGCCAGAACATCTTGCGCATCCCCAAGCTGGGGCGGATCACCAAGCCCACCAAGAACTCCGGGAGCGCCCGAGCGGTGACCGTCGATGCCCACGTGGTGGAGATCCTCAAGGCTCTCAAAGCCGAGCTCGAGCCGCACAAGGTGCTCGGCGAGGCCTGGGAGAAGTACGATCTGGTCTTTCCATCCGAGGCTGGAACGCCGCTGGAAGACCGCCGCATCCACCTCGTCTTCAAGCGACTTTGCGAGAAGGCGGAGGTTAAGAAGATCCGTCCCTACGATCTTCGCCATTGCAGTGCATCGTTTTTGCTTGCTGCCGGCGTTCATCCAAAAGTAGTCGCCGAGCGCCTTGGGCATTCCTCAGTGACTTTGACCCTAAACACGTACTCGCACCTGTTGCCGAGTATTCAGCGGGACGCGGCCGAGACGCTGGGGAAGCTTTTGGAGTAATCCGGTGCCAATCCGGTGCCATTTGCCTCTCTTTCACGACCCCCTCCGCCAGGGGGTCGTGAAAACTGGCGGAATTGCGCGGGGAATTTGGTACCCCTGCCCGGACTCGAACCGGGGCGCACGGTTTAGGAAACCGCTGCTCTATCCACCTGAGCTACAGGGGCTTGTGTTGACTACCCTATTGTACCTGATTCCACGAGCATTTTCATCGGTAGAGCTAGTTCCTCGTCGCGGGAAAGGCGATGCCAGGTTCAGTTTGCAAAGGGCGCGATCGGCTCTCGGTCAGTGAGACGCTCTGCCTCGAAAGCCGGATGAAGAGTCGCGGGAACTGAGGTACCG
>CADDZE010000153.1 GCA_902812465.1 Acidobacteriota bacterium | reverse complement strand
GGCAGCGAGCGTGCGAAATTTTACGGTAGCGTATTGTGCGCCATATTGACCCCCGGCATCTCAGGGGCAAACGAGTAGGTCCCGGTGGGAATGATATGAGCCCGGCAGAGAGGGGAGACCCGGGCCATGTCGGCATTCAGGATCTCTTCTCCGGAGGCCCGCAGGCGGTCGACGATCTCACCGATGCGCACCGTGTTCCAGACCAGCACCGCGTTGGACAGTAAGCTCAGGCAACTCGCCTTGTTCATGATTTCGTCCAGATCACCCGTGCGGAACTCGCCGCGGTTGGCAAAGAAGAGGCAGCGGCGGGTCAAATCGTGGCGATGCTCGCCGTGATTGAGTTGGAGTTGGACGGTATCGCGCATCTTTTCGTCATCAAGATAACGGAGAATGAAGATCGATTTGACGACCTGCCCCAGAGCCGTCAGGGCTCTCGCCAAACGGTCCGAAGAGGATGCGTTTGCCAGCCGCTGGATGACAACGTGGGCCGGCGCTGTACGATTCCTCAGTGAGGCCGCAACCCGTGCCATCGTATCCCACTGTTCTCGAATCAAATCCATCTCGGCGGTGTGGTGCAGCAGCGGGTCCACGCATCCGTAACTCATCCCCCGCACGGGCTTGTAGAGCTGTTGATCGGCCAGATCCCGCAACCTTGGCATAAACGAATAACCCAATAAATACGAGAGCGCGAAGACGTGTTCAGTGAAGCCATGTGTGTCCGTAGTGTGCTCGCGCAACCGCAAAATGGTGTTGTTGTCGAGCAGACCGTCGAGCACGTAAAGGGCTTCGCGGGGGCCGCAGGAGATGACCCGTGTCCCGAAGACGCTGAACTGGTTCGACATGTGCGTATAAACCGACAAGGCGCGCTCATAATACCCAAAGTAGCGGGGGTAGAATGACGCCAGCAGCGAGCTTCCCTGAACTCCGAAGCGCTGGCCGTCCGAGGAGGAAAGGGTCCCGGATCCCCACACCTTGCTCAATGGAAGGCGATGATGGTAGTTCACGAGGGTAGCATTGGCGGCCTTGAGAGTTTCCTCGCGCAGGAACCACTGGCTCACATACTGCAGCATGTCGACGGAAATTCCAGGCGCGCTTTGGCCCATGGCGGCGATGCCGAGATTTGTGCCATGCGCGATGAGTGCGGCCAGCAAGGTAGGATAGAGATTCCCGGGCCGGGAGGGAGCGTCGATCAGAGGGCGAAACTGACGGCTGAACCCACACCAGGAATCCACCTCGCGCAGTAGGTCTTCGATCCGCACCGGGGGCAGGCTGGGCTCGAGCAGGCGGCGCAACTTCACCACCCGATCAGAGAGTTCCAGCGCGTCGCGCCGATGCAGTTTCAACCGGCCTTCTGAGACCGAAGCGAACCGGTTGGCGCTCATGCCGGCGGCCGTTTTGCGGGCGACCTCCTCGAATTCTTTCGTCAAGTGGGCGACAACCTGATCGCCCTCGCTGAATAGCGCCAACTGCTCGTAAGCTCCTTTTCGTTCCCGCTCCCAACGGTCATCGCTGTAAATCAGGTTGGAGAAGGAAACGTGATGACGGCTGCGGGGCAGGTAGAGGGCGCCCGATCGCAGGGCGTCGCGCACCGCGAGCGCCAGGCCGATCTCCCAAAGACTCCGGTCGATGGCGCCATCTTTTCTTTCGAGAGAAGGGTGCCAGGCGGCCGGAATAAAGTCGAGGGGCGTATCGGCGGGCAGCACTCTTTTTTTGCTCGTGTCCAAGTCTCGTGCGACTTCGATCGCGGCCAGAAGCTTTTCGCTTCCAGGTTCCGCCTGGAAGGGAAGCTTCAAAAACGCAGGCAGATAGCGGCCCAGATGGTGGTGCCGCGCCCGCAATTCATCCTGATAGCCTCTTTCTTCCAGGCGCTTAAACTCGCGGCAGGCTTCCATCGCTTCCCGCAGCGCCGGTTCCTCGATCTGCCGATAAAGGACGGCCAGCGGATTGCCGTCTGCCGGTCTCGAATCCAGAACAATCTCCATCGCCTGGAGGAGCATTTCCACTCCCTTCTTGGCCCGTTTCCGGAACTCGCGATGGCGTTCCTCAAAGGCGTGGCGGCTCCGGCGGCAGAGTCCGGTGAGGTACTGTTCATTCATGATCACGACGTGATCGAGAAGAGTCTTCTCGGCGTCGCTTAAAAAGCAGGCCAGCATGGCGCGGCGGGTGGCCGGGGAGAATCGTTTGAGGGCCTGCACGTCGTATTTGCGCGCCAGTTGGGAGAGATGCTCGATAAGCGGGGAGCTGAAGCTGCCGAGATCAATCTGGTCTACGCCGATGGGCTCGAGGAGCGCACAACGCTCCAGGTAACTGAGGATGGTCGCGGGCGTGGCTTCGGGCGGATATTCTTTGAATTCGAACAAGGGCGAGCGCCCTGCTCCCTCCTCGACCACCAGCAGCTTGTCGATGGCCTCGCAGATTGGCTCCGTTAATCGCGCGGCGATGCGATCGAGGATTTCCTGTCGGCCTGTCGAGCCTACGGCGGCCGCCAGGCGGCCCAGTGTGGACGGCGCCGGCAGCATGATTTTCCAAAAACGAAGGAAGTCTTCGGCATGCTGGAGGAGTTCAGGAGGCAGCGCGCCTTGGGCCACTTCCATCCGAAGATGATCCTCGATGCGGCATCGTGCCTCATCGTCGAACGGCTGATAACCCAGGTGGGCGCGGATGCGCTGTTGCTGGGCCGTTTCGGTGGCGGGGCGCTCGGGTGGGGACAACGAAAGGACCGGCGCCAATTGGAGCTGGCGGCCGAGGTGGTTCAGAATCTTAACGGGGACCCGGGCGTAGTCTTCAATGAACCGACCGTACTGGCGAAGCATGCAGAGCTGAACCGCGAAACGACGGCGGTGATCGTTGCCACGGCACCGCTGCACTTCAGCGCGGTCTGACTCGGAGAGAGTCCAATCTCTCGCCAACTCCTCTTCGGTTGGATCTTCGGGCAACGCCGTAGACGCGCGGCGCAGACGCGGACTGACGACTGCGATGCCGGACTGTTCATCGATCGGCATTCAGACTGCTCGTTTCCAAATCGTCGGCCATCTCCTCCTGAGAGGGCAACGTGTAAATCGCCGTCGTATCCAGGGACTCGTGCCCCAGCAGCGCCGCGAGCTCCACGAGCTTTCCTGGATGTCGCTTGAGAAAGGCCAAGGCAAACGTATGCCGCGTCGTGTGGGTCGAAACCGGAAGGCGCATGATCTTCGCCCG
>CADDZE010000152.1 GCA_902812465.1 Acidobacteriota bacterium | reverse complement strand
CGCCGATTATCCCCGAGACATATTCCGTGTCGTCCAGCAAACCATCATAAAGACGAATCAGGCAGTCGATGGCCTCGCCGAAGTAGATAGCAACGCCCTGAAGATCGGCGACAGGTACGATGCTGTGTTTGTCAACCGGACCTGGCCCACTTTGATACTCAGATTTGGCCCCCCTGCAAGACCAACAACTCGCTGCTTGCTCCCGTGTTGTTTTCCGTGGCCCCGGCCGAAGCGCAGCCCTGCGCCGCTGCTTTTGCGGCGCGTTAGGGCGTAGCGTAGGCCGGGGCTACGGAAAACAGGCCGTCAGATCGCGGGCTCGGGAATCCGAGCCTCCGGTCTGAACTCGTGCTCGACCCCCAACCGTTCCGTCGCCGGCTGCGGCGCGAGCGGAACCGTGAACCCCGCCGGCGCCGCCCCGTGTTCCTCCAGGTATATGACCTCCGCCAGCCGATATTCGAAGCAGGCACCGGCAGGACGGTCCGGCGTGATGACGTATTCCTGGCTGCGCCCGATTCGGAGCGCCTCCGCAAACGCTGCCTCCCGGCTGTCACTCTGAAAGATGTGCTCGACCTCGCGCCAGCGATCCAGACCGCGGCCTTCCTCCATCACCGCCCACCTCAGCCGCGCCTGATACCATTGCCTTCCGTTCATCGTTTTGCTCCCTTGTTTTTCGCCATCGTCCGCTGGAGCCGGTATGACTCCTTCCCCGTATCGATGATGTGCGCCTGATCCGTCAACCGGTCCACCATCGCCTTGCACAACCGCGCATTTGGAAACATGGTCGTCCATTCGGAGAAGGGCAAATTCGTTGTCACGATCACCGCCGCCCGTTCTGCCCGCCCCGCGATCACCTGAAACAACAGCTCCGCTGCCGCGTCCGGCATCGCCACGTAGGCCATCTCGTCCAGCACGATTAGTTCATATCGGAGCCAGCGGTTCACGACTCGGCTGACTTCGTTTCTCTGCCGGGCTTCAATTAGGTCGTTGACCAGTTCCGCCGCAGTCGTGAACCGCACCCGCCGCCGCTGCCGGCACGCCGCCACTCCCAGCGCCGTCGCCAGATGGGTCTTCCCCGTTCCTGTGTCGCCGATGAAGACCAGCGGCTCTGTCTTGTCGATGTACTGCCCTTCGGTCAGTTTCCGCAGTTGCGCCACCGGCAAATGGGAAGCGACTTCGAAATTGAACTCCTCCATGGTCTTCACCTTGGGAAAGTGCGCCTCCTTCAATCGCCGTCCCACCACGTTCCGCTCGCGTTCTTCCATCTCCGCTTCCAGCAGCATTTCCAGGTACATCAGGTGGCCCTGTTTCTCCTTGATGGCCTGCTCCGCCAATCGCGCGCACTGCGCCGCGATTGTCGGCATGTGCAGCCGTTTGCAGATCTGCTGGATACCGGCCACTTCCAGGGGAACTCTCGCCGCGCTCACTGCATCACCTCCGCTGGCTGCAGCAAGCTGTCATACTCGTCCAACGTGGGCTGCGGGCGCTCATAGCGTTCCAGCCATCCCAGTTCCAACGCCGCGGACGGAGCCCGTCTTTCCAGTCGCTCGAGATCCAGCAGGTATCGGATCGCAGCCACGTCCGACACTCCCATCTCCAACGCTTGCCCAACTACGGCGCGCAAACGCTCGAAGCCGTGAGCGCGGCCCAACAGCAGGACGTCCACCATGGCGCGCGTGCCGTCGTGCTTGCCGTGGCGCTGCTCGAGCTTGGCCCAGAAACGGTCGAAGCTTTCCGGCCACCGCCCCTGTGCCCGACACTGTTCCAGCGGCATGGAGCCCGCCAGCGCTCCTGGCTTCCGGCTCAACGCATCCAGGTAGTGCTCCAGGTCCAGCCGCTTTTGCTGCCGCTCGAAGCAGCGCTCATGGCGCGCCACGCACTGCCCCTCATGCCAGACCTCGACGTACGCAGCATGCACTTTCGCCTGGACTCGGGTGCCGGGCGGCAGCGGCGCCGAGTAGAAGTTTGTCAGCACCGGCACGCAGCCGCTTCCGTTCACCTTCGGAAACGAGACCGCCGCCAGGTCGAACCCCTCCGCCGGCAGCGGCCGCAGGTGCTCGCGCTCGATCGCCAGCCCCGCACCGATCGCCCGCTCTCGCCCGGCGATCGTCCGGCTCTCATCCTCCTTGCACGACGCCAGTAGCAACTCGTTGAGATGCTCCAGGTCGCCGGCCACCGGCAACGGCACCAGGTAGTTCCGGCGGAAATGCCCGCCCTCCTCTTCCACGCCGCCCTTCTCATTGCCGCGCCCGGGCGTGCAGAACTCGCTCTGGAATCCGCAATGCGAACGGAAGGCGATGAATCGGTGCGTCTCTTCTCGCTGATGACCGCGCAGAATCTTCTGCACCGCACTCTTCAGATTGTCGAATCGCAGGACGGCGAAGACCCCACCAAAATACTGGAAGGCCAGTTCGTGAGCCTCCAGAAACGCTTGCTGGCTGGCGTGCGGGTACACCCGGTGGAACGCGCCCCCGCTGGCCATCGATCGCATGCAGAAGACGAAAAGCTTTTGCCGCTCACCGCCCAACTCAGCCCAGGCCTCATACCAATCCACCTGAGCCTCCTGCCCCCACCGATAACTCTGTGGGATGAACGTCTCGCCGCCGCCCGTCAGTCCGAGCTCCCGCTTCCGCTTGTGGACGAACTGGCGCACAGTCGACTCCGCCACCACCACGTCCGGCAACTCCCGCCGTAACCGCGCCCAGATCCGGTGGGCCGTGTGGCGCTGCTTCCGCGGCGCTTTCCGGTCGGCTTGCAGAATCTCCTCGATGAACGTCGTCGCCGGTCCCAGTTTCGGCTTTTCCCGAGGCGCCGCCTTGCGCGCTGGCGGCACGGCATTGGCAATCGCGTCGCGTACCATCCGCCGGTGCACTCCGAACTTCCGCGCCACACCCTTTATGGTTCCGGCGCCGTGCTCATACTCGCGCCGGATCTGCTCGAACAATTCCACTTTCTGCCTCCTGTTCAACCGGCCTCCGTTCCCGACCCGTCCGGGTCGGAAACAGAATATCCGGGTTTACGTTTTGAACAGGGGGGCCAAATCCGAGTATCAAAGTGGGCCGATTCAGAGTAGCGAAATCATTTGCAGCCGGCCTCAATAACACCCGAGCCGACAAACAGATGCTGCCGGCGAAACTGGGGATAGCGAATCCGTTCCGCATTCCTCTCAAAGTAATCCGCCTCGGTGCGAATCTTCTCGCGCACTTCGGGGTGGGTGG
>CADDZE010000151.1 GCA_902812465.1 Acidobacteriota bacterium | reverse complement strand
CCGTGTACCCCGCCCCTCGCGCCAGAAATTGTACCCGCCCGTCCGTCTGCCCCACATTCGGCTCAAAGCTCAGAGGCCAGTGGCCATAGACCGAGCGAGGGCTGGGCCTTGTCTGCCCCCGCAGCTCAAGCCCTCGGCTGGTCCTTGGGCGGTTTCCGCCCATTGAGGCCAGCACCAAGACCATAGTCAAGAGGATCCATAATGGCTTCAATTTGCGCATAAGCTAACTCAGCCTCGCAGAGGACGAGCCTCCATACCCGGCAGCGCCCACAAACGGAGCTTATTCACGCGCCCTAACCTGACCGACGGTCCCTCTCTTACCCTGGCCCGACCGAGAGGTTCACGGTCGTGCTTCGCGTTACGTTACTGTTGCTCCCCAGCTCGCCCGTTATGGTAATCGTATAGTTGCCAGTCGGAGTTCCGGAGATCAGTCCCTGCCCAATGTTGGCTACACCATACTGATATCCACAACTCATGCCGCTCAAAAGCAGCAAGATGATCCCGAAGGCGGCTACACTCCACCTCACTTTGCCAGAGACGGTCCAGCGCACTCTGAAAGCCACAGCCAGCAGAGCGGCCAGCCCAATCATCGGCCAGGGAAGCAGCCCTGGCGTTGAACCGGGAGGCCCGGGGCGGCGCAGCGCTCGCGTCGAGTACTGCTGATGCGCCGTGGCGACGGTGAGTGTCGAGGTCGCCGGAGTCAACCCGTCTAGCGTCAAGCCCGGCGGCGACCAGGAACATGTCGCACCCCTCGGCAGGTTACCGCAGCCCAGCAAGACCACCTGGTTAAAGCCGTGTATCGGCGTGATCGTCACCGTGTAGGTGGCCGATTGACCCGCACTGACCGTAGCCAGGGGCGGGGCGGCCGAAACTGAAAAATCTTGCAGGAAGATCATCAGCGAAAGGCTGGCCTTGTTGTTGCCAGCTGTCCCTGTCACGACCACATTCAGGGGATTGGAAGTGCTCGCCGACAAACCACTCACCGTCAAGGTGCTGCTCCCACCCGGCGTGACCGAGGTGGGATTGAACGAACAGGTCGCCCCAGAACTGCAAGACAGGCTGATGCTCGAGGTGAAGCTCGGGCCCGCCGATGCCAGGACGGTAAAGGTGGTCGACGTGGTGCCCACCAGAATCACGTTGGAGAGGTTGGGCGACGAGAGCGTGAACAGGCCCCCGCCGGTTCCCGACAGGGTAGCTATCTGAGGGCTGCCCGCAGCATTATCCGTAACGCTCAGCGTGCCGGTCCGCGAGCCACTCACGGTGGGTGTGAAAGTGATGCTCACCGCGCAAGTGGCACCTGGGTTGAGGACACTGGGGAGGACACCGCATGTGTTTGTCTGGGCGAAATCGCCCGTCACGCTGATGGCGGTGAGGGTAATTGCCACCTGGCTGGTATTGACCAGGCGAACCACCTGGGCAGAGCTCGTCGAGTTGACCGCTTGTGTCGAGAAAATGAGCTTTGAGGGACTCAAGGTGAGCGTGCCCCCGCCGCCCGTGACGCCGTTGCCGGTCACGGTAATCTGGTGGGGGCTGCCCGCCGCACTGTCAGTAATGGTCACGACGTCGGTGCGAGGGCCCGCGGTGGTGGGAGTAAAGGTAATATTAATGGTGCAAGTTCCGCCTCCAGCGGGAACCGCCGTGCCGCAGTTATTCGTCTGGGCGAAGTCGCCGCCTGCTTCAATGCTCGCAATCTCCAGCGGACTGCTGCCCTCGTTGGTGAGCGTCACCGGCTGCGCATTGCTCGTGACGTTTAGAGCCTGGTTGCCGAAGTTCACCTGCTGGGGGCTAAGAGCCACGCCTGGGGCGTCAACCGGGCTTACCTGGGCGACAAAGGCGTTACCCGAGGTGCCCACACCGGCATAAGCTCCTTGCATAGCCCCGCTAATCACCGGAAAGTTTGCGGACGCGGTACTGCCGGCTATATGGGGAATGCCGCGGCTGTCGATCGCCACCGCGTTGGCGGCGTCCGCCCCGGTTCCACCCAAGTAAGTGGAATAGACCGGAATACCCGATGGGTTTAAAAGAACAACGAAAGCGTCCGGGCAGATACCGAGGCCGCAGTTTTGCGCGCCCGAAATCCCGAGAATCTGCTGTATAGGGTTAAAGAGGGGAAAGTCGCTCGATTGGGTGAGCCCTACGGCCACCGCCCGGCCCGCCGAATCCACGGCGATGGCATTGCCCTGGTCCAACGAACTCCCACCCAACAGCGTAGAATAGACGAGACCAGCTCCCCCAGAACTCAACTTGGTTACAAAGGCGTCCCCGTTGCCAGCGTATGACGTCTGAAAGGCGTTGGCGGTGGTTGGAAAATCAGACGATTGCGTTTGACCGGTCACGTAGATGCTCGCCGAGCCGTCTAGCGCCAGGCCCAAGGCCTTGTCCGCTCCGCCGCCGCCCAAAAAGGTGGAAAAGAGCAGCCGCGAGCCTCCCGGAGCGAATTCTGACACGAAGGCGTCCGCAGTACCGTTCAGCGCACTCTGCAAGGCGTTTTGAAGCGGAAAGTTGGAGGAAAAGGTGTACCCGGCGATATAGATATTACCCTGTGCGTCCAGCGCGATGGCCTGGGCCGAATCGGCATCTTTTCCGCCAAAGTAAGTAGAAAAGACCAGAGCGGTGCCGCCGGCGTTAATTTCGGTCACGAAGGCGTCGGCCAGGCAGGTAGTCACTCCATTGACCGTGGAGCAGCTATCGTTTCCCACCTGAAAGGGATTGTGGGTGGGAAAGTCGAACGATTGGGTGGACCCGGTCACGTAGGCGTTGCCGGCAGCGTCCACCGCAATCGACTGGATGAAGTCAGCCGCACTGCCACCTAGGTATGAGGCGTACACCAGCGTTGAACCCGTAGGATCGAGCTTCACGACGAACCCATCGGTCCCACCGTGGTATGATCCTTGGAAAGCGGTTGCCGTGACGGGAAAATGCGCTGAACTCGTGTTTCCGGCTATGTAGGCAGCACCGGCTGAGTCCACGGCAATCGCTGTCGCTGAATCGAATCCGTCGCCACCGATATAGGTAGAGTAAATCAAACCGGACCCTGTGGCATTCAGCTTTGAGACGAACGCATCCCCCTGCCCGCCGTAGGAGGCCTGAGCCGCGGCTTTAAGCGGGAAGTTGGCTGAGCCTGTGGTTCCCGCGACGTAGGTATTGCCGGAACTGTCGACGGCAAGGCCATACGCCACGTCCCCACCGCTCCCCCCCAGGTACGTCGAGTAGAGCAGCACCGGATCGATGATCAAATCCCGTC
>CADDZE010000150.1 GCA_902812465.1 Acidobacteriota bacterium | reverse complement strand
CCGGCGCCCTGGTCGAAACCGTGGGACAAAAGGCGCACCTGATCGAACCATTGGACCTCGAAGGCTGGCGTCAGGCCATGCAACGCGTCGTTGAAGACGAGGACTGGTGGCAAGCCTTACGGCGTGGTGCCGTCGAAGCCGTGCGGACATTCACCTGGGAGCAGTGCGCCGCCGACACCCTGCGCGTCTATCGACAACTTGGCGGAGAGCCAAAGGATGTAAAACGGCCGCTTGCCGCCTAATCTGCCACTCGTTTGAGGCGAGCGGGGGGTGTGAACCCCCCGGTGGCACAACCGGGGGGTTCACACCCCCCCGCTCGCCATGCATAACCGGCGGGGTTCACACCCCCGCTCGCCCTCGGAGCGCAGCAACTGCCGTTGTTCGATATGATTACTTCGGTTTATAATTGGAGAATGGCTCGCTGTGTTCGTGCGCCCAGTACCTCGGGGTACCTTGATGGGGAGCGGCAGATCATGGAACCGGGGAAAGTCGAACGCCTCTGTCTCAAGGCCAAGCAAGCTATCGAGAACCGGGATTGGGAGAAAGCCAAACAAGCCTATCTCATGGCCTTGGGGCTGCGCTCCGATGCTCCCGACATTCACATGGGCCTGGCCACAGTCTATTTCCAACTCCGCGAACTGACCAGCGCCGCTCATCATTTCCGTGAAGTGACCCGTCTCGATCCGCTTCGCGCCGGTGCCTATATCAACTTAGGGGCCGTCCTCAATCTCCTGCAAGAATACGATGAGGCTATCGCCGCCCTCCGCCGTGGCATTCAGCTCGATCCGCAGCGCGTCGAAGGCTATTACAATCTCGGTTTGGTCTATCGCCGCAAAGGTCAGTTCGATATGGCCATTCAGGCCTACCGCGAAGCCCTCCGACTCAATCCGCGCATGGCCGACGCCTACTTGAACCTGGCCAACCTTTATGTCGAGAAGCAGCAGTATCGCCAAGCCATCCAAAACTACGATGAGGCGCTAAAGCTACGGCCTCACTGGGAAAAGGCGTTAGAAGGGCGGGCGCATGCCCAGATGCTCTTGTCGGGCGATCGCCCCGCGGCGCCGGAGCCCGTCCCGGCCAGAGGGGGCCGAACTGTCACGGCCGAGGACAAAATGGTCGATCCCAATCTTCATTCCAACCTGTTGACCGCCCTGTATACCGGGTCCGAAGCTGCGGAGACACTCGTCCGAAATTTCCAGAAAGTGCTCAGCGACGAGATGGAAACGGCCATCAAGGAGTTGTCCAGCTGTCTGCTCTATCCGGATGCCTCCTACAGCGAATTGAATGCCTGCGTGGACCGTTTTGCGGAAGCCCTGGATCATATGCTTGCCGCCCAGAAAAACCTAGAAGCGGGTATTTTGCGTCTTCAGAACCTCAACGCCCAATTCGCCAACCTATGACGACGTTATCGTGAGCTATAGTTGTGCTGAGCCGCGGCGACGCCCCTCCGTCGTCGCTGGAGGGCGCAACCGATGAGCGCGGAACAGAAACTGGGCGACATTTTGCTTCGCTTGAAAGTCCTCAATCGTATCGACCGCGACCGCGTCCTGGAGACACTGCGGCGGAGCGGACGGCGGCAGAAATTCGGTCAGGTGGCTCGCGCCATGGGCCTGGTCACCGAGGAACAGATCCTCGCTGCCTTGGCTGTGCAGATGGACCTCTTCCCCGGTGTCCAGTGGATGACGCTTGATCAGATCCTCGAATATCTACAAACCACCGAAGTTTGCTAGGCGTCCCCAAAAAGGAATAGCACCCTTCGGTTAGCCGCGACCCGAAAGGGAACGGGAACACTTATAAAAACTCCCGTAGCCAAGGAGGCTTCTCTATTTGTTGGGCGGCGGCGTTGCCGGCGTCGGCTGGTATTGCAGCAACAAATCGCTGCTCTGCCGTATGCTCGGTCGTAAGCTGCCGAGCACGAGCGCGACATGGTTTTTTAGCACTTCCTCGAGTTTGGGATCGGCATACATCTCGACGAGGACGCGGACTTGCTCGCGCGAGAGCCGCGGGCTGAATTGCTGAATGTTGCTTATCAGGGCGTTGGCCGCAGCGATGCGCACAGCTGTTGTGCGCTTGCCGTCGGTCAGCACCTGGGCCAACACGATCTGCGCCTCCTCCTGTCGGAGCCGAGCGGCGACCTCGATGGCAAAGCCCTGGCCTTTGGGCGTTAGTTTGCTCGGCGTCCGCAGCGCTTCCAGAACGGTCGATCCAGCCAGCCCTACATCAAAACCGGGGATTTCGCCGCGCGCCAAGCGGGCCAAATATTCTATAGAGCGCTCGGCATAGTCTTTCATTTCTTTGGCCGAGAGGGCTGGATGGGCGGGATCTTCCAGGCGCGCCTGGAGGAACGGCTTAAGCACCTTGGCATCAAGGGCGAACGCCGCAGGAACCACCGTGATGTTCGGATAGCGTGCTAGAGAGCGGCCTAGTTTCTCTGCGTTACGGGCGGCCTCGCCGAGCAAGAGAGCACGCTGGTTCGGGTCGTCTGGGAGCCGGCCCAATGCGTCTCCCTGGGGCGGTGCGGCGGTGAGGAGAATGGGCAAGTGGCTGGCGAAGCGATCAGCGCGGAGCTGCCCCAACAGCGGGGCCAAGCCGGGATTAGGCAGTTCCGCCTCGAAAAGCAGCAAAGCTATGTCTGATGCTTGACCGAGGCGCTGCATGATCTCGCGGCCGCTGGCTACAGCAACGACATCGTAGCCGGCCGCGGTGACGGCAGCGGCAACGCGGTTGCGGATGTCTTCATTGAAGTAGCCGATCAACACCTTGAGCTTCTGTCCGTCTCCTTTATCTCCTCCTACCCCTCCCGAGGGAGAGGAGACCGCAGCGACGGCGCGGCGGAGCACTTCGACGACGCGTGTTGTTGCCAGACTGGACGCCGCATCGGGGATTTGCAACAGTGCTTCCACCGCCGCCATCTGGACGCGGCGATCTGGATAGTACAGCGCCCGTACCAGCGGAGGTTGACCACGGCTCAGTGGCCGCAAGGCGCGAACCTCCTTGCGTTCACCCAGGTCGCGCACCGCACCGAGAATCACCGGAACACGATGCTCTTGCAAAGCACGTTCCAGCACAGCGTTCACGAGGGCGGATTGCACTGTGCCGACGAGGTTATGAACTTGTGGGGCTGCACGTTCCAACGTCTGGTCCAGGCCCGCTCTCGACTGCGTTTTGTCGAGTATCAGGCTGAGCAACACTACCTGGGCGGGCACGTAGGTGGGATCAAGCATCAAGGCTTGGCCGGCGAAACGCACCCCATAGTATTCTTCGGCCTTGTCAGCGCTGATGGTCGGTGCGCCTGGCCAACCCTCCACCAC
>CADDZE010000149.1 GCA_902812465.1 Acidobacteriota bacterium | reverse complement strand
CGGGGTCGAACAGGTAGTCCTCCTTCGTGCCGTTGGCATTCTCCACCGCCTGCTGCCCCAGCCCATTATAGGTGAAGCTGGTGCTTGCCGAGCTGCCGATGCTCGATAGCCGTCCTTCCCCGTCATAGCTATAGGTGAATACCCCGTCAGAAATCAAGCCGCGCCGCCTGGCAGCTCATGTTCCCATACGGATCATACCCGTACGTCAGGTGGTATTGCGCCGATTCGCGTCGTACGCGTAGACGGCGGTCACTGGGTGGCGCTACCCCGCGTCTCGGGAAGACGGTAAACCTCAAGCATTCCGTCCTGATTGATCAGTGCGAGTTGCGAGCTATCGGGCGAGAGAGCGAGCTCCGATATGGACCTTATGCCCCGATTCTTCCCGCGAAGGGTGAATACCCATCGGCGGCTCGAAAGGTCGTAGACCATGATGCGTTCTACGTCGGCGTGCCCGCCGATATCCAGCAGTCGACTCGCGCCGTGAACCTTGTCAATCACTATAGCGAACCTCTGGCCACCCGTGGACACGCTGACGGACCCGACAAACTCGTCGTGAGCAAGCTCTTGCGCCAGAAGGAGTTGCCCAGTCCGTAAGCCGATGCTAAAGCAACACGTATCCAGTGCCACGGACCCGATTCCAAGAATTGTCTGATTGTTTACCGGACGATAGTAAAGAGCGGGCCTGCAGCCAGGATCCCAGTCGATGCGGACTGGCCGCCAAGCGCTATCCGGCAGTCCGATGACAAGTCCACCGCCTCGCCCATTAATGGCGAGTACGTTCCCGTCGTCGAGCGGAGCGAACACATGCATACCGCCGGAACCTGGATCTGTCCACGACCGAGCGACCTCCATGGTCTGAACGTTGACAAGCTCAAATCTTCGGTCACGGCCGTCGAGGGTGTCGTACCAGATCAGTAGGTAGCCGCCCCCGGGGGATGGCTTTGCGTCCCACCAGGTCGCTAGCCCTTCCCGGCCGACAGGAAGCGCGACCTCCTTCAGGGGCTGCACCTCGGATGAGTAGAGAGTCAGCGTATCCGGCCTGATTAAAAGGAACCTTCCCCCAGGTACTGCCGTAACTCTTGCCCTTTCGGAGGTTATCGGCCACTCGAGCTTGGTTCGTATTTCGCCCGTTTGTGAGTTAACGAAGAGAGCGTTTAGCTGAAGATTGGAAAGGTCGGGCCGGTTGCGGCGCAGAAGTGCCCCTGGAGCGGTGCGGGAGATGAAGGTGATGACGAGTCGGTTCTGCGACAAAAAGTTGAGTTGACCGATGCTGAAGCTCGCTTGGATTTCGTTCTCGCGGACGTGCCAGGGTGTATAGCCCAGCGCCCGTACGTCGAGTCGCCAAAGCGGTGACTCTCCCCCGGTCGGGACCTCGGATTTCCGATCAATGGCGAGGAATAACGGTGTAGGCCACGTTGCCCAGGATAACATCCACGCCAAAGTGAACCAGCGCGCCAAACACATCGGTATATGGGTCTGCCGTGTCGAGATGGAAGGTTGGGGTTGGGTTAGGGTGGCTGAAGTCGAGGGTACCCAAAGCACCTAAATCGCACCTTGCATTGGGGCACCCCAACTTGAAGGAGTTGAAGGAATAGCTACCCTCGGGGTCAAAGGACGGAAAGTGAACGTTGCCGCCTTCGATGTAGAGCGACGCGAATTTCGTGGAAACATAGTTTTCGAAGGCCTTGATCTGTTCCGACGATGCGCCTTTGGCCTCTAAGGCATCGATCACCGCCGCCAACTGCGAATTGATCGCGTCAAGGAAGTTGCTCAGCTGATAGGTGTGATATGCAGCGTTCGTCGGGAAGGTTCCGTTTACCTCGTTCAATCCCAGGGCAATGTCGTACCCACTGAGGTAGCCTGTCGCTCCGCCTGCACCGGCCATGAACTGGAGGAACGCCGTCTGGCCGGTGTACGGATCCATTCCAAATCCCGAACAGAGATTGCCGGGACACTGAACAGCCGACTCGCCGCCCCCAAGGTTCGGGCCTCCAACCCCACCATCCCCCAACAAACCGAGGGGAACCGTGCCGCCGCTGTCGATCGAGTATCCGCCACCACCCTCGTACACACCCATACAGCCAGCCAAGCCGCTCCCCGCCACTTGGCTGAGACAGGCCCGTACATGAACATCCAGTCCCTTCGGATCCGTCAGCGTCGTAGGATTATTCAGGGCGTAGGCGTAGCGGTTCCAGGAGCGGGGGTTGGTGGGATCGGCGGCGGCGAGGCCGGCTGGGTCAGGCGAGAGCCAGCGCCCTTGCGTGGGGTTATAGCGGCGGAACGCTGCGTCATAGACCTCGTTCGCGGTGTCCCCCAGCAAGCCGGCAAAGTCCGGCACGAAGGGGTTCGCGCTCGCGGCGTAGATTTCCCCGTAAGGCGCGTACCCGGCGCTGTGGTAGAAGGTTCGGTCGGGGTTGGACAGCAGCCGCATTGTCCCTTGCCAGTCGGCGTCCCAGTAGCGCGCCATTTTACAGGGCGGGGACCGAGGATATCGATAGAAAGACGAGTAGGGCCAGCGCCACAACTGCGAAAAGGACGTCGGTTATCTTTCCTGTTCGACGTGAGGCGTCCGCCTTCGTGAAAATGCTGAACGCTGCAAGGAACACCACGCCGACAGACGAGTAGATTAACCACGCATACAGGCCCCGCGACGCCTCCTGCTTCATGGAAGGCAATCGGGCGAACAGAAGCAGGATGTTGGCCGTGACCGTTAACCTGAGGAGATAGCTCAGGTAGGTGTTGAGCCTACTGATGGCAACCCACATTCTGGATTCCGTATATCAGATGATTCCAAATCGACGCCTCGAGCTGCTTCCCACCGAGATAATTGAACACGAGCTCCGGTATCCGACCGCTGAAACTGGCATTCACTGAAACCGTGAATGTTAGGTTTCCAGGCGAAACTGATGAAGCACTGAACGTCACCGTTCCTTGATCGAACGGATGTGCACCTGACACGGTTGTAAACGAGAAGCTTGTGGGCAAAACCGAGGACACCCTCACAGCGGAACTGTTGAGCGGTAATCCATATCCGATTGGGCCGTCAATGAGAATGATTTGGCCTCTGCTCAGCGGCTGGGCCTGCAAGAATGTAACCTGCAAAGGGCCCGCCGACCAGTCAGCGAACCTTGCAAAGTTAGACGCGAGGGTTTGGGTTACTTGCTGGGGGTTGGCGGCACAGGGGAAGGTGCCGCTGAACGATCGCGTTACCTGCTTGGACGGTGGTGGCGGGCCTTGCTGGGTAGCCAATGCGTCCCCGACGGTCGCCCCGTTAAAGTCGAAGTAATTCGTGCACTCGCCTCCAGAACAAGCCGTGCTCAACATGAGGCTAAATGGGTCAGGTG
>CADDZE010000148.1 GCA_902812465.1 Acidobacteriota bacterium | reverse complement strand
CGCGTTGATCCTGCAAACGGCAGAGTAGTCCAGAAAGCGGAGCGGTAGGTGGATTATGCGCTGGTATCAACGACTATTTCGGAGAACGCGAACCGAAAAACAACTTGATGCGGAGCTCCGATTTCATTTGGAGCAGCAGATCGCCGATTACATTGCGTCCGGCATGTCGCCGGAGGAAGCGCGACGACGTGCGCGGCTGGAATTTGGAGGGCTTGACCAGGTGAAAGAGAAGTGCCGAGACGTGGGTGCCGCGCGGTTGATTGAGACTCTGATCCAGGATTTGCACTACGGGCTCCGCCAACTTCGCCGGAATCCGGGCTTCACAGCCGTCGCCATTATCACGCTGGCCCTTGGCATCGGGGCGAACACCGCGATCTTCTCGATCGTTAATGGAGTTCTGCTTAACCCGTTGCCCTACATCAAGCCAGGGCGACTGGTCGCGCTTTATTCGCGAACGGCCGAGTCCTCGCACGGGGCCATTTCCTACCCCAACTTCCTCGACTGGGTCCGCCATAATCGTTCGTTTTCATCACTTGCAGCGTACCGCCCCTACGACTACGATCTGACCGGAACGGGCGAGCCCGAGCGTGTGCCGGCCGAGATGGTTTCCGCCGACTTCTTTTCAACGCTCGGCGTGAAGCCGGTCATTGGCCGTCTGTTTGTCCCGGAAGACGACCGACTGGGCGCGGCACCTGTTGCCCTGATCAGCAGCGGTCTGTGGGCACGCAAATTTGGTTCTTCACCACAGGTCTTGGGCAGGCAACTCACACTCAATGGCATCGGATACACAGTTGTCGGTGTGATTCCATCCAGTTTCTACTACATCGGTGGCAATTTCCATCGCAGCGATCTTTACGTTCCGATCGGCCAATGCGACGATCCGCAATTTCGCGACCGCCGAACCAGCATGGGGATGGGCGCTGTCGGGCGGTTGAAGCCCGGAATCACGCTCGCTCAGGCCAGGGCCGACATGGGAGTGCTCGCACGTCACTTGGCCGAACAGTATCCGGAGGTCGACAAGGGCACGGGCATAACGCTGGTCCCTCTCAAACAAGATGTTGTGGGGAATGTGCAGGCGTATCTGCTCGTGCTACTGGCGGCGGTCGGATTTGTTCTTCTCATTGCCTGCGTCAATGTAGCCAACCTGTTGCTGGTTCGCTCGACCGGCCGGGCGCGAGAATTTGCCATTCGCACGGCCCTGGGAGCGGCGCGCAGCCGCGTGGTTCGCCAGCTCATGACTGAAAGCATTTTGCTCGCTCTCGCGGGGGGCGCGATCGGGTTGATGACGGCATCCTGGGGACTCGGAGCAACGCTCAAGCTGTTGCCGGAGACGCTGCCTCGGGCACAGGAAGTCCACCTGGGCACCCATGTTCTGCTGTTCACACTTGCCGTCTCGGTATTTGCAGGAATTCTGTTCGGCTTGGCACCGGCGCTTAAGGCTTCTGACAGAGATGTCCAGGAAACGCTTAAGGAAGGAGGGCGCGGTTCGGGCCACGCTCGCCACCGGCTCCAATCCGTTTTCTCGGTGGGGGAAGTCGCGCTGACATTCATTCTGCTGGCCGGCGCGGGCCTGATGATTCGCAGCCTCGCGAGCCTCTGGAATGTCGATCCCGGCTTCGACCCCCACCACGTCCTGTCGTTTCACATATCCTTTCCGCTCGGAAATGAGAGCCCCGATGCCATCCGGGCGACGTTGCATCGCATTCAGAGCCGACTCGCGGCGGTACCTGGCGTTCAAGCTGTGGCCTTGTCAGCCGGCTCCCGGCCCCTACGCAACTATTCCGAGGTGCCGTTCTGGCTCGCCGGCCGGCCAAAGCCTCCTGCCCAAGCGAAGATGAACTGGGCACAATTTTATCTTGTTCAGCCGGGCTATTTGGACGTAATGCGAATCCCGCTCAAGCGCGGCAGGTTTTTCACATCCGCCGATAGCAAGCATAGTCCGCTCGTTACAGTCATCGACAGCCGCTTCGCACAGATCTATTTTCATGGTCAGGATCCCATCGGCAAGCGCATCAACTTCGATATCCTGAATATGACGGCGGAAATCATCGGCGTGGTGGGACACGTGCGACAGTCGGGTCTCGACTCGGACTCATCTCTCGGGCCGCAGTGCTACCTGGCGCTTCCGCAGCTTCCTGATAATCTCATCTCAACGTTTCGGGGCGATGCAGCCATTCTGCTCCGCAGTGCGGGGCCGCCCGCGGCCGCGATAGGAGCGATCCGCGAAGCGGTTCACCAGATCAACAGCCGGGCGGTTATGTACGACGCGGAGACGATGGATAGCATTCTCTCTGATTCGCTGGCGTCCCGGCGCTTCTTGATGATCCTACTCGACATTTTCGCCGGGCTTTCCGTCGTCCTGTCGTGCACTGGCATTTACGGTGTGGTCTCGTATGCGGCCCGGCAGCGCACACACGAAATCGGCATCCGGATGGCGCTGGGGGCGCGCCGGGGCGACGTGCTCCGCATGGTACTCGGCGAGGGTTTCCAATTAGCGCTCATCGGTGTGGCAGTCGGAGCCGCTGGCGCACTCGCACTGACGCGCTTCCTGTCGGGCATGCTCTTCGGCGTCACTCCGGCCGACCCGCTGACTTTCACCGCTGCAGGGCTGGGCTTGCTAGGTGTCGCGCTGCTCGCTTGCTACATTCCCGCGCGACGGGCGGCGAACGTTGACCCGATGGTCGCGCTGCGGCACGAATGATCCAAGGATGAATGGAGTGCATCACTCGCGCGGCTCATCAGCGAAGCTGAGGATCAAGCATACGCAAAGCGCCACACCCAGGATAATTGCACTTGCGGCCATCGAGATAAGCTCAACGGTTTGGAAAAAGGGCCTGATAGATGCTGATCATAACGGCACACGCTTGCGCCAGCGATGCCTGCCGCACCCCATATTCCTTTCGCGCCTGAATTTCTGCGACCTTCCAGTAAATGCTCTCCCAAGAGATATCCAGCCAGTCCGCGAATGTTTCTCTCGCAACCGGAGAAAGCCGGGATGGAGATCAACCACCATCTGGCGCTGGGCGATACGTTCGGGCAATTCGCGCTTGATCGATCTTCGAAGTATGGTCATCGCGGTATCCTCCTCTTGCCCGGCAAAAGTGGAGGGCAGAGCGACGGTGCCACTCTGCCCGAACGCATTCATTCTGTCGCGGGTCTTTCACCGCGCTTCTGCTTGGTCCTGGTACGCTTCGATTGCTCGCTCACGGCCGCTTTGATCGCTTCAACGTTGAGGCCCCAGCGGGTGGCCGTCTCAAACAGCGGGTCCGGCTTCGCGCCGTCGCCATAATAACTGTACGGCGCGTGGTCGCGATGGCCGATGAGTGCTAGTTCGACGAGCCAAGCTCCCAATTCCTGC
>CADDZE010000147.1 GCA_902812465.1 Acidobacteriota bacterium | reverse complement strand
GAATGCACCGAAAAATTTTCAACGCATTTAGAAACTCCTATAGAGTTTTTTACCGCGTCCTCGCCGATGGGCCTGCTACCCGTCAAACCGCCAAAAGTGCTGTTCTTTTACACCGCCGCCAACAGAGATGGGCGAAGTCGGTCCGATTCGCCTCGACGAGCGCGCGCTCATAGCGGAGGTAGGCCTCGCCGATGGCTCGGATGAACGGGTCGGCCGCGACCCGGAGGCGTTCAGGTTCGATCAGCTCCTCGGTGATCTTGTCGAAGTACCCGCGGGCCCCTTCGATGGCGGTCCAGCGGGTCGCCCAGCGCCCGAGGAACAGGCCGTTCTCGGCAGGCCCGATGATCTCGGCGAAGTGGTCGAAGATGAAGAGCAGCTGGGTCAGTTCTTCGAGCGTGTCATAGTTGTGGCCCAGGTCCGTGCGGTGCCGGTGCTGGGTCAGGATGCGGTAGCAGAAGCCGTGGATCGTCGAGACGGTCAGCTCGGAGAGGTCGCCTTCGTATCCGACGGTTCGGGCAGCGGCCGCAAGCCGGTCCCGCATCTCGAGCGCTGCCTTCTCGGTGAAGGTGCACAGGGCGATCTGGCGCGGCTGGGCCTTGCCGAGCAGCAGCAGGTTCAACGCGCGCAGGACGATGCTGTACGTCTTGCCCGAGCCCGGGCCGGCGATGACGAGCAAGGGCCCGTCGAGATGCCCGATGATCTCCCGCTGAACGTCGTTCAGCCTCGGGTAGTGCTTGAGGATCCCGGGCGCGACCGTCATAGGAGCCCGGCCTCCCGGAAGCTGAAGGACGCGTCGGCCGAGACGATGAGATGGCCAATGACCCGCACGCCCACGGTTTCCGCTGCGAGCACGATGGCGCGGGTCAGGAGCTTGTCATGCTCGCTCGGTGCAACCGCGCCGTTCGGGTGGTTGTGGGCGAGGACGACGCCGAAGGCCCCCCGCCGGAGCGCAGCCTCGATGACCCGGCGCGGATAGACGGCTGCCCGGTCGATGGTGCCCTCTTCAAGTCGCTCGATGCCGTCTCGCAGGACGCGGTAGGCGGAATCGAGGTAGGCCACCTCGAAGGTCTCGTTGGGCAGCGAGCCGATGCGCATCTGCCAGATCGACGCGAGCCGGCCGGGATCCGCGAGCGAGTCCTGACCCTCGCTGCTCTGCTGGAGGTAGAGCGTCCCCGCTGCCTTGATGATGTGGAGGGCCACCGGGGTCACGCTCCCGATCCCGGGTACCGCACGGAGGTCCTCCAACGAAGCATCGAGGATGCCCCGGAGGTTTCCGAAGCGGGCGATGAGCGCCTTGGCCGGTTCCTTGACGTCGGAGCGCGGGATCGCGAGGGTGAGGAGCAGCTCCACCACCTCGTGGTCCGCGGGACCTGCGAGGCCGGACTTCACGAACCGGTCGCGGAGGCGCTGCCGATAGCCGTGGTAGTGTGGTTTGTCAGCGGCCATTGGTCCCCCCTACAGGCACTGCCCGGCAACCCGGCCGCGCGGTCCCAGAGTCGGCTTCGACGATGTTCTTGCGGATCTCGCCCTCGCCGGACTGGTTGAAGGACATGGAGCCGTTGGCGAGGACGAAGCCGGCGAACCCCGCGGCCGTCAAGTGGTGGATCATGTGCTGGACCCAGGCGAAGTTCGCGTTGCCGGCGGGCGGCACGCCGAACCTCCAGCGGCGGTCCTCCCGCAGCTGCTCCCCGCCCCAGCGCTTCATGTTGAACGGCGGATTGGCCAGGATGTAGTCGGCCTTGAGGTCGGGGAAGCGGTCGTTGGTGAACGAGTCGCCCTGCTCGATCTTGCCGTCGATGCCGCGCAGGGCGAGGTTCATCTTGGCGAGCCGCCAGGTGGTGTAGTTCAGCTCCTGGCCGTAGATGCTGATCTTGCTTCGCGCGCGGCCGCCGTTGCCGTTGCCCGTCGCGTGGGCCTCGATGAACTCGACAGACTGCACGAACATGCCCGAGGATCCGCAGCAAGGATCGTATACACGGCCGCGGAAGGGCTCGAGCATCTCGACCAGCAATTTCACGATGCAGCGGGGCGTGTAGAACTCGCCGCCCTTCTTGCCTTCGGCGCTCGCGAACTGGCCGAGGAAGTACTCGTAGACCCGCCCCAGGATGTCGCGGGCGTGGTTGTCACCCCCGCCGAGGTGGATGTTGGAGACGAGGTCGATGAGCTGCCCCAGGCGCTGCTTGTCGAGGGCGGGACGGGCGTAGTCCTTGGGGAGCACCCCCTTGAGCGAGGGGTTGTCCCGCTCCACGGCCGCCATGGCGTCGTCGACGAGCTGGCCGATGGTGGGCTGGCGGGCGCTCTTCTGCAGGTAGGACCAGCGAGCCTCGGGCGGCACCCAGAAGATGTTCTCGGCCCGGTACTCGTCGGGGTCCTCGGGGTCGGCGCCCTGATCGTGCTCGGACTCGAGCTTGGCGCGATGCTCCTCGAAGGCGTCGGAGACGTACTTGAGGAAGATGAGCCCGAGCACCACGTGCTTGTACTCGGCGGCATCCATGCTGCCGCGTAGTGCGTTGGCCGTTTGCCAGAGCTGCGCTTCAAAGCCGAGGTTGGCTGATGTATTGGATCTCTTTGCGGAGCTTGTCGCTACAGTGATAGCCATGTCCCCGAAATTATAATCGAGAAAATCCGATACTCACCATGAGTATTATCGAAAGTTCCTGAGAAGCATGGACGGCTGGGAGAGTACCGTGGCTCGTTAACGCGCGGTCTGTTCGATTTGAGCTGCCACGCCGGTTTTGGCCTGAAGAACAGAAATGAGATCGGCGTAGTCATGCTTGTTGATTTCAAACGCAGCTACATCACCTTTGGCAACACCCTTCGGGTCCTTTGCCAGGCGTTCGCGCTCTATTGCGGCCACTTTCGGATCGCTGTTTAGATAGATCGTCAGGTAGTGCCGCTTCTTTTTCGACAACAACATCGGAAGCGCCATCACGCCGAGCGTGGTCACTCCGAGTGCGATGGTCGAGCCGACGCGCCGGCCCACGTGCTCGCCGTAGTCCATGGCCGTTATCTCGTTATAAGGAATCGATACTGCGCTGCCGCCCTTATCAGGACTGAAAACTAGAGCTGTTGCCGAGGTTTGTAAGCGCCCGACCTCGCCTTTCGTCAGGGTGGCAAGTGTTCCTGCGGCGTACATGGATTTATGACCACGAACAGCGCCAAAGCACAATGGGCTGGCGAGTACAAAAACAGCAAAAATCAAGCATGAGCGTTTCTTCATAACCCCTCCAGGAAAAGTATATTTACTGGTAGGTTAACATGCCTTGAGGCCAGCTTCAATTATTTTGAAGAGTGGTTTGGCGCACCTGCGGCGTGGCCATCGGTGGCTTCCCACAGCCTGCGAAAGAGCGCGATAGAGCCAGGACCGAAGCCACCGTAGTGATTATTGTAATAGGCGTAGAC
>CADDZE010000146.1 GCA_902812465.1 Acidobacteriota bacterium | reverse complement strand
CCCGAACTCCCGGCCCCGCAGCGGCCAGCCAGCCGTGTGGACCACTTGTCCAGCGCGCATGCGTCCAGGAGGTATCTCCCACAGCTCCTTGACGCCGAGGCAGTAATTTTGCGGATTGGCGCCGCGGTCGAGCTCGAGATGACGGATGAGCTGTTTGGTCAAAGAGCCTCGCGGGCCTTCGGCGAACACCGTCACCTTGGCACGCAGGTCGTAGCCCGGCTGGAAATTGGCCTTGGGCCGCCCGGCTCGGTCGAGACCCTTGTCATCCGTGCGAACCCCTACCACGCGCCGCCCTTCGTAGAGTACTTCCATACCCGCAAAACCGGGGAAAAGGCTGACGCCGGCTTGCTCCACGCGCTCGCCCAGCCACTTGGCCAGTTTGTTGATTGAAACGATGTAGTTGCCATGATTCCGCAGGAACGGCGGATTAATGGGAGCCTTGAAGGGGCGGCTACGGGTGAAATAGTAGACTGCATCCCCGGTCACAGGCGACTCGAGGGGCGCGCCTGCGTTCTGGAAGCCGGGAATCAACTCACTGAGCGCTCGGGGGTCGAGTATCGCTCCGGACAGGCAATGGGCACCAATCTCAGCTGCTTTCTCGAGCACGTAAATGCCGTCAGCAGCGAGAGGAGCGCCGGAGCCGTCTTCGTGGGCAGCCTGAATGAGCTGCGCTAGCCGTAGTGCACAACTCAGGCCTGCCGGACCAGCCCCCACGATCAGCACGTCCGTTTCCAGGGCCTCACGCATCGGGGAAGCACCACGGCGGCTGAATAGCACGCAAAGGAAGGAGCCGCCAGTCTGCTCTCAATGAGGTAAGCTATCGATCTGCTGCTGCATGGCGGTGGTCAGCGTCGTATCCGAGGCGAATTCCTTCTGGACGCGCTCGTAGAGCTGCCGTGCTTGGCCAGGCTGCCTAGCACGGAGCGCATCCGCTAGAGCCACCAGCGCTGTCGCCCGTGGAACGGCCGTCGTGGGATGATCGGCAAGCTGCTGGTAGATTTTCACCGCGTCGGCCTGGCGTCCAGCCTTCAGATACTCGCCAGCCAGCGCGAACTTGGCCAAGGAAGCGAGGTTGGCATCGCGCGTCCGGGTGGCCTCCTGCAAGGTCTTGATAGCTGCGTCGTGATTCCCTAGCTCAGATTGGCAAATGCCCGCATGGTAGCGCGCGATCTCCGCCGCTGGCTGCCGCGGGAACCGTGCCATGATATCGGTGAATTGCTGTAGGGCCTTCTTGTACTTATCGCTGGCAGTGGCAAACGTTGGCGCGGCCGTACCCTGAAGGTCAGGAGTGGGCGAGCCGACCGAAGCCCGAAACGTCTTCAAAGCAGCACCCAGCGCCGCGTTCGCCTCCGCTTCGCGGCGCTCCGAGTAAGTACGCCAGCCGAGGACGCCGGCAGCCATGAGCAGTACGGCGACCGCGCTGACTACGACTTCGCGATAATGCTCCTTGGCAAATTGCTCGAGCTGCTGCAGCGAAGTACGAAGCTCGTCCTGCTTGAGTTCACGGCGGGTCAGTCCAGCCAAGCATCTCTCCGCGGTGCGTTTCGCTAAGCGGTTCCATGGTATCAATCCGCCGGTGGAAGGGTCAACATGCACCTGCCGGTCGGTTTTCTTCCCGTCTTGGAAGTCGGCCAATTTGAACTAGTGGCCGGGCACTATGAAAGAGTCCTGATGGTTGGCGCTGGCAGAAAGGAGGAAGCGAACTCCGCCTGGGGCGTGCCCGCCATCCAGCCCGAGAGGATCTTAGGCGCGACCTCCCTTGCCTGAATCGAGACTCCTGGTTACACTGCCAGCAGCTTGCAGAAGCGCCCTCAAGGCCGGCAGTCCCGACCCTTGGTTTTGCCGCAGGTTCTTTTGCGGTACTGCCAGTTTAATCTGGATTCCATGCTGGCGGATCTGAAGGCTGCCGTGGAGATCGAGTCGCCCTCGGACTCGAAGCCGGCCGTGGATCGCATGGGGCGCCACTTTGCCGGGCGGTTTCAGGGTGTCGGTGGCCGGGTGCGAATTCTCCGGCACGCGACGGCGGGTTGCGGGGTGTTGGTCGAGTTCTGGCCCAGTCTCAGGAGGCAGAAACCCCTGCTCTTGCTCGGCCACCACGATACGGTCTGGGAATTGGGAATGCTTCGGGAGATGCCCTTTCGCGTTCACGGAGGGCGCGCCTACGGGCCAGGCATCCTCGATATGAAGTCTGGGATTATCGGCGCCCTATGGGCCTTGAGGGCATTGCGGGCAACCGGCGCGCAACCTCAGAGGCCTGTACGGATCTTCCTTAACCCGGATGAGGAGCTGGCAAGCCGGGCCTTTCGCAGCGTGATCTTCAGGGAGGCTCGCCGAGCGCAAGCCGTCTTGGTTCTCGAACCGGCGGCAGCCGGGGGCGCGCTGAAGACGGCACGCAAGGGCGTGGGCGAGTTTCGCATCGAAGTCAAGGGGCGGCTGGCGCACGCGGGCGTCGACCCAGCCGCAGGAGTCAATGCGGTATCGGAACTGGCGCGCCAGATTGTTAGAATAGAAGGACTCGCGCGTCCCGAGCGCGGGCTGACCCTTAATGTCGGGATGATCGGAGGAGGCACGCGCACCAACGTGATTCCCGAGCACGCCTGGGCGAGCGTGGATGTCCGTGTTTCACGCCGCCCTGACCTTGCCTGGATCGAGCGCAAGATGGGCGGGCTCCAACCAATTCATCCCGAAGCGAAGCTCACGATCAGCGGCGGCATCAACCGCCCGCCCATGGAGCGCCGGCGCGCGGTGGCCCTGTTCAAGCTAGCTCAGCAACTCGGGCGTCAGATGAGTATGGACCTGAGTGAAGCCTCGACCGGCGGCGGATCCGACGGCAATTTCACTGCGGCTTTAGGCATCCCCACGCTGGATGGCCTCGGCGGTGTCGGCGACGGAGCCCATGCGCGGCACGAGCACATTATCATACGCGAGCTGCCGCGGCGCGCGGCACTGCTGGCTGCCTTGATCGCAACGCTGTAAGGGCGGCCGCATTGCCGAATCGGCGTTCGACACCGCCCGACGCTAGAATGGGCACCGTTTTGAGCCTGGACGGCCTATGCGAGAAGATGACCCCGTCATCGGGAGCCCGGAACCGGATGAGCCAGCCTCGGAAGAGGAGTCGCTTCCCGACGACCAGTTTCTTGATGACGAAGACCTCTGGCAGCGCTACTCCGTGGCTGGCCACCTGGCGCTGCGGAGCGCCCGTTACGCGGAAGCGGAGGAACACTTCCAGGCCGCGGTCAAGGCAGCAGAGTCGCTGGGGGAAAGTCATCCGCGGGTGGCGTTCAGCCTCAACGACGTTGCCGAAGCCTGCCGCTGGCAAGGCAAATACGTCGAAGCGGAGCCTTTGCTTCAGCGTGCCATTTCCATCCTTGATTCTTCGCTCGGGCCCCAGCACCCCGCCCTAGCACAGAGCCTAAACAATCTGGCTGCGCTTTATACGACGCAGAAGAAGGCGGCCGATGCCGAGCAGCTTTACCGGAG
>CADDZE010000145.1 GCA_902812465.1 Acidobacteriota bacterium | reverse complement strand
GGAAAAGGTAGGCGAACTGATAGATCTTTTCCGCTCGCTCGTGGGTTCATGCGCGGCCGTCACCCTCTCGGGGAGCTTGCCGCCGGGCGTGCCCGCCGATTTCTACGCCCAACTGATAGAGATCGCTAATGCGGTGAATGTGCCTGTGTTACTGGACAGCAGCGGCGAGTCGCTGAAGAAAGGGTTGGAGCGGGACAAACCGTTCCTGATCAAGCCGAACTCCAGGGAGTTCGCTGAACTGGTGGGTAGCACGGTGGAGAGCATTCCTGACCTCACGAGGGCGGTGGTTGAAGCCTCGGCGCGCCTGGGATCTATCACGGCTATCTCCCTGGGTGCGGACGGCGTGCTGGTCGCGAGCAGCCGGGAGGTATTTCAAGCCCGGCCTCCCCGGCTTGCTGTCCGGAGCGCGGTGGGTTCGGGCGATTGCCTGCTGGCTGGGATCGCGTACGGGTTGACGCACGACTTCTCCCTGCGTGAGGCCGCTCGTTATGGAGTGGCAGCCGGGACCGCCAACGCCCTCAGCGTGGGCGCGGGACAGTTCAATATGGATGACTTCAAAGGCGTTCTTGCGCAGGTGGAGATTATGGGGTACTAATATTCACAGTCGGGAGAGGAGAAGGTGAAATGCTCAAAGGTAAACTGATACACCCGGAAATCCTGGACGCTCTGGGTAGGGCGGGGCATGGCAGCAAAGTGCTGATTGCCGATGGCAACTACCCGTTCTCGACGGGTGTAGCGCCACTGGCCCGGCAGGTGTTCCTCAACCTGAGCCCTGGCCTGGTCAAAACCACCGATGCGCTTCGAGTGCTCGTTGATGCGATCCCGATCGAAGCGGCGGCAGTGATGACACCAGGCGACGAAACGCCTCCCATATTCACCGAGTTCACCGAACTTCTCCCACCCGAAGTTAGCCTGGAACCGCTGGAGCGCTTCGCCTTCTACGCCGCGTCCAGGGACGAAAACGTGGCGCTGATTATAGCCACAGGGGAAGAGCGCATCTACGCTAACATACTCTTGACGATCGGTGTGGTTAAATAGCGGCCGGCATATTGCTCCGTGCTGCTAATCGGCATTTTAGTACACAAAAAGGATGGCCATTATGACTACGATAAGCAAAGGGAAGTTTGACGGAATCAACGCTTGCGCGAACGACAAAGGCGTGATAGCGGCAGCAGCCATGGACCAGCGCGGCTCGCTGAGCAAGGCGATAGCCAAGGGCAGGGGAGAAGGCGGCAAGGCCACGCCCGAAGACCTCTCCGCGTTCAAGACAGCCGTCACCAGTGTTCTGACCAAACACGCCAGTGCTATTCTGATGGACCCCGAGTACGGCCTGGATGCCCTCAAGCAGCGAGCTCCCGGCACCGGCGTGCTGCTCGCATACGAGAAAACCGGCTACGATGCCAGCGTCAAAGGCCGCCTGCCGGATCTCCTCCCCGAGTGGAGCGTGCGCCGACTGGTCGAGGCAGGTGCCGACGCGATCAAGATCCTCCTTTACTACAACCCCTTCGATGAGGAGCATATAAACGTGGTCAAGCACGCGTTCATCGAACGTGTGGGTGCCGAGTGCGCTGCGCTCGACCGCCCGTTCTTCCTGGAGCCGCTCGCCTACGACGACAACGTTGGCGACGAGAAAGGCTTCGACTTCGCGAAGGTCAAGCCGAAGTACGTAACAGCTCTCACCGCGGAGTTCTCAAAGCCGCGCTACGGCGTGGACGTATTGAAACTGGAAGTGCCCGTGAACATGAAGTTTGTGGAGGGCACGCGAGCGTATGGCGGCCAAACGGCCTACACTCACCAGGAAGCCCTCGGCCTGTTCCGAGAGGCTGCGGCCGCGGCCGGGAAGCCTTTCATATACCTGAGCGCGGGTGTTTCCGACGAGGTCTTCCGCGAAACACTGGAGCTTGCCGCCGAGGCCGGCACGCCCTTCTCCGGCGTTCTGTGCGGCCGCGCCACCTGGCAGGAGGGCATACCGGTCTACGCCACGCAAGGCTACGACGCGCTCGTAGACTGGCTGGAAGATCGCGGCGTGCAGAACATCGAGGCTCTCAACCAGGTGCTCGCGAAGGGTGCGCAGCCGTGGTGGAACGCATACGGCGGCAAAGAGAAAATCCAGGTAACCGGCTAGCGCTCTACCTGTCGTGTTTGGTCAGAGAATTTGCTCGGCAGGCGCAAAATCTCTGACCAAACACGGGAGTATTTGGTCACGCGAAATTGAAAGCCAAAGCAACGCCGGGTGATTCACCGGGCTGCAGCGAGGAGGAGTGTAGTTTTATGAGCCAGGGTACAAGAACATCCGGGCGGGCGACCGGGCGATATGTTGGCGACTGGCCGCGCATAGGAATCCGCCCCGCAATAGACGGCCGCAGGCGCGGAGTGCGTGAATCGCTTGAAGAGCAGACGATGGGCCTGGCACGCGCCACTGCTGATCTGCTGAGATCCAACTTGCGCTACCCGGACGGCCAACCGGTGGAGTGCGTGGTCGCGGATACTTGCATCGGAGGGGTGGCCGAGGCTGCCCAGGCCGCCGAGAAGTTCCGCCGTGAGGGCGTCGGCGTATCGATCACCGTCACGCCCTGCTGGTGCTACGGTTCGGAGACCATGGACATGGAACCGATGACCCCCAAGGCCGTGTGGGGCTTCAACGGCACCGAGCGCCCCGGCGCTGTTTACCTTGCGGCCGTGCTCGCCGGGCACACCCAGAAAGGGCTCCCGGCCTTCAGCATATACGGCCATGACGTGCAGGACACGGGCGATGGAAGCGTTCCACCCGACGTGCAGGATAAGCTGCTGCGCTTCGCCCGAGCCGGGCTTGCTGTTGCTATCATGCGCGGCAAATCGTACCTTTCGTTGGGCGGCGTGTCAATGGGCATCGCAGGCTCGATAGTCGACCAGTCGTTCTTCGAGCGATACCTGGGTATGCGCGTCGAGTCGGTGGATATGAGCGAGCTCACACGCCGCATCGACGAGGGCATTTTCGACGAGGAAGAGTACGCGAAGGCATACGATTGGACGCGCGCCAACTGCAAAGAAGGCGAGGACCGAAACGCGCCGGGCATGGCTCGCAGCCGGGAGCAGAAAGAGGCCGATTGGGCCACGTCCGTCAAGATGGCGCTGATCGCCCGCGACCTGCTGATCGGCAACCCCCGCCTGGCCGAGATGGGCTACGGCGAGGAAGCGTTAGGCCGCAACGCCATCGTCGGAGGCTTCCAGGGCCAGCGCCAGTGGACCGATCACTTCCCAAACGGCGACTTCATGGAGGCCATCCTCAATTCGTCCTTCGACTGGAACGGAATCCGCGCCCCGTTTGTGTTCGCCACCGAAAACGACAGCCTCAACGGCGCGACCATGCTGTTCGGCAATCTGCTGACCAACACTCCACAGATCTTCGCCGACGTGCGCACTTACTGGAGCCCCGAGTCGGTTGAGCGTGTCACCGGCTACAAGCTGACCGGGCGGGCCGAGAACGGGATCTTGCACCTGATCAACTCGGGCGCGGCCACTCTCGATGCCACCGGCCAGATGGAGCGCGACGGCCAACCCGCCATGAAGCCCTTCTGGG
>CADDZE010000144.1 GCA_902812465.1 Acidobacteriota bacterium | reverse complement strand
CCGTATAACCAGGTGAACCCGAGCAATCTGAGTCTGGGGCCACTGCTTTCAAGAAGCATTAACGATCCAACTGTGGCGGCGTTGGGCTTCACGGCTCCATATCCGGGCTTCGGGGGCGCCAGCGCTACGCTGGCTCAAGCGCTCCGGCCCTATCCGCAGTACCTGAACATCGTCTCTACTTACAACGGAGGCGGCGCCATCAGCTATAACGCCCTCCAGGTCAAGCTAGAAAAGCGCTATAGCGCGTTCACGCTGCTCGCCGACTATACCTGGGAGAAGAATATTTCAATGAACGGCGCGTACACCAACGCGGGAAACGGCGTGGCTCCGCAGGATCAATACAACATGGGCATCGAAAAGGCGATTTCGATTCAAGACGTGCCGCAAACGTTTAACCTGGTCTACACGTGGGACCTGCCATTCGGGCGCGGGCGCAAATACCTGAGCAATTCCCCCGGCATCGTCCGCGCAGTGGCCGGCGGCTGGACCATTGCAGGGCTGCAGCAGTACCGCTGCGGCCTTCCCATCGCGATCAATTCGCCGGTGAACACGCTGGGCACGGGGGTTCTGTTCACACCGCAGCTTCGCGCCAACTTGACCGGCGCTGATATCAATACCGGCATCGACCGCACTTCCCTCGATCCCAATAACCCGGATACTCGCTGGCTGAATCGCGCGGCCTTCAGCATTCCGGGAGCCTATCAGTTCGGCAACGCATCGCCGTACCTGACGCAAGTGCGGAATCCGCCGGTGCTGTCGGAATCGGTGTCGCTCGTGAAGCGGACTACGATTCGTGAACGGATGAACCTGGAGTATCGAGCTGATATTTCGAACGTGTTAAACCGCACGTCGTTTGGCGGTATTAACGTGAATCTGAACGATGCGAACTTCGGGCGGCCAACGGGAGTGCAGCAGTCTCCGCGGATTATTCAGATGGCGCTGCGGCTGAATTTCTGAGTGTTAGCCCAACTTCCGCAGTTGCGTGAATAAATAGCTGTGTTTTCAACAGCGGGATAGCAGAGTCTTCACTACAGCCGGGCGATCTCGATGGCAGAAGGCAGAGTGAGGCGGAGGCGTTGCAGGAGAATGGCCTGGTGCTCGCAGGGCCGGCCGATACAGCGTTTACGGATAGTGATTCCCTTTCGAGTCGGCAGTGCTACATCGACGAGCATGATCTGAGCAAGTTCCAGGAAGACCTTGCGCGGCTCGTCGCCAAGGCCCGCTTGCCGGCACATCTGCGCCAGAGTTTTCCAGAGCACATAAGCCAAGAAGCAAACCAGGATATGAGCTTCGACCCGTTCCTGCTTCTGGTGCCAAACCGGCCGCAACTGCAGATCGCTCTTGTGAATGCGGAAAGCGGCTTCGGCTTCGGTCAGTTGCATGTAGGTTCGCCAGAGATCCTCTGCACTCCAATTCGTGACATTGCTGCGCAGCAAATAACAGCCTTCGCTGAGTCGTGCCCAGTCGCGCCAGTTCTCTGACTTCTTCCAGGCAAAGCGCGCATAGCCGCTGGCATCGGCATCAATCCGCACTTGAAACAATCCGCTGGCTCGCGTGTTCTGCCCCAGCAATCGCCCCACGCGCTGCGCAATGACCACCGGCTTCTGTTTCCGCTTACGGCAGCTTTCGGCGATCCGCTTTAACCCTTCTTCGATGCGCTTTTCAAAACGATCGTGCATGGCGCGTTCTTTTTCGCTGCGTTGCGCGCTGCGGCACAGGATGAACACTTCTTCCCCATCCGGCGCGGGACAGAAGCGCACCTCCAGCCCTTCATGCACCTGCTTCCATTCTTCGGCCAGCAACTCGCGTTCAAAGCGCTTCAGCATCCCTTTGGGCGTACCCACGATATAGCGGCGCCCTTCCTGTTTCAAATACTCGATGTTTTCTGCGCTGATCATGCCGCGATCCAGCACCCAGATGCGCTGCGCTTTGCCGTAGCGCGCTTCCATGCTCTCGACGATCTCTTCCAGCGTGGTCACATCGGAGCGGTTGCCGGCGAACATCTCATAACCCAGCGGCATGCCACAGCGGCTGACCACCAGCGCGATATTCACTTGCTTGCAATCGGGCCGATGATCCCGCGAATAGCCGCGCTGTGCCCTCGGGTTCGCTGCCGCCTCGCCTTCAAAATACGTACTGGTGACGTCGTACAGCAGCAAATCGTAGTCGAGATCGAATAACTCGCCTAAGCGATCCTTCAGGTGCTTCTCGAGTTTCTCTTTATGCGGCAGCAACCGGTCCAGTGCCCGGTAGAGACGATCCTCGTTCACCTTGTCTACAGGCACTCCCAGCAGATCCGCCAACGCACTCGCTTCATAGAAATGCTCGGCCAGGTGTAACTCGCTCGAAGGCTCACACAAGCGGCCCAGCACCAGAATCAGCGCCATCTCCGGCCATGGAATCTCTTCGCGCCCGCAGGCTACCACTTGTTCGAAAAATTCAATCAGACCCAGCCGCCGGCACAACTCCAGACCCAGCCAGGGGCCCCCGAAGGCGCGGCTGCGCTCGACCCGAACCCCTTTCAGATCTACCTCGACCCACTCCGGTTCCGTCTGATGCTGAAACAGCGCCGGTTGCCAGCTACGGTCTCGGTGCTCAGCTTGCCGTTGCACTCCTACACGGCCCGCTGCATCCATCTCACCCAGATACGCCACCACACGCTGCCGCGGGCCTCGCCCCGTGCGATACGATTCCACCAAAGCCCAATACGCGTGGCGCTTGCCATCTTTCTTGCGATAGCAGCGCCGCAGGTACATACTGCCATCCTACGGATCTACATCTCATCTTCAAGAGGGTTGGTCTTCACTACACGGCATTTTCGGCAGCATCCTGCCTGGCTGCCGATCAAACTGTATTGAAAACAAAAGAGCAGCTTCTTGTTTTATCCGCCTTCACGTCCGCTTTCGGCTCGAAAATTTTTCTTCGCCACTCGCAACTGCGGAAGTTGGCCTAGCTGCGGCGTTTTTCTCAGGGCTGGCCGGATCGTCGTTTGCCGTGGGCGTGGGCTTCGTCTCGCGCTGGCATCCGCCGCACAAGCAGGGGACCGCGCTCGGCGCGTACGGGCTCGGAAACATCGGGCAATCTGTCGTCGTTTTCCTGGGCCCGGTACTCGCGGCAAGTTTTGGCTGGCAGAGCATCTTCCGCGGCATTTCCGCTCTGCTGATTGCGTGGGCGATAGTCTTCTTTCTGTTTGCACGAAATTCGCCGAGTGTTGCTCGCCCGAAGACCGTGGGTGAAATGTTCAGCGTCATTCGTCGCGAACGCATCGCCTGGGTTTTGGGATGAGGCCCTGGGTTTCACTGCGAAACGCATCCGCGAGATTCAGCAGCAGTATGGGAGAGATGCCGTGGCCATGTATGGCGGCGCTACCTTGGACGCCTATCTCGCCGGCCATACGGACGCTGCTTTACCGGGAGCGCTATGCAGTGGCTTAATCTTTGCGGCGACTGCCCGGTTGTACTGGTTCGTGCACCGGATCGATCGAGCCGAGCGGCAGCGGTAGCCTGCCCGCCTCCGGGTTCACTTACCGTGCGTCGGCCACCGGCAAGCCGCCAACCGCCCGCCGCAGCAG
>CADDZE010000143.1 GCA_902812465.1 Acidobacteriota bacterium | reverse complement strand
GGAACTCGATGCGGAGCCGGGGGTTGAACGAGAGCTGCAGGGGCGGGTTTTGGGCTTCACCCATCGGATGCGGACCTCCGCCACATCGTCATCGCGCGCAAAGCCTTACAGATCAATACATTCGACGGATCCCCAGGACTCCTGTTGCGTCGTCAAAATGGAAATCCGGGGTACAGAGCCCCGATGCGGATCGTTGAAGACCAGGCCGTCGCCGGGGTGAAGGTTCTGGAGCCCGTATTCGCGCACCGCGCTGGGAACGCTCTGGGGCAGCGAGCCCAAGTGCGACGGTTGTGCTAGTGCTTGGGCGAGGACTCTAAGCCGAGAGTCGAAGATCGCGCAGGAGAAGTCCAGTCGAGTTTTGATGTTGGTGGAGTAGGCTGCCCGCTGGAGCGCGGCGCTCATTCCCCCGCTGATGGACGACAGTGCATTCTTGGTTACTTCAAATCGAATCGGATCCGACAGTAAACGACGACTCAAGAGGGCTCTCCTTTAGCACTCAGGGATTGTGAAACCAGGTTTTCATCAAAGATTGCGGCGGCTCGCGAAAGCGTCCAGCGTAGAGCCCCCTGCGCAGCGGCCTCGGCGGCGTCGGCATCATGGGCAGCGCACGCCTGAAACAGCCGGTAGGAGTAGTCCAGCCAGTGTAGACCGCCCCCCGTTCGGAACACCAAGCGGAGGTAACGCTCGGCGCGTTCTCTGAGTGCCGCGATCTGTCGGCAGAGGCGCGGTCTTTCCGAGACCGCGTAACACGCCTCAATAAACTGACGATCTTCTCGCAAATATGACTCGATGTCGCCGCTCGTCGCCAGTCTGGCCAGCTGCGGGAGTGCATGCCGGAGCGTGTCGAGCACGTCGTTGCTCATGTTCGTTGCGGCATATCTGGCAACAAGCCCTTCGAGGCCGAGCCGGGCCGCGTAGATCTCTTCGAGTTCTTCGAGCGAGAGCGGCGTGATACGCGCACCCCGGTGTGGGGTCATCTCAACGAGTCCTTCTTCTGCAAGAAGGCGCAGCGCCTCACGGATCGGCGTGCGACTGACCCCAAGCCGGCTCGCTAGGTCTTCCTGGCGTAACCACTCCCCGGGCTTGAGACGCTCCGCGAGGATTAGCTGCCGGAGCTGCGCGTGGACAAGGATCACCGCCGTGGGGCCGGGGAGCTCCTTTTTGCCGCGCGCTCGGCACGGCTGAGGCGGAGTCGCTTCGTCCGTCACTTTGGATACAATATAGCAGGAATCCCACAATCTATCGCAGTATAGATATAATACCTCAATGGTCCATGGTGACTCCGATGAAGAAGCTTGTGAGCGCAATTATCGCTCATGCCGGTAAGGTATCCCATCTGTCGCATTCCAACAGGCACCTCCCCTCAACTTCATCATCAGCCCCAGGAGCGGTTGTTGCAACGGGCACCTTGCACCCTTTCGGGACAGAAGATATGGCCGGCCTGCACATGAGGACGCGTCGCGTCCCGCGATCGAGGAGCGCACATTCGCTTGGATCCGCTCAGGAATCTGACAGCTCCTCGCGGCGAATCGCCGCGGGTCTAGCAACGCTCCTGGATGCTCTTGACGTCGTGACCCAAGAGCTCTCGCACGATGCCAACGATCACGCGGCCGTGCTCAGTTTTGTTTGCCAACAGGCTGCGAAATTGTTCCCCGCCGCCGCATATGCCCTCTATACCAAAGAGCCGCGTCAAGCTGGACTGCATCTCGTTGCGGCTTCGTCTCAGACGTTCCCGTTCCCCCCAACGTGGCCACCGGAGCTTCTCCGCGTCGCCGAAGGGAGGCAGGTGCCAATGTTTGACGTGGAAATCAACGCAGCCCTTGACGCCCCCGGCACCACGAGTAGTGTTCGCAGGGTGGCCGTGTTTGCGGTACCGACTCCGTTGCAGGGAGGGAGCCCGCTATGTATACTCTGACGTATACTCTGACCGTGAACGGAGCCGAGTATAGTGTGCAGACCGAGCCACGGAAACTGCTGCTCGATGTACTTCGCGAAGATTTGGGGTTGACGGGGCCACATGCCGGATGCGAACACGGTGTCTGCGGAGCGTGCACTGTCTTGATGGACGGACGGACCATCCGCTCCTGCCTCATGTTCGGTATACAAGCCGTCGGCGCGCGGATCATCACGATCGAAGGTGTGGCGCAAGGTGGTGCTTTGCATCCGCTTCAAGAAGAATTTTCCCTGCACCATGCGCTGCAGTGTGGCTTCTGCACACCTGGTATGATCCTCGCGGCGCTCGAGTTCCTGGGGGAACACCCTGATCCGCAAGAAGACGATGTCCGGGAAGCACTTTCCGGGAATTTGTGCCGATGTACGGGATATGATTCCATAGTGGACGCCGTTCTGGCCGCTGCTCGAAGAATGCGAAGGGGCTGATCGCTTCTTGCATTCCGAGGCGTAATCATGACGTGTAATGACGTATCGGCGGCACTCGACCGTGTGCCCTGTGTGGCCCTGGCGCAATTGCCTACGCCCCTCGAGGCGGCGCCCCGGCTGTCTTTTGCCATCGGGGGACCGCAAATCTTTGTCAAGCGCGATGATTTGACGGGACTTGCGCTCGGCGGTAACAAGGTTCGCCAGCTCGAATACCTTCTCGGAGACGTCCTTGACAAGAACGCGACGGCGGTCGTGACAGGTGCGGGGATTGATTCCAACTACTGCCGTCTACTCGCCTGCGCGTGCGCGAAACTCGGGCTGCGGGCGTGCTTGATCTTGCGCGGGATTGCGCCGGCACGCTTTGAGGGCAATCTTCTGCTCGATGCCCTGTTCGGAGCGGACATGCGGTTCATCCCGGCGGAGCGGTTCTACGTCGAGTTTCCGCGCGTGGCCATGGATTGGGCGTCGGAACTGGAAGCGGGTGGCGACCGGCCGTATCTGATCGACACGGTTGGATGGGACTCGCCTGCGCTCAGCCTCGCCGCCCTCGGTTATGTGCGCGCGGCGATTGAACTGGAGGAGCAATTTGAGGCGTCCCGGTGGCGGCCGGATGTGATCGTCGTCTGTTCGGGAGCGGCAACACAAGCTGGCCTCGAAGCCGCGCGCCGGCTTCTTGGATTGCCGTATCGCTTGGTTGGCATCTCCGCGAGCCCTTTCATCCCGGACAAGGCGGGCGTCATCGCCCGGGTGGCATCAAGGACGCTGAGACTGCTGGGGTTCCCCCGTTCGGTGCCTCCGCATGAGGTGACGAACCTCGACGGCTACATCGGACCGGCATACGGCGCGCTGACCCCGGCGTCCGTCGAGGCGCAGCGGCTCGCCGCGCGCACCGAAGGCCTGCTCTTGGACCCGACGTACACTGCTAAGGCCATGGCCGCACTGATTGATCTTGCGAGGACGCGCAACATCCGTCCGGACGAGCGCGTACTCTTCGTGCACACTGGTGGAGCGCCGGCGGTCTTCCTGGCCAGGAATGAAGCTGTCGCGCACGTGCAGGGTGACCACCGGCAGTTTCTCGACTGTGGGGCTGGTCAGCATGGTGGTCTCCTCGGAGCGTTATTGGTAATACTCCGGGCCCCGCACGTGGTCATGCGGGATCGCCGGCGTCGGGACCAGCGTGGTCTGCACCGGCA
>CADDZE010000142.1 GCA_902812465.1 Acidobacteriota bacterium | reverse complement strand
ACGGGTGAGCTGAATCAAGCTGACCTCTCTTCCTGCTCTCGGCTCTCGATTCGACGCGTCTCAGCCATTCGCTGAGCCTCTCCACACTTAATACATCGGCAATTTTTGCTAAAACTCGCGTCAAGATGTCCGCTCCGGCGAGAAAGAGCATCAATTCTTCCGGTTTGATGAGCAGCAGCTGGGAGGACTTTTGAAAGACGGGCACACGGGTGTGTGGCTGCAAGCTCTGGCATACAGCTTATGTGGCGGGTTGTTCCGATGCGATGCTATTCAGGCCATGGGATAACCTCCTGCGCCGTCAGTTGGAACAGGAGCCGTGGAGTTCCGGGCGTGTTTGGTGTCGGGCCGGACCGATTCGATCACCAGATAAAGTTTATCGGCGCTGTTGACTTTGCCCGCCACACAGTAGGCCTGGCCAGGCACGAGGTGGTGGGTTTTGGTGAAGTCATGCAGCCGATAGACACGCTGGGTGTCGCGGTCCACGAGCAGCAACACCGCACACGACCGGTACTCCTTCCGCGAAAGCAGGAACAGATGATTGGCACTAAAGTTGAACATGGTTGAAAAACGGAACGGGGGTGGCGTTCACCCCCGCCCCATCCGCAGCGCCGTTGAGGGGTTCACCCGCCGGACTCCTCCGGTTGTGGGCTATCGCACAGAGCGGCGCCTGAGAAGGGCCCGTCCTCAGGGAGTTGACGGCGGGTCTTTCTGAGCTTTGCGCAGGCTTTCTCCCCCCAGCAAGAAGATCTCCGAGTTTTCCACCAGCCGGTCAGCGATGGCGGCGGCGATGGTGGTGTTGTGGAGAATATTGCCCCATTCGGAAAAGGCGCTGTTGGTGGTGATCAGAGTACTGCGCTTGTGGGCATGACGGGTAGAGACGACCTGATAGAAAAGGTTGGAAGTCTCCTGATCGAGAGCCAGATAGCCGAGCTCATCAATCAATAAAAAAGCGGGCTCGGTGTAAGTCTTGAGTTTGCGGACCAGAGAATGATCGACCTGGGAAGCGAGCAACTGGTTGAGCATCTCCATGGCCGTGGTAAACAGGACACGGACGTTGGCCTGGCAGGCGCGCCAGCCGAGGATGTAGGACAAGAAGGTCTTTCCGACACCGGGATTGCCAACGATCACGACGCTGGTCCCCTGTTTCAGAAAGTCGAGGTCGAGCAGGCGGAGGATGCGATTTTTGGCCTGCTGGCGGGATTTATGATGGGCGAAATGGAACTGGTCGAGGGTAGGCTGAGCGGGAAGGCGGGAGAGCTTGAAGCGGCGCTCGATGGAGTGGCGGTGGCGGGCTTCCAGTTCCAGATCGGCCAGGCGTTCCAGAGCCGCTGCGAAGCTAAGATTCTGGTTCGCTGCCTGAGCCGTCATCGTTTCCAGATGCTGGGCCATGGTGGTCAGGCTCAGTTGGCGCAGTTTGTCTTCCAGGGGCATCACAAGACTCCTTTCGGGCTGGCAGGATAAAAGCATCGTAGTCGAGCAGAGACAACGGGTCGGTGGCGAGTTGATTCAACTGCGGATCGCGGAGCCGCAGGGGCGGCTGGGGCTCGCGCGGGGATTCGATTTGGTGCAGGAGATGGGCCACGTAATTGGCTCCGAAGGCGCGCGAGGCCAGGGCTTTTTCCAGGGCGGAGGCGAGCTGTTCCGGCCGGTAAGCACGAGCCAGTTCCAGGAGTTGGTGCAGCTCGTGGAGCAGCGAATGGCCGGCATCGGCCAGTCCGCGCAGGTAAGCTTCGACGGCCTCTTCTGACGAGACTCCGCGCAGGAACTGGATCAGCCGTTGTTGAGCCTGGGAGCGCCGGGCTGCAGGGCGCTGGGCGAGCAACTCCTTTTCAAAGCGCTCAGCGCCGAAGGTCTGTCCGCGCCTGAAGGAGCGCGCATAGCGGACGACTTCAGTTCCTTCCAGATCATAGAGGGTGACGGAAGACGAATCCGCTTTGGCGACGAGGCGCTGTCCGACCAAGCGGGCCGGAGCGCAGTAGCGATTGCCATCAAAATGCCAGCGCAGGTCTTTGTGGATGAAGACTTCCGCCGTGTCGCGGTAATCAGGGGCCAGCGCCGGCAGAGGCCGCAGACAGTCCGGCCGGAAGCGCTCGCAGGGACGCTCACGGGTTTCCCGATGAATTCGGATGTTGGCAATTTCATCGAGCCACTGCCGCACCTGGCGGTTGACGTCCGCCAGATCGATGAAAGAGCGTAGGGGCCAGAAATTGGAGCGGAGATAGGCGACGCCGCCTTTTTCAACTTTTCCTTTTTCCCACCCGGCTCGGGGATTACAGGCCCGGGGGTAAAAGCCGTACTCGCGGGCGAAGGCGAGAAATCGCGGGTTGAAGCGTACCAGGCGTCCATCGTGCTCGGCCACGGCGGTCAATAAATTGTCGTACCAGCACTCCCGGCCGACGCCCTGAAAAACTCGAAAGGCATGCTGGTGGCAGCGCACGAAGGTCTCGAAGCTCTGGCGATGGGTGAATTCGACGTAGAGCATCCGGCTGTGAGCTTCAATCAGGCAAAAGGCGTAGAGCTTGCGCTTGTCGCCCTGATAATCGAGCGAGCCGAAGTGGCCCCAATCGATTTCGAAGCGCTCGCCGGGCGAGGGTTCCATGCGCACGAAGGCGCGCGGGGCCGAACGGGTCGCCCGCAGGCACCGTACATAGTGGTGCAAGATCGTATGGCCGCCCCGATACCCGGCCGTTTGAAGGCGCTGCAGGATGACGACGCCCGGAGCGCGGGGGTCCTGCTCGAGCAGATCGGCGATCAGGGGCTTGAAAGGGTCGAGCTTGCTGGGGCGGGAACGGTGGATCGGTCCAGGCACCGGAGTCCAGAGGTACTTTTTCACGGTGCGGGCGGCCAGATGGAGATGGCGGGCGATCCGGCGCATCGACCAGTGCTCGCCACGGGCCAGGCGGTGAATTTCGTTGATCTGCTCCGAGTTCAGCATGCTCCTGCTTATAACCCGGCGGGAGGAGCAAGACCAGAGGGATGTTCTTTACAAGAAACCTGGCAGACGCTCGGAAAAGGTTCGATGGGCTGAAGAATCAGGAGTTGAGAAGCACCCAAGTTGTTCTTTACAAGATCGTCGGCGGCCGGCCCCAGAAGCCAAACCTCAGAAGGACAACGTCTTAGGTCCAGAGCCAGGTTGTTCTTTACAAGACGCTGGAGGCGGCGGCCTTGGTCGCGGAAATGCTGTCGCTGCCGGTTGCGCTCGACCGCCTGAGCGTGAGTCTGGCGATAGCGTTTCTGGTAACCGGGATGCGCGTCTCGCCACTTCTTGCGGCTCTCCCGTACTACCTGAGCGTAGAGGGGATCGGAACGAATCTTCTGCCGGTGATATTCCCGCTGACGTTGACGCTGGCAGGCGGGCTGGCTGCAAACCTGTTGTTGGGGATAGTAACGGGCAGGCTGAAAAGCCTGCTGGCAATAACGGCAATGGCGCAAATTCATCAGGGCGGCTCCGGATCAGAATGTGATTCGTTCATTCTGTCCAGAAGCCTCATTCAACCTGAAACCGCCGTTGAAAAATTCACTCTCTATAGAGTCTTATGTAGAGTTTTTACCGCGTCCTCGCGGATGGGGCTGCTGCTCATCAAACCGGAAGAATTGATGCTCTTTCTCGCCGGAGCGGACACAGTCCCTCCGCAATAACGGTTTTGATTGTTACGTTCACGTGATTGAAAATGCTCCGCCCAACACTTTTGAAGCCCTCGAGCCTTTGTTGCCTGCGGCGCAGGCTGCCGGGATTTCGGTATGGCCC
>CADDZE010000141.1 GCA_902812465.1 Acidobacteriota bacterium | reverse complement strand
CTGGTTCCATCTGGGGCCTTTTGATGCGCCTCCGGAGGGCTTCGAGCAGCAGAACCTCGGCTCTGGCATGATCCTGGACAAAAATGGCTACATCCTGACCAACTACCACGTCATCATGCGCGAGGGCGAGGACCGGCAGGCCGACCGAATGCGCGTCCACCTGCGGGACGACGATGATACCAAGTTTTATCCGGCGCGCGTGATCGGGGCGGACAAGCTGACCGACCTGGCCGTGATTAAGATTGAGGCCGGCAGGCCCCTGCCTACAGTTCAACTGGGCGATTCGGACTCAATCCGCGTGGGGGATTGGGTGCTGGCCATCGGCAGTCCCTTCGGGCTTAATGCGACCGTGACCGCCGGTATCATCAGTGCCAAGGGGCGCGACATCGAGCGGGACCGCGACAGCGAGTTCAAGCGCTTTCTGCAGACGGACGCGGCCATTAACCCTGGCAATAGTGGCGGTCCACTGGTGAATCTGGCGGGCCAGGTGGTCGGCGTCAATACGGCGATCGCCACCAGCCACGGCGCCTACGACGGCGTGGGCTTTGCCATACCCTCGAACACCGCGCGCAAGGTCTACAACGCCCTGGTGAGCAGCGGAGCCGTGCACCGAGGCGCCATCGGCGTCACGTTCAGCGCGGTTCGCAACGCTGCCCTCTTGCGCGCTTTCCACGCCGATCACGGCGTGGTGATTGACCAGGTCGAACCCAACAGTCCGGCCGAACGCGCCGGTCTCCGCCAGGGCGATGTCATCGTCGCCGTCGACTCCAAGCGGATTGACAACGGCGACGAGCTCCTGCAGGTGATTTCGGAAACCGAGCCTGGCAAGAGGCTGCGAATCGATTACCTGCGTGACGGCAGAACCTCATCCGCCGACGTCGTCGTGGGTGACTGGAACAAGATCGCCGGCGAGACCGTGGACGAGGCCGCCGAAGCGCCGGAAAAGGAGAGCCCGCACCAGCCGGGCAGCGGCCCCTTGGGCGTGTCCGTGAAGAACCTCACGCCAGAGGAGATGCGCGAGCTTGCCCGGAGCATTCGGACCTCCGCGCCAGCGGGGGTGGAGGTGTCGGAAGTCGGTCCGGGCAGTTTCGCCGACGACCTCGGCCTCCGCCGCACGGATATTATCCTGAGCCTCAACCATCAACCAGTCCGTTCGGTCGAGGAGTTCAACCGCTTGCAGGCACCGCTGAAACAGGGAGACGATGTACTGTTATTCATCGCCCGGCCTGCCGGGCGCCGCTTCGTCACACTGTTTTTGGCGAACACCTTGCCTTAACGGCCTGTTTGCGGTAAAGTTATGGCCCCTATGCGCCAAACGTGCTCTACCCAGCCCTCTCCGGCGGAGCGCGGGGCTTGGCCCCTTTCCCAAATGCTACTGAGGGGAGGCGCGGCCTTGCTTGCCTTGCCCCTAGCGCTTACGCCGGCCGACGCCTATTCGACGCATCGCCCCGCCAGCGGACCGGGTAGCCGGTCTGCACCCCAAGCTCGCGCCCATTCGAGCGCCAGCCACTCCTCGCGGCGGTTGGCTTCCTCGTCGAGGAAAAGGCGGCGGCAGACGCGCAGCGTCAAAGCAAGGAAGTCCACCTTCAGCCGGCGCTTAGCGGCACTGCGCCCTGCACCTAGCCGGGTCGAGGAAATCCAGCGCGCTCTGATTCAGGCCGGAGAACTGCACGAAGAGCCCACCGGCATTTGGGACCAGCAAACCAAGGAGGCCATGCAGCGCTACCAGAAAGCGAATGGTTTTCCCGTCACTGGACTGCCGGATGCGAAGTCCCTGATGAAGCTCGGCCTCGGACCCCATCCCTTGCCCGACGACGTTCAGCCGCAACCCGGACCATCACCTTCTCCATCCCCTTCCTTCGAGTAGCAGGCGGGCGGTGAACGGCAAGCCCGGGTTCGCGCATGTTTGCTCGGTCGCGGGTCTTGCCACAGGCCGCGGGCTTCACGCGTTATCGATCTGTGCTCGCTGCAGCTTGCCGCTGAAGTCTACGTAGACCGATTTCCATTCGGAGTAGAAATCGAGCGCGGCGGTGGCGGCTTCGCGGTGGCCGTTGCCCGTCTGCTTCATGCCGCCGAATGGGAGGTGGGTTTCAGCGCCTATGGTAGAAGCGTTCACGTAGAAGATACCTGTTTCCATGTCGCGCATGGCACGGAAGGCCTTGCTGACGTCCTGAGTGTAGATGGCGGAAGAGAGCCCGTAGATGACGCTGTTGCCAATTTCGATGGCGTGGTCGAGGTCATCACAGGGAATCAGCGACACGACGGGCCCGAAAATCTCTTCCTGAGCGATGCGCATTCGAGGATCGCAGTCGCCAAACACCGTGGGAGCATAGAAGCTGCCGCGGTCGTACAGCCCGCCTGTCAGCCGCTTGCCGCCACACAGGAGCTTCGCACCCTCGTCCTTGCCGATCTGCACGTAGCGATCGACGGTAGCGAGCTGGGCTTCGTTGATCAAGGGGCCCATCTGGGTCGCCGGGTCCAGGCCGTCACCCACGCGCAAGGCCTCAGCGTGCGCCACCAACACTTCGGCAAACTCCTTGTAGACCTTCTTGTGGACGACCACGCGGCTGGCGGCGGTACACCGTTGCCCGGTGGTGCCGAAGCCCCCCCACACCGCGCCGTCCACCGCCAGATCGAGGTTGGCGTCGTCCATGACGATAATCACGTTCTTACCGCCCATCTCCAGGCAAGTGTGCTTGAACGAGCTGGCGCAGGCAGCGGCCACGTCGCGCCCCACCTCGCCCGATCCCGTGAAGGACACCAGCCGGACGTCCGGATGGCGCACCAGAGGCGCTCCCACCTCCGGCCCGAAGCCGCACACTAAGTTAACTACCCCGCGCGGGATGCCGGCCTCTTCAAGCACCTGCACCAGGTTGTAGGCGGAAAGGGGAGTGTCCTCCGCCGGCTTGAGCACCACGGTGTTGCCGCAGATCAGGGCGGGCATGCACTTCCATGCCGGAATGGCCATGGGAAAGTTCCAGGGCGTAATGAGTGCGGCGACGCCGATGGGACTTCGGACGGTCATGCAGAACTTGTTGGGGAGCTCCGAAGGTGTCGTCTGCCCGAACTGCCGCCGGCCTTCACCGGCCATGTAAAACGTCATATCGATGGCTTCCTGCACATCGCCGCGGGCTTCCTCGAGCACCTTCCCCATCTCGCGCGTCATCTGCTGGGCGAGGGTTTCCTTGCGCTCCTGCAACAGGCGGGCGGCGCGGAAGAGGATCTCGCCCCGCTTGGGTGCCGGCACCAGGCGCCACGACTTGTAGGCTTCCCTGGCGGCATTCACGGCTCGATCGATGTCGTCCGGCCCGGACTTGGGAAAGATGCCCACCAGGTCATCGCGATTAGCGGGGTTCAGGTTTTCGAAGGTCTGCCCGCAGAGGGAATCGACCCATTCGCCATCGATAAAGTTCTTGTAGATTCGTGGTGGCGCCATTTCCGGATTCCTCCCTTTTGGCTGGTCGAAGAGCCTGCGTGCGCTGCCCTGAGTTCTTTCTGGCGAGCATGGCATCAATTGCGGCCGCGGTCAGAAAATATAACAGTTGCCGGTCCGATGCATCAACGTTGCCTCACAACGCGCACGACCAAGGACGAGGGCGGGCACCGGAGCCGAGCCTGGGCAGCGTGTTGTACCTCGATGATAATGTCCCCTTTTGTGCTCGGTAAAAATGCCCCCTAATGGAACCTCTGAAAGGAGGTTCGAGTGGGGAGGACGGGGATGAGTGAAGGGGAATTGAGGCGCGTGGAAGTGC
>CADDZE010000140.1 GCA_902812465.1 Acidobacteriota bacterium | reverse complement strand
CAAGCTGCAACTCAAGCGCCTCGGTGGCGACGAGTTCGAGGTCGAGAGCCGCGCCCTCATCCGCCAGGTGGACGAACAGCTCGCCAGCCTGAACCCCAACGACACAGCCGACGCGAAGAGGATCACCGCCCTGCACCGCGACAGGGCCGCGCTGGAGGACCGGCTGGCGCGGACCGACGCCCTGCTGGCCTGGATCGGCGGCCAGCTCACCGACGCGGAGGCGAGGGGTCTGATCCTGAAGAAGCTCTACGATCTGGCAAACGCCGAGCTACAGCGATACCTCAACGCCGAAAAGCGGGCGCTGACCCGCGCTGTAGAAAACCTCTGGGACAAATACGCCGTGTCGAGCCGGGAACTGGAGAGCGAACGCGACGAGACCCTGAAGACGCTGGACGGGTTTCTGGGACGGCTGGGGTATCTGGGGTGAGTTCCGTAGAGGGATGGGCGATCAGAAAACTTCGAGAGCTTGCTGATGTCCGCGTGAGCAACGTTGACAAGAAGTCGTTCGCCAATGAAGAACCTGTGAGGCTATGCAACTACATGGACGTGTACTCAAACGAGTACGTCACAGGCGCGATTCCGTTTATGGATGCAACTGCCTCTCTCGCGGAGATTGACCGATTTGGCCTGATTCGCGGCGATGTCATAATCACGAAAGACTCCGAATCGCCCGATGACATCGGCGTGCCAGCAGTCGTATCGGAAGAAATTGGCGGCCTGGTTTGTGGCTATCATCTGGCGCTCATCAGGCCATCTCAAGAACATCTCGACTCAATTTATTTGGCAAAGCAGCTTTCGACATCGAGCGTTGCACGGTACTTTGCGACAAAGGCCAGCGGGTCAACACGCTTCGGTCTTCCAGTCAGTGCGATTGAGGAAGTCGAGATACCGACTCCCCCAAAACCCGAACAATCCAAAATCGCCGAGGTGCTTTCGACGGTGGACCGGGCGATCGAACAGACCGAGGCGTTGATCGCCAAGCAGCAGCGCATCAAGACCGGCTTGATGCAAGATCTGCTCACCCGCGGCATTGACGAACACGGCAACGTCCGCTCCGAAGAGACCCACGAATTCAAAGACTCGCCGCTGGGCCAGATTCCGGTGGAGTGGGAATTTACAACGCTTGGCTCGGTTGTACTCGGAGGGGGCGGAGTGTTGCAGACTGGTCCGTTCGGAAGCCAACTACATGCGTATGAGTATGTTAACGAAGGCGTGCCAATCGTAATGCCCCAAGACATACGGAGCGGCGAAATCGAAGATGAGCACATAGCCCGCATACCAGAAGATAAAGCTCGATCTCTCTCAAGACACCGGGTCAAAGCCAGCGACATCATATTTTCACGTCGTGGCGACCTTGAGCGTTGTGCAGCGATTCGAGAGCGTGAAGTTGGATGGGTATGTGGGACTGGGTGTCTATTGGTGAGGGCGCCAAGAAATCAACTAGATAATCGTTGGCTAGCAGCAATTTACCAACATGACTTGAGCCAAAGACAAATCGTAGCTCGTGCAGTAGGTACAACGATGGTTAACTTGAACACGAGCTTGTTGGCCTCTCTTCAAATAGTGAAGCCTGATGTTGTTGAGCAGCGGCGCATCGCCGAAATCCTCGACGCCCACGATACCCGCATCCACGCCGAAGAAGCCTGCCTCAACAAACTGAAGTCCCAGAAAACTGCTCTCATGCAAGACCTGCTCACCGGCAGGAAGCGCGTCACGCCGCTGCTGGAATCTGAACAGGTGGCGAGGAGCGTCTCGTGAGCCGCGGCGACAAGACGCCGAAACAGATCAGGCTCGATGAGCGCAACCACGTCGAGAAGCCGCTTTTGGACCAGCTTGCCGGTCTGGGCTGGGAGGTGCTGGACCTGGACAGAGAGCAGCGCCCCGCCGACACCTTCCGCGAAAGCTTTACCGAGGTCGTGATGTTGCCGGTGTTGCGGGAGCAACTCAAGGCCATCAACCCGTGGATGGAGCCGGATCAGGTGGAGGAGGTGGTCAAGCAACTCACCGCCAGCTTCCCCACGAACAGCCTGATCGAGAACAACCGCCACATCTTCGAGATGCTACTGGAGAACACGAGCGTCAGCGAAAACCGCCAGACCGGGGAGAAGAGCCCCACGGTGCGCTTCGTGGATTTCGAGAACCGCCGCAACAACCGCTTCATCGCCGTCTGCCAGTACAAGGTCCGCATCCTCGGCACCGAGTACCACATCATCCCGGACATCGTGCTGTTCGTGAACGGGTTGCCGGTCGTGGTGATCGAGTGCAAGTCACCCAGAGTGAACGAACCCATCCCCGAGGCCATAGATCAGATGCTGCGCTACAGCGAGCAGCGCGGGGCCAGAGGCGAAGGCAGCGCGCCGCTGTTCTATTACAACCAGTTCGTGGTCGCCACCTGCCGCCAGGAGGCTAAGTTCGGCACCATCACCACCCGCGACGAGAGGCACTTCTACCGCTGGGCCGACCCGTTCCCGCGCACGGTGGACGAGCTGGAGCACGGCGCGGGCGCGCCCAACGACCAGCAGCGGCTCGTGGCCGGCATGATGGACCCGGAGAACCTCCTGGACCTCATCCGCACGTTCACCCTGTTCTCCACCAACGACAGGGGCGAGACCATCAAGATTGTGGGTCGCTACCAGCAGTTTCGCGCCGTGAAGCTGGCGGTGCGGCGGTTGCTCTCCGGCACGAGCCCGCGCGAGCGCAGCGGCATCATCTGGCACACCCAGGGTTCGGGCAAGTCGTTGACGATGATGTTCATGGTGCGGGCCATGTACCGCCATCCGCGGTTGCAGCAGTGGAAGGTGGTCTTCGTCACCGACCGCACCCAGCTCGAACAGCAGCTCAGCGAGACCAGCTGGGGCATCGGCTTTACCGTAAAGGTGGCGAACAGCATCCGGGAGTTGAAGAGGTTGCTGCGCTCGGACTCCTCGGATTTGGTGATGGCGATGATCCATAAGTTCCGCGAGGTGGATCTGCGCGAGACCTTCTCGGAGTTGAACGCTAGCCCGAACATCCTGGTGATGACCGACGAGGCCCACCGTTCGCAGTACAAGATGCTCGGCGCGAATTTGCGCACGGGGCTCTCAAACGCCGCCCACATTGCCTACACCGGCACCCCCATAGACAAGACCGAGCGGGTCTTCGGCGCCTACATAGACAAGTACACCATGCGCCAGTCCATCGAGGACGGGGTGACGCTGGAGATTGTCTACGAGGGCCGCACCCACAACGCCGAAGTGCCCGACACCGAAGGCATGGACACCGCCTTCGCCGACGTGTTCAGCGACTACAAGCTGGAGGAGCGCCTGCAAATCCTGGGATACGGCTCCCGCGAGGCATACCTTGAGGCCGAACCGACCATCGCCGCCAAAGCGAAGGACATGGTGATGCACTACCTGGAGCACGTCTTTCCCAATGGCTACAAGGCGCAGGTTGTCGCCACCTCCCGCGAGGCAGCCGTGCGGTACAAGAAGCACATAGACGCCGCGCTGGCCGAGGCCGTGGCCCGGCTGGAGACGGCCAACCCGTTAGGGCTGGACCTGGAACGGCTCCGTCGGTTGGAGAGCGATGTGATCATCTCCGGCAGCCACAACGATCTGCCGCACATGAAAGCTTATGCGGATAAGTCCAGGCACGAGCGGAGCGTCAAGCGGTTCAAGCTGGCCTTTGGCAGCGAAGACGAAGGCGTGGACGGAAACCTCGGCATCGTCATCGTCAACAACATGCTGCTCACCGGCTTCGACGCGCCCATCGAGCAGGTGATGTATCTGGACAAGGTTGTCGTGGCCCACAATCTGTTGCAGGC
>CADDZE010000139.1 GCA_902812465.1 Acidobacteriota bacterium | reverse complement strand
GCCCTAAAGGCAGGGAGCAGAAGAACATTTGGCAGATTAGCGAGGGAGGTTTTATGCGGAGATTTGTCCTGGTAGTCATCTTTTTTGCAGCATTGGTGAGCATGGGCAACGGAATCGGGTGGGCGCAGGGGAGCGCGCCCAAGCTCGAAATCTACGGGGGCGTCACGAAACTGTGGGGCAGCGCGAACGGCAGCAAATTCGATGACGGGGGCGGGGAGGCTTCAGTCACCGGCTACTTCAACCGTTTTATCGGCTTCGAGGGGGACTTTGACCAATTTTCTTACACGCCTCCCAACGCGCCCGCCTACGGAAGCCATTTCAGCTTGCTGTTTGGACCACACTTCGCTTACCACCGCAACCCGTGGGTCAATCCGTTCGCGCATGTCTTAGTGGGCTTTACGCGGGGCGATGCAAACGGTCCGTTTTTTACTGTGGTTAACCGCTCAGCATTCACGTTTGGTGCTGGCGGCGGGGTTGACATAAAGATTTGGCGATTTCTCTGGCTGCGGCCTATTCAGGCAGACTATCTGCGGGAACCCTTCCCCAGCTTTCCACTAGACCCCCAGATGTTCCCGCACTCTCTTGAAAACAATCTGCGGCTGTCCGGTGGGTTCGTCGTTCGCCTCGGAAGCTTCAGCCGGCGCTGAGAGCTCGCGGAAAACCGGCTGGAATACGGCGCTTGCGAGCTGAGGAAGAGAGATTTCGCAATGATGCGGATCAAGCTTCGTCCCTGGTTGATCTGGTTCGTGGCGGCGGCGGCTGTCGAGGCTATCGCTTCGACTTCCACACAAGGAGGATGAAATGTGCTCGCAAAAGCTGCTCTCATATCTCAGCGTGTTGATTTTTATCGTGTTCGCGTGGTCACAACTGGCTTCCGCCCAGGCCTCCGGCCATCAGTATTGGGGAGAGGGCTACGGCTTCTTCGGTTTCGGCTGGGGCGAAAGGGCCGTATATAACGGGCCGACTCCGCCTCCCTTGCCGACGCAGCCCCTTGCGACCACGCATCCCGCCATCGAGCACTTCGGCGGCGGCGGAGAATTATTTCTGTACAAGGAGGTCGGCGCGGGACTTGATATAGGGTATTCACGTTGGGGATCGCGTCCTGACCAGAAGCTTTGGATCGGGAGCGGCGATTTGTCATACGACTTTCGACGAGACGCTTCGCGCGGCAAGGTCGATCCGTTCGTCCTGGGCGGCATTGGCGGGTTCTTCCCAACGAGTGAGGGCCGCGGCGTAGCCGTCGGCGACTTCGGCGCAGGTGCTAATTTCTGGTTTTGGCAAAGGACGGCGCTGCGCGTGGAAGTTCGCAGCTATGTCAATCCGACCAGCGACGTTGGATACCCCGGTTCCTACGAAATCGAAGTGCGAGTCGGCTTTACGTTCCGATGAGCGGATGCGAGGGCGCAATTTCTCATGACACGGTTAAAAATGAGTGTTATGCAGACCAATTTCCGCAGAAGCATCCGATACCCCCGAGCCCTCGCAGGACCGGCAGTGGAAGAAAACACCCCCGGCCGCATTCTCACGGCCGCCGAAGTCGCGACGGTCTACGCCGGCCTCTTGCTTTACATCTGGAGGTGGCACGGACCGCATCCCCTAGTCTGGATTCCGATCCTGGGATTTGTGATTCTTACACATTTCCTGCATCGCGATACACCCGGAAAGATGGGAATTCTAGGCCATCAGGCACGAGAGTCCGCCCGGCTGATCCTTCCGCTGGCGCTGGTCATCTATGGCGTTGTTGTGATTTGGGCTCTGTTGGCTCACCGGCTGGCCCTGCCTTGGCCCCGCAATGTGGCACTGAGCCGGGTTGCAATCTACGCCATCTGGTGCTGCTTTCAACAGTATCTCATGCAGTCCTACTTCTACCGCCGACTGATGGCCGTCCTCCGCTCTCCGTTCTTAAGTGCCGTAGCGGCGGCGCTGATGTTCGGAGGGGTGCACGTTCCAAACCTGGTGCTGATGGTTGCTACCACCGCTGGCGGCTTCATTCTTTCCGAAGTGTTTGCGCGCCACCCGAACATCTGGCCGTTGGCGTTGACGCAGTTTCTGGGCGGCCTTCTGATTGCGGCGGTCTTTCCCGTCTCCGTCACGCACCAGATGCGAGTGGGTCCCGGCTACTACTTGTGGCATCGTGCAGCAACCGCCTCTTGATGACCTACCTCGATTGGAGGACTTGCACGAATCGTCCAACAAGGCTCACTAATCCCGGCGGCTAAGCGGCTGGCCAAACACCGCGACTTTTTTTTGACGGGCGTGTTTATAAGACTGCGGAGGGGTAATGCTGGCCACCCGGGCCGTCGATAATCGGAAGAAGGGCGAACCGGCGGCCCGTGAACGCTTAACACTTGCCGCAGGCTTTGAACTATGATTGGCCTTATGAAAAGGCTGGCAGCCACGGCGTTGCTGGGAATTATGGCAGGCTCTCTCGCTGTAACTCCGGCAGTCGGCCTCGGCGGCTCACCCGTCACGGCCCGCAGCCAAAAGGCGAGCCTGGCTCAATCAGAAAAGTGGCGGCAGCCGCTGAGTCCCCGGCAGAAAATTGAACTATTGCTTAACCGCACCACGTTCGGCCCTCGGCCGGGCGATCTCCAAATGGTCGAACGGCTGGGGTTGAATAGCTTCCTCGAACAGCAGCTTCACCCGGACTCCATCGACGATTCGGCCCTGGAAGCGCGGCTGCAAAGTTTGGAGACATTGCATATGTCTCCGGCGCAGCTGGCGGAAAATTTCCCGCCGCCCATGCAGGCGAAGCGAATCGAACAGCGGCGTCTCGCGGCGTTACAGCGTCGACAAGGTGAACCCCCGGCAGGCGCAGCCAGCCAGGACGCGGCGATGGTGCGCGGGCAGTCCGGCGATGCGATAAGCATGAGGGATGCGGCTCCGAACGACCTGCGCGCACCCGCGCCGCGGCCGCAGGGACCCCGCGAAATTCTCTTGCAGCTCGCACAGGAGCAATTGCTGCGCGCCGTTTACAGCCGGCGCCAGTTGCAGGAAGTGATGGTTCACTTCTGGATGAACCACTTCAACATCTACTGGCCTAAGGGAGCAGACCGCTACTACCTCACTTCGTTCGAGCAGGACGTGATCCGGCCGCGCGCGCTCGGGAATTTTGAAGACCTGCTGGTGGCGACAGCCGAAAGTCCCGCCATGCAGTTTTACCTGGACAACTGGCTGAGCGTCTCGCCAGACCAGAGCAACCGGCCCTACGGTCCTGGGTTCCGCCCGTTCGGACCTCCTGTGTACGGTCCCGGAATCTTCAGGCCATTCGGCCCCCGGTTCGCCCGGCAGCAAAAGAAACCGCAGAACAAGCGTGGTCTGAACGAGAACTACGGCCGTGAGCTGATGGAGCTGCACACCATCGGCCTCCATTACACACAGAAGGATGTGACCGAAGTGGCGCGTTGCTTCACGGGTTGGACCATTATGCGTCCCGGCCAGGGCGGCGCATTCTACTTCAATCCGCGCGTGCACGACTACGGGAAGAAGGTTGTGTTGGGCTACACAATTCCGGCGGGACAGGGGATCGAAGACGGCCTGGAAGTGCTTCACATCCTCGCCATGAACCCTTACACCGCTCACCATATCGCCTATGAGCTTTGCCAGCACTTTGTCGCGGATGCTCCTCCAGGAGACCTTGTCGACCGGGCTGCAAAAACTTACTTAAACACCCGCGGGGATATCCGCTCGGTTCTGAGAACCATTTTCACCTCACCGGAGTTCTATTCCAGGGGGGCCTACGAAGCGAAAATAAAGTCCCCGTTTGAACCTAAATTATGCGCTGGTGAGGGCTTGATCGGGTGGAGGTCATGAAAAACCATTTGGGGACCCCCGGAATTATGGGGTAAATGAAAGAGTTTGCAGAGCATGCACTTTGCGAACTCAACCC
>CADDZE010000138.1 GCA_902812465.1 Acidobacteriota bacterium | reverse complement strand
GGCGGGCGGTGATGGTCGAAGCCGGCGAGAACCGGTTCGCCGTAATCATCACCGGCATGGGGACCGGTAACGCGCGGATTAGGGCGGATGCGGCGCTCGCTGCGGATGGTGCACGCACAACGACCCAACGGCCGGACGCCATCCTCATAATCGGTTTGTGTGGCGGGCTAACCGAGGCGATGCGCGCGGAGCGGATCGTCGCATACACTGAATGCCTTTCCACGGACAAATCACCGCCGATTCATTGCTCAGCGGCGCTGACTGACGCCATCACTGGCATACTTCAGAAGCACCGGATCACATGCGACCGGGTAACCGGGATTACAGCTCCCCGTATCGCCTCCAACCGAAGCGAGAAACTACCTCTTGCGGGCTCGGGCGCGAGCGTCGTCGATATGGAGACGTATCAGGTTCTCTCCGCCGCCGCGCGTGCGGGCATCCCCTCCGCCGTGGTACGGATCGTGGCCGATCCGCTCGACGTCAACATACCGGACTTCAATTCGGCGCTAGATGCCAACGGCGGGTTGATCGGCAGCAAGGCGATTTGGGTTGCCCTTGGATCCCCATTCGAGACGTGGCGCTTGCTCACTGCAAACAAGCGGGCAATGGCGCGGCTTGCGCCGGCCGTAAGATTGATTCTTCAGTCCAATTGTTTTTTGAGCGCGAAAACTCCGGTAAGAAACTGATTGCCGTCTCGCCACCGTCCCATGTGTCGCCATTCACGGGAGGGGGGTTCGTGACGTACTCGGGAGCGACCGAAGATCATGCCCAGGTATCGCGCTGCCTTCCTAATCGCCTTCCTGCTTTCCTTTTCTTTTTGCGCTAAGGGCCAACCGAATAACGCTAAGGCCACGCTTGTTGAAGCCGAACGGCTGGCGATGCTCTACAACTGGCCGCGCGCGATACCGCTTTACGTGAAGGCTGGCAATGAGTTCCGGGCTGCGAATGATAAAGTGGGCGAACTTGAGGCCCGGCTTGGATGGATTCAGGCCCAGGCTTACCAGGAACCATCCGAGGCTTTGGCCAATGAGGTTCAGGCGGACCTGCAAAATCCAATCGTTCTGGCAACACCGGCGCTTATGCTCCGCTGCCTCACCGCAAAGGGCAGTGTCGAGGAGCAGGTGAATGAGAATTCGTCGCGCGCCACGTGGGAAAAGGTCGAGAAGCTCGCCGACCAGGTGAAGGATCCGCGCTGGCGGGCCCGCGCCCAAGCCGAGCTTGGCGAAATCGATTTTCTGGACGGCAACGTGGCCGCAGCGATTGCGAACATGAAATCTGCGCTGGTCTCGATGTACTTCAACGGCGACATGGGCGCGGCCATCTATTACGGCTCAATGGTCGGTAACGGACTTGTGGAGGCCGGCCAGCCCGAGAAAGGTATCGGTTACTGTCGGACCGCTATTCAAATGTCGCCAACGATTAAGGACCTCGGGTTTCCGTTCATGGCCTACGAGGGCGAGGCGCGCGGGCTGATTGCGCTACGCCAGTATGCGGCAGCACGGAAGGCGCTTGATGACGCCATCAAGGAGGCACAGAGACAATCGGCATTTGCTGCCGAAGCCCAGCTTCTTGTTGTGCGAGGGCTGGCGGACATGGCAACGAACCCGGCGCAGTCGATCCAGGACTTACAACAGGCGACGGCGTTCTGCCAGCAGCACGATTTCCAGCACGTTCTGGCCTGGGCAACTTTCGAGTTGGCCACCGCTTACCGGCAACAGGGCGACTTTCCACAGGCCCAGCATTACGCCACGCTCGCGGAGCAAAGAACAGAAGGCGTCGATGATAAATACCACCTGCCGGAAGACTTGGCGCTCATGGCGGACCTGGCTGCGGGAGCGGGCCATGCGAAGCAGGCCGAACGGCTCTACGCGCGGGCTGAAGATGTGACCAACGGTTTGCTCCTGACCTTACCGAGCCGGGAGGTCGAAAGCTCGCTTATCGCCCCGCTGAGCAACGTGTACCTGGGCCATTTCCGGCTGGCGGCATTAAAGCTTAACAACGTTTCTCATGCCTTCCAGATTATCGAAAGCGCGCGCGGGCGCTCCATCGTAGATCAGCTTCGCAACGGCGCGAGGATCGAACTACCGGAGGATCAGATAACAGAGGGTGCGCAGCAGGAATTGAATCGCTTACAGATTCAACTGCTTCACGAAACTTCGCCAGCTAAGCGAGCGGCACTGTTGCAGCGTCTTTTCGAAGCGGAGCAATTGCTCGCGCCAGCGAGCGGAACGCAGACACCATTTCAAAAGGCCACTCTCCAGGCCAGTCCAGTAGCCCTTCGCGATGTTCAGCAGCAGTTGAACGGAGATACTGCCATTCTCGAATACGTGCTGGACGATCCGAAGTCATTCTGCCTCCTCATAACGCACGATGGCGCCGGCGTGATCACCCTTCCAGCAAGCCGCGCCGAACTCGATGAACTCGTTGCTTCATATCAAAAGTTGGTTCGAACCCGTACTGCTACTATTCCGGCCTCGAGCACACTTTACGCCGATCTCATCAAACCCTTGCCGGCGCAGGCACTGAAACGCAGGCTTATCGTGATCCCCGACGGCCAATTGAATCTCATTCCGTTCGACGCCCTCACGGATGTCGGCGGGCATTACGTGCTCGAAACCCATGTTGTGACATATGCGCCGTCAGCGACGGTCATGCAAATCCTCGAAGAGGCTAAGTCGGCAAACACGAACCCGTTGACATTTCTGGGTATCGGCGGTGTGGAGTACCGCGGGCTGACGGCGGACGCCTCGCCGAGCGCACAACCAGCTCCGAATGGCGCGGCCAGCATATCGAATCCCTTCGATCCGAAGGCTGAGCCGCTCCGTGACTTGTCAGGGAGCCGGGATGAGGTAACGGCAGGCGGCAAGATTTTCGGTAGCTCAAGCGTGCTGCTGCTCGGATCAGCCGCTACGAAAGTAGCATTTATGGCCGAGCCCCTTGGCAGGTTTAAGGTCATCCACATCGCCGCCCACGGGGTCGCCAGTCCGATGTTTCCAGACCGCGCGGCGCTGGTGCTAGGGGAAGACCCTGCTCACCACGATGATGGCTTATTGCAGGTACGCGACATCGAACGCCTTCAACTGAATGCCGCCCTGGTAACGCTCTCCGCCTGCGATACCGGCGCCGGCAGGCTGGAAGGCGAAGAGGGGATCGAAAATATTGAGCGGGCGTTCCTATTCGCCGGCGCACGATCTGTGCTCGCCAGCCTATGGACGGCTTCCGACGTTTATACGACCGACCTGATGGAAGACTTTTATCGGAACCTCGCAGCCGGCCAGGATGAGGCTGATGCCCTCCGTAACGCTAAGCTCGGGCTAATTGAGCAATTCCGCAGCCAGGCAACGCCATTCTATTGGGCGGGATTTACGTTAGTCGGGAATACTGCGCGTCCCATAGAAACACGCCAGTTAGGCACGATCAGCAAATAAAAAGTTGGTATGCACTGCTCCCTGTGGTGGAGGTGGTGCGCTTAAAACCTGCTGCTTCATTCTCAACATGTATGATCATGAATCGCTTGGAAATTTCTTTATTGTCTCCCGTAAACGTTTCGCCGGTGGATGCCTGAAGCAAAAATGTATTCGTTCCATCAGTGGACCCGTAGACCTGAAGGCTTCTCCTTTCCGACGAGCCAGGTTTACTATACTCGGCGTGGTACGCTATGGTTCCCTTGGGAAAGATCGGACTCGCTGCCGACAGGAAGCGCTCTTCCCACTTTGTGATCGTGCCTAGCTCAACGTCTGGGCCATATCGTTTGAGCACCTTGAGTCGCAAGGGGCATTCGCCTTGCGGAATGTCAGTAATCTCTAGGTCTATAGTGGTCCCAGGATTTCAGACCACCCAATAAGTTAGAATCTGGCGCAGTCGTAAACGCAGGAGCGGCGATGACGACAACGCGCAAGCAGTACAGCCCGAAGTTCAAGGCCAAGGTGGCGCTG
>CADDZE010000137.1 GCA_902812465.1 Acidobacteriota bacterium | reverse complement strand
GAAAGGCGAGACTCTATTTTTAGTCGAGCCGAATGAACAGGATAGCCTGGGGAAAACGATGGGGTGCAGCTGCGCCTTCTCGAAAGTGTGGACATTTTCCCACTGGGCCGACCGGGGGCCGCTGCCCGGGGGATTTGATCCGCCCGGAAGTCGCGGCTTCCCCCGCCAGTGGCGCCGGCCGTCATCTCATACCACCTCTCGAATGCACAATTGCGCAAACCTGCATCGGCACTCGGGCCGGCTTACGTGCGAGTGAGTGGAACCTGGGCAAACTCGGTTTATTTCGCGGATTCAGACAATCCACCGGACAAGGCGCCATCGGGGTTTAGCGGCGTGCTGACGAGAAAAGAATGGCGTCATCGATTTCGTACAAGCGGTGAACGGCGAACTGGTGACTTCGTTTGCCACCAGCGTCGGTACCCGCAATGCGGAAGGCGTATGGTCTCCAGAAGAGGCCAGCGCGTGGTTTGCCTACACAAAATCCGTGGGCGGCCGGATCGCTGCGGCAGAGTTCATGAACGAGCCCACCTACGCTGCCATGGGCGGAGCACCGAAAGGCTATAACGCCGCCGATTACGGTCGCGATATCGCCGTGTTCGGTCCGTGGTTGAAGCAGAATTCTCCAGGTACGATTTTCCTCGGTCCTGGGTCTGTTGGCGAAGGGCCGTTCGCTATCGCGATGGGCGGCATGCTGAGTAGTGAACACCTGTTAAGAGCCACAGGCCCGGTATTCGACGTCTTTTCTTACCATTTGTATGCCGCCGCCTCTGAAAGATGCGCAAGCATGGGCGAGAAGGTCCAGACCACAGCGGCAGCAGCGCTCTCGGAGGAATGGCTTTCCCGTCCCGGCAAGATCAATGAATACTATACGAGTCTGCGCGACCGCTTCGAATCTGGCAAGCCGCTGTGGATCACTGAAACAGCCGATGCTGCTTGCGGTGGGAATCCGTGGGCTTCAACATTCCTCGATACTTTTCGTTATTTAATTGAACACGCCAGTTTGGCACGGAGAGGTGTGAAGGTCATCATGCACAACACACTGGCGTCGAGCGACTACGGCTTGCTCTCCTAGAATACGTTGGAGCCTCGCCCCAACTACTGGGCGAGCGTGCTTTGGCACAAGCTGATGGGCACAACTGTTCTCGATCCGCAAGTTCCTCTCGCGCCGAATGTGTACGTGTACGCCCAATGCCTGACAGGCAGGCGCGGCGGCGTAACGCTCCTGGTCATCAACGCTGACCGGCAGCGCAGCCTTGATTTCAACATGCCTACAGCCAGCGAACGCTACACGTTAACGGCAAAACAACTCGAAGAAACAACAGTGCAGCTTAATGGAAAGCCGCTTCGGCTCACGAGCAGTGGGGATCTGCCGCGATTACCGGGCGAGCGGGCCAACGCTGGGCGCGTGACTTTTGCGCCGACAAGCATCACGTATCTGAGCATCGCAAACGCCGGCAATGCAAATTGTCAGCAGCTACAGCACTAACATATCTTGCGACACCGGCAAGGAGGAATAATGGCTCGCCCTATTCTCTGTTCGACTATGAGGGTGTGGCGAGAGGCTTTCTCGCTGGCACTGCTCACCGTTTTGATACGCTCTGCTGCCACTGGGGCTTGGGCGGGACAAGATGCAGCGCAGTCGGCGACGGACAAAACCGAAACCTCGATTCTTATTAAAAAATGCGCGGGTGTTTGACGGAACCAGCAACGAATTGCACGAAGGCAATCTGCTCATCATCGGCTCGAAGATCAAGCAGATCTCATCCGCCCCCATCACGCCGCCTGCCCAAGCAACAGTGATTGACGCAGGTGGACGCGTGCTGATGCCTGGTCTCACCGATGCCCACTGGCACATGACCATGGCGGGCAGCACTCTGCAGGATCTCGATGCCGCCGATTCTGGACTGATGTATGCCAACGCGGTTGCCGAGGCAAGAGCAACTCCGCTGCGCGGGTTCACTACGGTGCGTGACATGGCTGGTCCGACCTTCGGACTGAAAGCGGCGATCGACGCAGGTACGATACCCGGACCTCAGGTGTATCCGAGCGGCGCGCTCATATCACAAACCGCGGGGCACGGCGATTTCGCTCCTCCCTACGCCGTGCCCAAGATTCTTGGCGGGCACGCGTCACACGACGAAGAACTTGGGGCCTTTACTGTAGCCGACGGAGTGCCGGAAGTGGTTGGGGCGGTCAGGGAGGAGCTCAAGAAGGGAGCGAGCCAGATCAAATTGGCTGCGAGTGGCGGGGTTATTTCAGATTTCGATCCGATCGACAGCATCCAGTTCTCGCCCGAAGAATTGCGAGCCGCCGTGCAGGCCGTAAGCGACTGGGGCACGTATGTCGCCGTCCACGTGTACTCATCGACTGCGATTCGCCGTTCTCTCGATGCTGGCGTGAAATCAATCGAGCACGGCCATTTAGCCGATGAAGCTACGATCAAATTGATCGGTGAGCGTGACGCATGGCTCAGCACCCAAGCATTCGAGCCCGGAGATGAGCCGCTTTCGCCTGCAAACAAAGCAAAGACACAGAACATGATCGGAGCATGGAAGCGGATTCTTACGTGGGCAAAAAAGTACAACGTGAAAGTTGCGTTCGGTACCGACCTGCTTTTCGATCCGGCCGGCGCTGCGCGCGAAAATCTGATGCTCACGCGTTTTGCGCAGGTCTACAGCAACATCGAGACGCTTAAGATCGCCACCTCACAGAATTGCGAACTGTTCGCCATGAGCGGCCAGCGGAATCCTTACAAAGAAGCCAAATTGGGAGTACTTCAGGACGGCGCATGGGCCGACATGATTCTCGTGAACGGCGATCCCACGAAAAACATCAACCTCATTGCCGATCCAGGCCACAATTTAGTACAGAGAGCACGGAGGACACGAAGGAAAACCCTCTGCGCTCTCTGTGCCCTCTGTGGCGGCAGGTCCCGAAACCATATCCTGGCGTAAGAAGTTCGGTGTTATGCGGGCTTGAATAAAGTGCACCGCATTTTACAACAACTTCACATAGGCTGCAGCGCCCAGAATCCCTCCGATCAGCGGCGCAACAATCGGCACCCAGGCATAGCTCCAGCCGGAGTTACCCTTTCCAGGAATGGGTAGAATCGCGTGCGCGATACGCCGCGCGAGATCGCGCGCCGGATTGATGGCATATCCTGTCGGGCCGCCCAGCGAGAGGCTGATGGCCCAAACCAGAAAACCAACCAGAAGCGACGTCAGGCCTGTTTGTGTGGGGGCATTGTTGGCGCCGAACGCGAGGCAGCCAAAAACCAATACAAAGGTTCCGACCGCTTCGGTGGCGATATTGGCAGCGGTGTGACGAATGGCGGGCATGGTGAAGAAACCAAGAGCTTTGAAGCCGGATCTTCCGTGGCTTCCCAATGCGCCAGGTAAGCCAGCCTCACCAGCACCGCGCCCAGGAAAGTGCCAATCATGTGGCCGCCAGTGTAGAGCAAAACGTTCACCCAGGGAAAATGGCCGACCATCGCGTAGCCCACCGTAATGGCAGGATTCGGATGCGCTCCGCTGATTCGGCCTACGGCATAAACGCCCACCGCACCGCGAGTCCCCAGCCCGTGGTAATCACAATCCAGCCGGACTTTTCCGCCTTTGACTTGTGCAGCAACACCCCTGCCACCACGCCGTCGCCCAGCAGGATCAGCAACATAGTTCCCACCAGTTCCGCTCCAAAGAGTCTCCTCGATTCCCCCAGGAATAAAGTCGCCGTCAAGCGAAACAGTATAGTGATTCCTGAAAAAAAGCGCCCCCTCGTCCGCGGGGGCTTCTTGGAGCGCGTCACCGGCCGCCGCCGGAGGAAGCGGCGTGGCGGGCGCGCGCGGGCATAATCACGAGCGGGACGCGCGCGAAAGCCACCTGGTCGGCGGGCGCATCAAGCACGTTCACCTGCATCCAATAGCGGCCGGGAGGGAATTTTTCAAGCGGAATCCGGGTGAAGTAAAAAGCCTTGCCCGAACTG
>CADDZE010000136.1 GCA_902812465.1 Acidobacteriota bacterium | reverse complement strand
ATCGTCAATTCCGCGCGCCCGTCCGCCAGCTGCTTTATCGCCGTTGTGACAAGATCCGCGGGCCTGCATGGGACCGGAAGAAGCGTAAAAACGCAGGAAATCAGGAGTAATGGCCTCGTGACTCGCATCTCGCCTCCTAAACGTCAGGCACCACGAAACCTGCGGCCACAATAGGTCGCCTGCAAGTTGGGCCACTCCATCAAGAGCTCGCCATATTGGCGGAGGAGAGCACGCATAAAGCGGTCGCCGTCTTCTAAGCTGAGATCTTTCAGCTCTAGCGGCACCATCCTGTCGCGTCTGTTTAGCGAATCCTCGAGAGCCTTCATGTATGCCGCGACCCACTCACGCCAGGATGCCGGCGCGCTGGATGCATCGATCGCTGCAAGGCGCTCTGATACCGCCCTTATTGTCTCGAAGGTTGCGATCCAGCACTGCTCGGCCCAAAAGTCGTGATATCTCTTGTCGTTCAGGGCAGCGAGCGCAAGAAAATGTGAGCCCAGTTCCATCACACGCTCGGTTCCATCAACCGTTCGTAGCTTAGCGCGAAAATGCAGCGTCGCAATTCTAAGGAGGCTTGCGAGGGCAAAGCGTCCCGCAGTTGGCTCCAGCCGGTCGGAGTACGTCCGCTTCACTGGGGGCCGGTGTTCCTGAGCGAGAGGAAGATGTGCGGTGTAGGCGGCGGAATCGCAAACTGCTATGGTGACCCCCCACAGATAATCCTCACCCCTTCCAATGGGCAAAAACGGCGGTAATGCACCTCGTACGTCCACACCTATGTTCCCAGTCATGCAACTCAGTGGCCGAGAGATAGTTGGGTGCGGTGCCATCCGGACGACTTCCCGGCTAAGGAGAAGCGTGGGAAAGGGTGTCTGGGACCTTACAAGCCTCTCATGCGTGGAGCCCTTTTGCGTGAGGAAATAACCGATCGAGCTTGCGCCGGTGCCGGGGTCGCCGGCACAACCCAGTTGCGTGATGCGAACCGTTGCATGGCTGTCCTGAGCTAAGGCTTGCAACAGGTCAGACGTCAACTCATCAGTGATTACGCTGCGCGAATGATCGCCGATACATTCCGCCACAGGTTGGCCCAGGAACTCCCCATGCTGGAACAGGAAATCGGCCGGCTGGAGCGGAAAACATCTCTCACGTTCAGCCTCAGTCGCAAAAAACCAAACCTCGCGCGGATCCTTCTCGCCTGATATTGACAAGCTGCGCGGCCGGTCTACCTGCGTGAAACCACACAGGTGGTCGTCATCCATCATCACCACCCTTTGGCGCGCACCGAGGAGCAGCACGGTGTTGCGGGCAGAACCTGGCGCTTCTAACGTGATTGTGCTCCCGCAACACTCCATCTCTCCCAACAGCGCGAAGCGGCAGGCCCTTCCAGAACACCCGTGCAGCGCCAGATCCGAGGCTAGAGCGCGCCTAAGCTGGCGATCAACGTGTGAAGTGAGGAGGGAAGGTGTCTCCTCTGAATGCGAACCCAATAATTTACTCGCCTCTTCCGTATTGGAGACGATGCCGGAATCATCGACGATTGTCAGATGACACCCCGCCAGGAAACCGGAAGAACTTGCCACCATGCTGCTAAGGCAACGCCGCAGGATGTGAGGGCGGTCCTTTGTCAGCAGGAACAGTCTCTCCACCGGACGCACTGACGCGGATCGGGGTACACTGATAGCGGTGAGCGCATGAACGACGGCTTCGTCGGAAATCAGAAGCCCCTGTGCTTCCAGCTGGTTTAGGAGTGATATGATCTCGGGTCGCCTGCGGCTGTCGAGGTGATTAAGCTTCAGAAAACGCGCGGCGTGCTCATTGATTGTCGCGGGTTTCTCGCACTGCCGCAGGATGGCTACACAAAGACAGGGGATGACAACCGCACGTGACTCCGTCAGTGAATATGCAAATGCCCATCCGTCCGGGCCCGGGTAATACCGCACGGGCCCGGTCCGGAAGCGCGCATCACCAATAGAGTCCGACACCACGAAGTTGCGCTTCTACTGGACTATGGAGGCCGTTAAATTCCCGTCTGGGTCGGACTCTACTTTTACCGATGAGCGGGCGACCACTGGCTTTCCGTTATACTCGAACGGTGTAAATTGCCATTGTAGAACATCTTGTTCGATTCGGCGGGCAAGTTCCAAGTCTCCGCTGATGGGTGTCACGTTCGTTACGACGCCGGTGGCAGAGATCTTTAGTTCGAGGATTGTGGCAGCGGGACGGGCGAGAGCGGGCGATAACCGCGCCAGCTTGAAGGTGGTCAGGTGCGATCTGAGGACCCGCTCGCTAACGCTGACGCTTCCATCGGGGTGAGGCAGGTAATCCGGCAAGACTGCGGGCGGAAAGGGCGAGATCACCATCGTCAGAAAGCTGGAGAAACCCCGAAGGCTCTTACTCACAAACACGCCATCCCGAATAACGAGCGATTCGCTGAGGCTTGCTTTGGCCAGGACCTGGCCCCCTCTCGTTACGCTGACCGGCGTGCCGGCTGGCAGCGATGCAAAAAGAAAGAAGACCTGACCGGGATCGATGGGCCCCACGCGAACCACCCCCGGCGTAACCGCCAGCCCATTTGAGCTCAGGTCAGTGAGCTCCACGCTTCGCGTTGAAGCTGGCGGCTGCAGCACGCTTTCTGCGGTTGACCCGGCGACGACGAATGGGGACTGATTATTTCTCGCTGTGGCTCCGACGTACCAGTGTGACGGAGAACCCTGCGCCGGTAATTGAATTTCGAGACCTTCCGCTCCAGGCTGAACAGGTCGCTTTGCCAGCCTCCCTCCCAGGGCCAATAAGGGACAAGTGGCGAGTAAGCAAAGAACCGATATGCACATTCTCGTCGATTGCTTCATACCGGACCCCTACATCCCGTGAAATCGTTGAGCCCTACTATGTGTGGGGGTGACAGTGGACATACTGCCCGTCGCACCAATCATAACCGCTGTCATCCTCCTCGGTGCAGGTCCACGTGTCGACTGACAGGCTACCGTACTCGCAGGCGTAAACCTGTACAAAATGATCGCAGTCATAGCCTAGTCCCTCGCCGCAACCAGGGTAGTTATCATTGTACTCATATTGTTCTTGTAAATGGCAATTAATGCAGTAGTCTTGGCCGCTCGTCCTTGACGCACCACCCGCAACGAGCAGAGCGCCCGCAAGCACTTTGAGCTTCCGGGAGCCCAAACTGGTCGGTATAAACCACCATGGTTTTCGCATCACCTAGCCTCCCTCCGCAGCCAGAACCACTAGGCCCTGGCTTCACCTGCACATCCCACCGTGGAGAACTCACATAGTCTGGCCTCTGAACGGCTGGCTTCCACAATCTGCAGCGTTGTATAGTTCCACCCCGCCCGGGCGGTCAAGCGAAAAGGCGGTGCCGAATGGAACAAAATGTGACCTAAGTGGAAGGTGCTGCGGGAATCTGGAAGGGCGATCAGCAGGCCGTTCGAGCCTGAGGGCAGTATGAAGCCGCCGCTACATATGAGGCCGCCACTACTTGACAAAGCGTGGGGAGTCCCCCGCGGGATTTAGACCGCGTCGCAGATCCGTTGGACTACAGCCGTAGGCCTTTCGAATGAATCGCGCGAAGGCTTGGGTAGACCGGAAGCCGGCGTGGAATGCAATCTCCTTGATGGATTGCTCGGGGCGAGAAGTGAGGGCGTCGAGGGCCACCTGAAGCCGGATGTCGCGTCGGAACCGGCGAAAGCTCTTTCCCGTCACCTCGCGGACGGCTCCCTCGATGGTATGGCGTTCGACCTTGAGGTCTGCGGCGACATCGGCCAACTCGAGCGCAGGATTATGCGCGAGGCGCCTCCGAACCCCCTCGAACAAGCCACGCAGATCGTAAACCACGGCTCCCCCGACCTCGCCCGCGCGGAGTCCGATCCTCTGAGTATTCAGAGCCGTGGCTATCGCGCAGGAAGACCGCCTCCGTTTGGCTTGTAAGACTCTTCTGCCCGTTCGGCCCAAGCCGGTACATCTTGGTTGTCTTCGTCGCGATCACAGGAATTACTGTTC
>CADDZE010000135.1 GCA_902812465.1 Acidobacteriota bacterium | reverse complement strand
ACAGCTCCTGAAAAAAGTGCTTGACAAGAGATCGCGGGGGGGGGGGTAATATGTAGCGGTCGAGTTGGGCCAGTCAAGCCTCAGGCTCATTGGCTGGCGTTCCTCGCGTTCGAGACTGAGGCATTACGACAGGAGGAACAATATGGGTCGGACCAATTTTTTAAAAATAGTGAGGTTGCTTACTGTAGCGTGTGTACTCATTGTTTGCGGAGCCGTCTCGCTCTACGGGCAGGCGCAAGCATTCACCGCGACTCTGAGTGGCTCTGTGCGCGACAAGACAGGCGCTGCCGTCCCCGGTGCCGCAGTGACTTTGTCGAGTTCCCAAACCGGATTTTCGCAGACATTCACCACGCAGCCTGACGGGAGATATGTGTTCGCATTACTGCGGCCCGGAACATACACGCTCCGGGTTGAAAAGAGCGGCTTCGAATCCTATGTCCAATCGGGGATTACGCTCACGGTGGGACAAACCGCCACTCAGGAGGTAACTCTGGGGGTTGGGAAGGTACATCAAAGTGTCACGGTCACGGCGGGAGCACCGATGCTGAACACAACGACAGCTAACGTGGGAACGACCGTAACGCAGAGGCAGGTGGTTGAGCTTCCGCTCAATTACCGGAATCCCTTCGCGCTGGTCTACCTTAATTCGAGCGTGAACCACAGCTCGCAGTTTCAGGTGGTCAACGGACCCGGGCAGCAGGACACGGCCGACCAGGACCAGTACTTCATGAATTTCGGCGGTGGGCGCTTCGGAACCACCGCAGTCCTGCTGGACGGCGACTGGGACGTTGGCGGCGACTGGGGCGGCTACATGTACGTTCCTTCCGTGGATGATACCCAGGAATTCGCCATCCAAACCAACAGTTTCAGTGCCCAGTACGGTTGGAGCACGGGAAACGTCATCAACGCTGTGACCAAATCAGGGACGCGCGATTTTCACGGCGATGCGTGGGAGTTCCTTCGAAACTCCGCGTTCGATGGGAACAACTTTTTCAACAACGCGGCGGGCATAGCCCGGCCGCAATTCCGGCGTAATCAATTCGGCGTAACGGCAGGCGGCCCGGTTTATATCCCCAAGCTTTACGAACAGCGGGATAAGACCTTCGTATTTGGTGATTACGAAGGCTTGCGCCAGAGCACGCCGATTACTTATACAACGACGGTGCCCACTATGGCGATGCGAACTGGGGACTTCTCGGCGCTCCTGGGAGCGGCCACTGGTACAGACTGCCTGGGCCGCCCGATCCTTGCCGGGCAGCTCTACAACCCCTTCACTACGCGGGTTGGTTGTGGTGGCTTCATTCGCGATCCATTCATCGGCAACGTGATTCCGCCCGCCATGCTAAATCCAGTCGCAAAGAACATGTTACGGTTTTGGCCGACTCCAACCTCGTCCGCATTAGTCAATAACTATACTTTTAGCGCCGGCGCTCCCGCGGACTCGGATGAGTATTCATTTCGCGTTGACGAAAACATCAGCCAAAAGTCGCGGATGTTCGTGCGCTGGGCCTATAAGAGGGAATTCAAGACGATCGCCGCGGACGCTTTCGGGACAAACGATCCTGGCGGCGGGGGTGGGCTCGCCAGTGACAATCGCTGGGACGCAGCAGCCAACTACACGCGGACATTCACTCCCACACTTGTCATGAGCGCGAATATCGGCCTGGCGCGGTGGAACGAGGGCAATGAAATGCAGGCGTACCCGTTCAATCCTTCCTCCCTCGGTCTGCCTGGATTTCTGGATTCAATATCCAATGAGTTCCCCGATGTCACCGTCAGCGGAATAGCTGGTTTGGGGCCAGGATCGTTGTCGGGAGGAGCGGGGCAAGGCTTCTTTCCCCGGAACGTGGGAAGTTACTCGGTCGACTTCACCAAGGTGCTTGGTCCTCACACAATGACAATGGGCTTTATGGGCGTCGTCCAGCAGTCGAATGGCGGCAGACTGTTCGTAACGAATTTTGACTTCCCGCAGAGCATGACTCAAGGCCCCAATCCAACGGCAGCCCTGCCCACGACTGGATACGGATTTGCCTCTTTCCTGCTTGGGACCGGTGATACAGGCAGCACTGGGATCAACACTTTCGGCGCATTTCAGAGGACAATGTATGGCTGGTATTTTCAGGACGATTGGAAAACGACTCGCAAACTCAGCTTGAATCTAGGATTGCGCTACGACATACAACCTGGTCCTACGGAGAGGCACGATGAGACGCAATGGTTCAATTTCACGACGGCAAATCCCATAAGTAGCAAGGTCGGTTTCACGGTCCCAGGTGAGCTGGTTTTCGTCGGCAACGGCCGGAGCAATGTCTATAATGCGCAGTACACGAACCGCGCCGCGGATAGGATTGGCCTATTCGCCGACGGGCAAATTGGTTATGCGAGCCGGTTTCGGCATTTTCTATACTCAGGCTTTTCAGCTCAGCCCCCCGAATGACGGCTTCTCGCAGACCACCCCGTACGTCGGCACCGTCGACGGAATCACACCCCTGAACCTGTTGAGCAATCCTTTCCCGGGTGGTGTAGTCTCGCCCCCCGGACGGTCGTTGGGCGGGCTTACCGATGTGGGTATATCCCCGACCGCCGTCGAAAACTATCGGCCCACCCCTTACGTTGAGCAGTGGATGTACGGTCTTCAATACGCAATTTCGCCCAACAACATGATCGGCGCAACGTACCTTGGCAACCACGGTGTGAAACTAACGTTCAGCGGCGTGCAGATGGACCAGTTGCCAGTCCGGGACCTATCCATCGGGAATGCGTTGCTGGCACCGGTTACGAACCCCTTCCACGGCTACATCACCTCGAGCGGATGCGGCCTCAACAATGCGACGGTGCCGGCGGGTCAGTTGTTGCGGCCGTTTCCCGAATACTGCGGAGTCAACGACACTCAGTTGCCGGGCGCGTTTTCCAGCTATAACGCGGTCGAATTCACATTTCAGCATCGCTGGGCACAAGCTATGCAGATCGGCATCTCATACACCGTGTCAAAGTACATCGACAACAGCGCGGGACCCGGAGAGTGGGCGAATATCGGGTCAGCAGAAGATCGCAACAACTATAATCTCTCCGCGGAGAAGTCACTGGACGGCGACGACATTCCACAGAGCCTCGTCGTCAACTACGTTTACCAGTTGCCTGTGGGTCAAGGTAGGCGTTTTGCTTCGAATATAAAAGGGGTCGGCAACGCGATACTCGGCGGGTGGCAGGTATCCGGTATCACCACCTACAAGAGCGGCTTTCCGCTCAGCATCGTCCCGGCAACGAATAACACCAATTCATTCGGCGGCGGGCAACGCCCCAATCTGGTTGGAAATCCCCACATCTCCAATCCGACGATCAGCGAGTGGTTTAATGTGAATGCGTTCGCACAGCCGGCACCGTTCACATTCGGCGACGTTCCTCGCTACATGCCTAACCTGCGCGCGCCGGGCTATAAAGACTGGGACCTGGCCATAGAAAAGTGGTGGAATTGGCGCGAGAGGGTACGTGTTCAGTTTCGCGGCGAAATGTACAATGCCTTCAACCAAGTCAACTTTTATGCGCCGAACCAGACCTTTGGGAGTCCGGGTTTTGGGAGGATCTCGGCCGCGTTGGATCCTCGTGACGTCCAGTTTGGCTTGAAAGTCTATTGGTAGGTAGCGGTCACTCAGATAGATATACAGTTGCGGTAAAATCGAGAGCCTCTCGCAAAGGCATCAAGAGTGCGAAGGAACCGCGAAGTCACTTTGTGGTCTCGGGCTTTTGTGGCCTCGCGCCTCTGCGTGAGATCTTTTGGTTGGGCTGGGAGCTTTGCCGCATCGAGACCTTAAAGCGCGAGTCAGATTTCTGGGCATCCGAGAAGCGATTCCCTATCAGTTGGCAGCTTCCGCCGGAACGCTTCTACTGATTTCTAGCTTTCTCAGTACGTCCACTCTCAAAGGCCAGACGAGTTCAAATTCCCAAGAAACCCAACAGATCCTTGCCGCGCGTGCGACCGAGGCGCAGCATCGCGGCGATTACCGAGAGGCCGCACAGATTTACCAGCAGATGTTAGGAGAATCTCCTCACGATGCCGAGCTTCGTGCCAATTTGGGATTGATGCATCATCTGCTTGGCCAGT
>CADDZE010000134.1 GCA_902812465.1 Acidobacteriota bacterium | reverse complement strand
GTCTCTTTCGTCCTCATATAAGCAAGGAGTGCCCGCATAAGGAACCGCAGGCTGAGCCCTTCGCGGCCGCGGTCCTTCAACCGATGGTCGAGTAGTGCGTAGAGCACGTTTTCCAAGTCGTTCACCAGCTGGTGGATTGCAGCCGGGGTGCTGGTGGTTGCCCCCCCTGTGGGTTTTGTGGGGCTTGTGTTGTTAATACGGGCATTGGTTTTCCCGTATCTTCCGGATCCTCGTTTCTGGCCGACGTCTGCGTTGACGAAGGCTTGGGCATTGGCCCATTCGAGGGGGAGGAGTCGTACCTGTTTCGCGGGCGTGCCGTACAGGGCAGCCAGCCCTGGGAACTGGCCGGTGAGCTCGTTCTGCACGTCTTCCAGGGACCAACCGCACGCCGCGAAGTGATTGAGCACGCCCATGCGGGCTTCTGAGGGGCTGGCGTACTTGGCCGTGTCGTACAGCCCGGTACGGGCGACTCGGCGCAGCGGAGTCTCACTGCGTCCACCGATAGGCAGCTGCGCAGCCGCCGGCCGTGCTGCAGTTGCTGCTTTGGCTTGGCGTTCCTTGATGGCCTTGTTGCGGGCCAGCTCAGGAGCCAGGGCGGCGCTCAGCGCGGCTATGGCGCGGGGGGAGTTTCGGACGCGGAGGGTGGCGTAGGCCTGCGACAGGGGAGTGACGAGGGTTTGGTGGCCGCCGGCTTTGTGCTTGGAACCCGGGACACGGATGCATCCCTCGGTGATATTTTGGTGCGGGCTGGGGTCCAGGCTGGCGGCGAGAAGGCCTAGGGCTTCGATGAGCTCGCGGGCTTTGGCCGCGGTGAGGCGTTCTTGAACGGGGATGTAAATGTGCCTGCCGCCGGTGGGGGAGAAGTCCTCCACGAAGCCCACGTTTGCCTCTTCCAGAAGCTTCCTGAGCCGTGCGGCGTCCGATTCCACGACGTCTTTTACTGCCTTGGATGTATCCAGGTCGATGCAGAGGGTCGCGACGGAGCCATCCGTGCCGTGGATCATGACTGCTGCCGGACGCTCGGGCAGCGACTTCGTGATGGCGGGAGGAGTCGCCGGCCGGGGGTACTGGAACCTTTGACCAATCCACCGGCCGGTCCGGTAAGTGGGCTGCCCTGCGATCAGAGGCGCCAGCACCCATGCCTCAACCGGCGACGGTTCAGCAGCTCCTTTGGGTCGCGTCGTTGTTGACGCGCATGGGTAGGCCTGTACCATAGACAGCAGTTACTCCTCTCCGGAGGGTACGAAAAATGACACCTACTCGTAGGTGTTGGAAAAAGTTCAGATCGCCGATCCGCCAAGATGAGGATCTGAACAAATACTTTTTGAAGGCCCGCGCAAGCGGGCCTTCTTCATTAACTGGCCTTAGCTATGGGCAAAGCCTCCTGGTGGTGGCGAAGGCGGTCGAGATCTACGGTCTTCAGATGAGCGTGGACAAGCCTTGCGATCAGGTCACTCCGACTTTCCTTGGTGGCGTCCACAACGGCCGCCAGTTTCTCTGCATCGGAGATAGGCAGCCGTGCTGTGATCACGTGGCGTTCACCCTTGCTTCGCTGTGCCATTTTCCCTCCCCAGGACCGAAGTTACTTCTCATACCCAACATGAATCAGATTCGTTTAAGTGGGAGGGTCTTCGGCGTGTCGCGCTTCTTGCCAGCTAGACGTAGTTTCGGTACCAATTCACTCTCCGGTAGCTTCTCCGAGCCTCACGACGGGGCGAGGTACAAAGGCGGGCGGGTCGCGTGTCGCATCGTTTACCTATCTGACGTGGGGAAATGACAGATGCGCGCCGCGTGACAAGCGCAGTTAAGGGCGCCTTGGTATGGTTTGCCCTTGCCTGATAGTCCAGTCAGGCGCTAAACCAATACTACACATCACTGAAATTATTTCAGTGGCATGTTCACTGGGGTGGGAACTGATGGGGAACCAATTGCTAGAACCTACGGAGTTGTCCCTGCGGACGATCCAGTCCTTGCAGCTGCCGGCTTCTCCCACCCTCCCGCATCTGATCAGCGCCGTAGAGCGGGCGTACGGCAAGCCGTTGGAGTTCGACGAAGTCCCAGATGAGGTCCTGGCGGAGGGGGTAACCGGTCGTTGGGTGGACATGCCGGACCGGGGGATTATCCAGTATCGCCGCGGTCACGCGTTCTGGTGCCGCCATGTCATCCTCCACGAGTTTGGGCACATTCTGCTGGGGCACAAGGGTGAACCAGCAGACGGCCTCCAGTCCGCAGGCTTCTTTTCCGGAGTCGGTAAGCGTCGCGGGATCAGCTGGATGTGCCGGCCCGCCGCCATCCCCCTGGAGGAGGTCGAGCAGGCGGCGGAAAATCTCGCCTACGCCCTGGCCCAACGCCTGGTGACAGGTCAGGACGCCTGTGTCTCCGACGCAGAACGGATTTTTGGATTGTGATTCAAGCTGCATTCTGGCTGCTCGTTGTTGTCTTTGCGGCGCGGTTGTACCTGGTGGCGCGGCACAACGCATCCACGGCATTCCTGGGGGCCACGGGCGTCGGGGTCGTTGGTCTCTTCTGTACCGGTCAGATCGTCCCTGAAAGCACCATCGACGCTCTGATCGGGGGAACCAACTGGCTGCACCTGGTGAGGAACCTCCTTGTGACCGCCGCAGTGTGGCTGGTCCGGGAAGGTGTGTTCAGCGCGCTGTCCACAGAGCCTGAGGCCCGTCACCGCTCCAGGTACAGGCCGTTGTTCCTGGCCGGGCTCCTGCTGACCATAACCATCCCATTCACCCTGCAGTCCTTCGTCCCCACCACGGACGCTTTCATCCCCGAAACCGTTCACCAGCCCGCGGTCTATGTCTATGCCACGGTCTACATGGCGATCCTTGGATGCCTGGGCCTGTCCGTCCTGCGAGTGAGCATTGGGCCGCGAGACAGCGGAACGGTGCGCGCCAGCGCCACGGTCGTCGGGATCGGAATGGGGCTCATGGTCCTGGGCTGTATTGACGAAATCATCTACATGAGCCTCCGCTTCCTCCGCCTCCAAGGTTCCCTAACCGACCTGACGTACATGCTCTTCACGCCCCTCTTCTACAGCGGCATCCTGCTCACGTCGCTGGGACTCGGCATACCGCCAATGGTGCGGCTCTGGCGCAGACTGGCTCTCGTGGATCGTTTCTGGATCCTCATGCTCCATTGCAGGTTCCCTGCCGTAAGAAGTACCGCCGAGGGGTCGGATGCGCGATTGTCGGTCGTGGCTGACGTTCTGGGCCCTCGCCCGGCCGAGCGGCTGTACACCCTGGTTATTGCCATCGGGGACCTGCGTGCTGCAGGCCGGCAGGCAGCTTATTCCCCGCAAGCTGAGAGGGCGCTTGTCCTGGCTCAGCGGCGGTTGACCAACACATTCGAGCCCCTTGGGCTGGAGCTTAGGAAAAGGGCGGAAGTCTAGGTGGCTACAGACACCCAATTCGCAGTCGTTGCCCCTTCGGTAGTGCAGCGTGTGGCGCGCATTTCAACGGAGGTGGCGCAGCCGCCTCTCGTTCTCTCGCTGTTGCTCGTTCTCGCTGCAGTTCGTGACGGGGGAGGGTTCGCCGCCCTGATCCCTGGGCTGGTGGCCGCTGTGACGATCTGCCTGGCGCCGCTGCTGGTGGTGGTGATTCTTGCCCGTCGTGGGAAACTCACGGATCACCATGTGGGGGACAAGAAGCAGCGTCGTCCGGTGATGCTGTGGACGCTGGGATCGGCGCTTGTTGGCTGCGGAATACTGACGCTGATCAATACTCCGGTTACCGTGTGGGCATTGATTGCCGGCATTCTCGGCGGCATCCTGGCCTTGATTATCGTCAGCCCTTTCTGGAAGGTGTCCGGGCACGCCATGACGCTTGGGGGCGCGACGATTTCCTCGGCCATGCTGTTCGGGGTCTGGTCAATCCCGTTCGTGATTGCCGCGCCTTTGGTGTGCTGGTCAAGGGTGTACCTGAAGGATCACACGCTCTCGCAGGTGCTGGCGGGGTTCGTAACAGGCCTTGTCGTATTCGGATCGGCCTGCGCGCTGATTCTGAACTGACATAGTATTTTTTCTGAACGTTCAGGGTCCCCAGTTTTGGAACAGCAGACCGGTACTACGAACGGCCTTGATGCGGCTCCGAGAGCAGGGAAAATGACTGAGGGTACCAAC
>CADDZE010000133.1 GCA_902812465.1 Acidobacteriota bacterium | reverse complement strand
GCGGCGGCTAGCGGGCCGGGCGCGTGACCCGCCGCGGGGGCAGCCGCCGCCAAGGCGGGAAGTCGTGCCGGTAGGGGACAGGGCTGGAGGATCTCCGGCGGCAAGTCGCGCAGCTCCACCCATTCCGTTTCACCCAGCAGGACGGCACGCTCCATGGCCCATTCGAGCTGACGCACGTTTCCTGGCCAAGGATACCCTCGCAGCGCTTCCATGGCCTCCCGCGTGATCCCCTTCAACTTCCGGCCGGACACCGCAGCCGCCTTGCGCATGAAGTGATTGGCCAGCAGCTCGATATCCTCTCCGCGCTCGCGCAGTGGCGGGCACACAATCGGTATCACTTTGAGCCGGTAATAGAGATCCTCACGGAACTTGCCCTCCCGAAGCATCTGTTCCAGGTCGCGGTTGGTAGCAGCAATGATGCGCACGTCGACCTTGATGGGCTCGGTGCCGCCCACCCGCATGATCTCGCGCTCTTGCAAGGCGCGCAGGATCTTGGCTTGCATGGCCAAGCTGGTGTCGCCGATCTCATCCAAAAAGAGGGTGGAATGGTGGGCGCGCTCGAACAAACCCTTCTTTTGTTGGTGCGCATCGGTGAAAGCGCCTTTCTCATGGCCGAAGAGCTCGCTTTCGAGCAGCGTCTCCGTGAGGGCGGCACAGTTAACCGCCAGGAACGGCTTGTCCGCCCGGGCGCTATTCTTGTGAATCTCGCGCGCCACCAGCTCTTTGCCGGTGCCGCTCTCGCCCAGGATCAGCACCGTGTGCGAGGTAGGCGCTACCTTCAGGATCATCCGCAGCATGGACTTGATCGCCGGCGAGCTGCCGATAATGCTTCGGCGCAACACGGCCAGCCGTTCGAACACCCCTCCCACCACCTCGAGTAGCTTGTCGCGGTCGACGGGCTTTTCCAGGTAGGTGTAAACACCCTTCTTAGTGGCCTCGATGGCTGACTCAATGGAGGGATAACCCGTAATCAGCACGACGGCCACGGTGGGGTCGGCTTGCAGAATTTCTGTGAGGAGCTGGACGCCGGTCATGCCGGTCAGGTTAAGGTCAGTAATCACCAAGTCGAAGCGCTTCTGCGCCAGCAGGCGTAAGGCCGTCTCGCCGCTCGGAGCGGTCTCCGTGGCATAGCCCTCGTCCTCGAGGATGTCACGATAAATCTCCCGCTGCCGCTGCTCGTCGTCGACTACCAGGATGGTTCCCTTCGCCATACGCTGAGAATATACCAACCCCTCACTCGTTTTCAGCCTCTACGCCTCAACCCAAACGGACCCGTGGCAGGGCGCTCGGCTGTCTTGGAGGGCCTGCCCGTCTACCACCGCCCTTTGGAGGAAGTAGGATCTTACCGAACGAGTCAATCCCCCACCGGGGCGAGGCGTCGCGCCTTTCCTGTGACGGCTACGGCTCTGGGAAGTAGCCTAATATCCCCGAAGCCGCTTTCTTCGTACCACGAGCGCACCTCCTCGAAGGTATGTTTCCACTGGTAGCGTGGAGAATACCAGTCAAAGGTGTCCAGGACGCGCCATTCGGGGTTGGGGTGCATGGCAACCTTGGTCAGCAGCCGTAGCGGATAAAAGAGGGGAATTCTATACACGTAGTAGAGTGGAATGGCTGCGTGGCACAGGGCGTAGAGCCAGCGAGGGGGCAGCCGGGTTGTTACGGCACGCTGGAGCCCGCTGGACGCCTCGCTCGTCCAGTCAATCACTCCCGCCACGGGCCGGATAAGCGCTTGGACGCGCTCGGGCAGACGAAAGCTCGAGTCCTGGCTTATAACTTCATTCACCCGGTCCGGAAAATGGCGGAAGGTGTCGGCAAGGCGCCGACGGGGGTAAACCCAAATGGACATTTCGCCGCCCGGCGCGACACATTGAGCTAACTGGCGAAAAGCCGAGCGGGTGTCCGGCGTGTGATGCAGCACACCGATGCTGTAAACGAAATCAAAGGACCCGCGTCTGAAGGGTGGCCGCATGAGGTCAGCTTGTACAAAGTGGCGGGGGTCCAAGGCGCCGAGGTTCTCCGCCGCTACCTCCACCGCAAAACTGAGATCAATGCCCACCACTTCCGCGCCCGCGCGAGCCACCAGGTCCATGAAGCGTCCCGAACCGCATCCCGCATCCAGCACCAGCCGACCGCGCAGTTCCGAAGGGTGTTTGCCCGTCGAGGCAATGAATAAGCGGAGGGACTCTTCTGGGTCGAACTGCGTCCGGCGCCATCTCTTCCATTCGAAGCTGAAGCTCGAAACGTAGGTATCGCCCGGCACAAACCGCGGAATGCCGTTGGATATAGGAAATGCCTCGGCGCATTTGGTGCAATGGAGGGTGCCGGAAACGACGGCGTCCGCGCTGACGTCGGGTGTTTCCATCTGCAGCGAACCCCCGCAGTAAGGACAGGCCAGCAGACGAAGAAGTTGACGATTCATCCTTGTTGGCTACCTCAGGGTCCTTCGCAACCCCAGGGTTGGGATAGCCTCGGAGCCCGGCTCGCTCGAAAAGCCGATCCCTGCCTGCCATCCCCTTCGAGCCAAGCTGAGCGCTGGCCGCTGCCACGGCGGGAATCGAGTTCCCCTGGCAAAGTTCGCACCGGCTGTTATCTCCTCTTTCTCGCCTGCTTGCACCCAGGGAGCACCCGATCGCCGGCCAGCAACTCCCCCGAAATCTTAATCTTAACGGGACGCGCGGCATCGCAAAACCAAGTCCGGCCAGGTTAGCCCCGTCTGGAGGCCCCCGCCAGAAGAAAGCGGGGGCTCGGCGGCTGCGTGGCCCAAAAAAGGACACCAGGCACCGACATCCGGTTCCGGCGCACTCGAAGGCCGTGTAAGCCGTTGATTCTGTGGCGACAAAAAAATCGTCGCGTTTGTCTCACTTGTCTCCATCCTCTCAGAGCGCACTGTTAATTTCTACTCATGAGCGATTGGGAAAGCAGGAACGCTTCTCCTCTTTCCGCAACCTCCTGCACCACGATGCCGGTGGCCTTGGCAGCCCCCTCCGGCTGGGAGCCCGCTGCCTGGCCACCGGCCCTGCTTCAAGCGGAGCAGAGGTTGATGCGGCGCGTCTACGCGCAATGCCATAACGTCATGGTCGAGGCGGCGCAAACCTCGTCGATACCTGTTGAGTTGCTCGCCGCCCTCACCGCCAACGAATCCGGGGGTAATCCCAGGGTGTCGCGGTTTGAGCCCAGCGTCTATGAACATCTTAAGGCAGTGGCGGCGGGGCGGGCGGTTGCCTTTGGCCAGATTCGGGCCGAGACACTAAAAGCGGCTGTTGAGTTGGCGATAGCTCCCAAGGCAGATGAGTTTCATGCCCACTATCTGACGCCGTCTTTCGCGGCCAACAACGCCGAATTCATGGCGAGCCTCACGGATCAGGTGCTGCGCCAGCTCGCTACGTCATGGGGTTTTACCCAGGTCATGGGCTATCACGTCATTGCGCGGCGCGGAGCTATCGAAGATTTGATGGATCCGGAACGCCACTTTCGCTACACGCTGGCCATTCTCTCGGAGTTTGCCCACAGCTACCAGTTGGACGTGCGCCAGGAATTTGCCGAGTTATTCCGGTGCTGGAACACCGGACGTCCTTACGGCAAGACGTTTGATCCCGAGTACGTGGAAAAGGGATTGCGGCGGATGTCTCTCTACACGGAGCTGCTGCGCGGATCACCAAGCCATGACGTGCTCGAGAAGAGAAGTTAGACGCGGTGGAACTTGCAGCACTCTCTTGCGTCCGGAGCGAAGCAGGCCGCGGCAGAATGAAAAGGGCCCGTGCTACCCGAGAATTTAGACAAAGTTGCCCTCTGGTGGGGCCCCGGCGTCCTGATCCTGGTGGTGTTCGCCTACGGCTTCCTGAAGCTGGCACAGCACTGGATCGACAAATCGATGGAGCTCAAGCGCGAACAGACGGACAGCGCCTTCCACATCGCCCGCGACTATGTGGGCCAGCTCGCCAATGCCCAGCGATCGCAGGCCGAAGCGCTATCGCGCTTGGCGGCGGCCGTCGAGCACCGCGACTGCATGGAAAGTTACGAACACCAAGAGATGCTCATCGCCCTCAAAGCAGTTCACCGCGAAGTCTTAAGCCTAAGCGGTCGGGCGGTCGCCGAGGAGAAAGTGGGGAAGTAGTGCCGGATCCGCCGGAGGGGGCAGGCCTCGCAGTCCACCCTGGTGAGGCGGGTCCGGCTCGGGGGCAGTAGGGAAAAGGGG
>CADDZE010000132.1 GCA_902812465.1 Acidobacteriota bacterium | reverse complement strand
CTGCGCCACCGCGTGTGAGCTGGCTAAGCTGGGCTCATGGCCCACCCAGCCCACTTTACTAATATATAACTACCGCCCTTTCCCGTCAACCAATTGACCTCAGGGTGCTGTTGCCAACCCCAGCCCTTAGCAAAAGTCCTGGCCATGCTCCGCCTCATCGAAGGCGTGTGAAGGGATTGCCAAAGGTACGCGAACCCTGCTAGCCTACAAGCGTGCCCGGTTCGACGGTCCAAGGGGGGAGGGAGGTGCCCTCGAGGGTGTTGGCGCCAAATGAGCCCGGGCCGGCAGCGATTAGTGCGCCCGGCGGCTCGCGACTGGGCGCCGGATGGATACAGAGCTCGATCATCCTGGGTCTGATACTCGTCCTTTACCACCGCGTCTTCGCCCTTCTGTTCAAGCAGTGGCGGACGGACCCCAACTTTTCGCACGGCTTCTTTGTTCCGCTTCTTTCGGCCTACCTAGTCTGGCAATCACGGGAGAAACTGGCACGCATCCCCCGGCAGCCCTCGCTCCTGGGGCTGATCCTCGTCGCCTTTTCGATGGCGATGCTGGTTCTGGGGGTGCTAGGGGCCGAGTTGTTCACCTCGCGCGTGTCTTTCGTTGTACTCCTGGCCGGACTGATTGTTTACTTCTTCGGCTGGGCACATTTTCGGGCGTTGCTCTTTCCCTGGGCCTTGCTATTGCTCATGATTCCGATCCCCGAGCTCATCATGAACCAGGTGACCATCCCCCTGCAGTTTGTTGCCTCGAGGCTGGCGACCTGGATGCTCGAGGCGCTGTCGATTCCTGTGCTCCGGGAGGGCAACATCATTTACCTTTCCAATATCACGCTGGAGGTTGCGCAGGCGTGTAGTGGCATCCGGTCGCTCATTTCGCTGGCCACCCTAGCCATCGTCTATGGTTACTTTATGGAAAGGAGGCTTTGGGCCAGGATTGTGTTGCTGGCGGCTGCCGTACCGATCTCGGTGGTGGTGAACGGCTTCCGCATTGCAGGCACGGGGCTGACTGCGAGATATTGGAATCCGGACAAGGCTTTGGGTTTCTTCCACGAGTTCTCAGGATGGCTGATCTTTTTACTGTCCCTGGGGCTGCTCTTTGCCGTTCAAGCGCTGCTCCGCCTGGCTGGCGGGCGCGCCAAGGAGGCTGCCAATGCGTGAACCCGTGCGGTCGTGGGTCCGCTTCCTTCCTGTCGCTGCGCTCCTTTTGGGGACAACGCTCCTGCTCAGCCGGCGCTACCGCGCCGAGGTGGTACCACCCCGGCTGGCGCTGGCCGATTTCCCGGTCCGGCTGGGTGACTGGCACGGTGAGGACATCCCTTTAACCGAGGAAGTGTTGAACGTCTTGGGCCCCGGCGATTACTTGGAGCGAATGTATCAGCAGAGAGCGGGCGGGCCTCAGATCGACCTGTTCCTTGCCTACGTTCCGACCCAGCGCACCGGAGACACGGTGCACTCGCCGAAGCACTGCCTGCCAGGCGGCGGGTGGACCCCGGTTGAGTCAAGTCGCGCCAAGGTCGAGATTGCGGGCCGGCCGGTGCTCCTCAATCGCTACGTGATCGCCCACGGCGACGAGCGGCAGCTGGTACTCTATTGGTACCAGGCCCACGGCCGCACGCTGGCTAGCGAGTACTGGGTCAAGTTTTATCTCATAGCGGACGCGATCCGGCTAAACCGCACGGACGGCTCACTCGTCCGCATCATCACTCCCATCCAGGAATCGGAGACCACTGAGCAGGCCGAAGCGAGAGCCATCCGATTCGCTGCTTTGGTGGTTCCCCTGCTAAACCGCTACATTCCGGTTTAAACGTGGCGATAAAAGGCGGCGTGCTGGGAAAGCGCCGCGCTGTGGGTGAAGGGCTTTGGGTCGTTCAAAAGCAAGCCGGCGTCGGATCATCGTCCTTTTGCGCCGGCCTTAAGGAAGGCGATGCGCTCTTCCAGTTGCAGGGCTTCCTGAGTCCTGCGGCACCGGCGAAGCAGGGCGGCATAGTCTTCCAGGCAGTCGAGCAGGTCAGGATGGTGGGCGCCGAACCTCTTTTCAAGGATTGCCAAGGCCCGCGCCAGAAGCGGGGCGGCGCGCGCGTCGTCGCGCTGGGCCACGTGGAGCAGGGCCAGGCTGCGCAGGTCTTCGGCGACGTCAGGGTGGTCAGGCCCTAGGGCCTTCTCGTCGATGGCGAGCGCGCGGCGATACAGGGGGTCGGCCTCGGCAAGGCGCCCTTGCGCTGCGTAGACGGCGGCCAGATTCGTGAGGTCGGCCGCCACATCCGGATCGTCGGGCCCCAGCACTTTTTCGTCCAGGGCTAGCAGCCGCTGATAGAGCGGCTCGGCTTTGTCCCACGCCCGCTGCTGACGATAGACATCGGCCAGGCTGCTGAGCAACGTTCCCACACTGGGATGCTCCGGCCCCAGCAAATCCTCGCGAAGGGCGAGGGCGCGTTCGAGCAGTGCGGCGGCCTGGGCCCGTTTGCCCTGAGCGCTGCATACAACGGCCAGGTTGTTAAGGCATTGAGCCACTTGAAGACGATCGGGTTCGTCCCTCTGCTCGCAAATAGCCAAAGCTCGACGGAAGAGCGTTTCCGCCTCCTGGTTGCGGCCCTGCCAGTGACAGAGGAGGGCGATTCTGCTTAACGTCTGAGCAACGCTGGGGTGGCTGGCCCCCAGGCTCTGCTCGCGTACCTTCAGGCAACGGCGATAGAGGCGCTCCGCGTCGGCGAAGCGGTGGCGGATGCGGTAGAGCAGGGCAAGGTTGTCGAGGTTGGCGACGAGCGAGGGATGGTCCGGCCCCAGAGCGGCTTCCTTGAGGGTCAAGGCGCGCTGGAACATCAGTTCAGCCTCGTCGCGGCGATCCTGCGCGTAGCAAACCGTCGCCAAGTTGTTGAGGCAGACGGCCACGTCCGCGTGCTGAGGGCCGTACGCCTGGACCCAAATCCAGAGTGCCCGCTGCAGGCAGCCAACGGCGTCGGCGAACCGTCCTTGGGTTCGGTAGAATAACGCCAACCGGTTGAGCCGCGCGGCTACCGAGGGGTGGGAAACTCCCCAGCGCTGCTCGTCGGACTGCAACTCGGCGAGCAGCCGTGCTTCCAGGCTGGGCGCGGCCTGCTCGGAAGCCGAGGCGTGCGCTTCCTCCTTTCCCGCTCCTCCAGCGACTCCGGCGACGAGCTCCCCAGCGTCTGCCAGCGGAGCCTCGACTTCAGGCAGGTCGAGCGTCGCTGGGGAGGCTTGCACCATGCCACTTTCGTAATGGTGCAGCGCAGGAGTCACGGGTGAGGCGGCTGCGGGATTAGGCACTCCAGCCGAAGATGGGTCAATTGCCGGCACGACTCTGGGAGGTGCCACCGGAGGCTCGGTCGTTGTGACCCCGGCGAGCGGAGCCGGGGGAAATGTTGGCGCCGCCAAAGGTTCGGCGGTCATTTGCGAACCCGGTGACTCCGCCCGAGATTCTGGCGCAGCCGGTCCGCCGCAAAGTAACGATTCCGCCTCCGCTTCCCGCCCCTGATTGCGGTAGAGGGCTGCGAGGGTGTGCCTGGACTGGACGACTAGCGGATGTTCCGGGCCCAACGCCATCTCGCGCACTCGCAGCGCGCGCGCCAGAAGCGGCTCGGCTGCATCATAGGCCCCCCGCCGCTGGTAAATCATGCCCAGCCGAGTGAGGCTCGCCGCCACTTCCAGGCTGTCGGCGCCCAGCGCTGCCTCGCGAATAGCCAGGGCCCGGTGGTAGAACTTCTCGGCTTCAGTATCCTTTCCCTGCGATTCGTAAAGCATGGCCAGGTGGGTCAGGTCGGTTGCCACCAGCGGGTGCTCTGGTCCTAGGACCTTAGCATCGATCGCCATGGCGCGGCGGTAAAGCTTTTCTGCCTCTTCGTAGCGTGAATCCGCGGCGGCCAGTTCTGCCAGATTGTTGACGATTGTTCCGACCTCCGGATGCTCCGGCCCCAGAGCCTTCTCCTTGATAGCCAGAGACCGCTCGAAGAGGCTTCGCGCCTCCGCGAGATCGCCGCGGGTGTAGCGAAGCGCAGCTAGGTTGTTCAGGCAGGTGGCCACGGCAGTGTGTTCAGGTCCCAGGGTGGCCTGCCAGATGCTCATCGCCCCCTCGAACGCCTCCGCCGCCTCGTCGTGCCGGCCCTGCGCCTTGTAAAGCAGACCGAGGTTGTTGAGGGTGGTGGCGGCGGAGGCGTTCGAGGGGGCGATGAGCATCTGGC
>CADDZE010000131.1 GCA_902812465.1 Acidobacteriota bacterium | reverse complement strand
GGTTACCGTCTCATCCGGTTGCTCGACTGGTGGCATCCCCACACCGTGATTTTCCCGCACCCAGACAATCTGGAACGTCATCTTCCCAGCCATGCCGGGAAAGCTGCCGAGCCTCTGACCGATGGTCAGGGTTTGAGTAGCATGCTGCCAACGGATGGGAATGGTCGCGTGCTGGTCTTTTTCGTAGTCGTAACTGTCGCCGGAGTCTTCGTAGAGGTCGAAACTCGCGTCGGCTCCGCCATAAACGCGAACCTCAATCGGCCCGTCCGGATCCTGCCCAGCGTACTCAATCTCCGGTCCCATCGGTACAATCGAGCCGGCACGGATGTAAAGGGGAATACGGTCCAGCGGCGCCGATGCCTGAATGGTCTGACCTCCGGGACAGGACGCCCCCGTCCAGAAGTCATACCAGGCGGGAGCCGGCGGCAGGTAGACCGCGCGGCTGGTCGCGCCCGGCTCAGTGACCGGCGCAACTAGAAATGCCGGACCGAACATGAACTCGTCGCCGATGTCGCGCACCCTACGGTCCATGGGCCAGTCCATGGGCAATCCCCGTTGCATGGTGTAATCCTGGCTGGTGACGCGCCAGGCGAGTGAATAAATATAAGGCAGCAGGCGATAGCGGAGCTTGTCGTAAGAGATGAGGGTTGGGGTTTGTGGCCCGTAGCTGAAGAGTTCATTGGTATTGTTGGCGCGGTGGCCGTGCGTCCGCAGGATGGGGCAGAAGACACCGTATTGAAACCAGCGCACGTAGAGCTCCTGGTAAGCAGGGTCGCGGGTATCGCGCACGTAAGGCCAGCCGTAGCCGGCAACGTCGGTAGTCCAATACGGCAGTCCGGACATTTGGTAATTCAGGCCTGCCGCGATCTGGCGCCGGAAGGTCATCCAGCTACCAATGACGTCGCCGGACCAAACCGTGGTGGCGTACCGCTGCTGGCCGAGAAAAGCGGAACGGGTGAGGATGAAGACCCGCTTGCGATCCGTAGTCTTGCGCCAGTGATCGTGCACCCCGCCGGTATGCATCAGGGGAAACACGTTGGTGTACCGCGCGCCGTTGCCGATGGCGAGGCGCAGGTGGTCGAGAACGGCATCGCTTTGTCCGTTCCAGATTTCCGGCTCGCTGCTGTCGAGCCAAAAGGCGTCCCAGCCCTCGGCAAACTTAACACCCACCAGGTGCTTCCAGTAGTAATCCCGGGCGGCGGGATTGGTGGCGTCGTAGATGTCGGTGCCGGGAACGATGAAGCCGCGTTTTTTCATTTCCTGGTAATTGTGCGAGTGCACGTCAAACTTCGCCCAAACCGAGATCATGGCGTGAACGTTCTCGGCGTGCAGCTTTCGCAGCGCGGCGGGAACATCGGGCCAGGGCTTGAGGTACGCCTCGGAGTATTCCGGGTCGCCCTGGAGCTTCCACCAGAACCAATCCTGCACAATTAGATCGAGCGGAACATGCCGGTCGCGGTATTCAGCCGCTATATCGAGCAGTTCCCTGGCCGAGCGATAGCGGTCCTTCGACTGCACAAATCCGTATGCCCAGCGGGCGAAAAGCGGCACATGCCCGGTCATGCTGCGATAGATCTGAATGATCCGATCCATTGACGGCCCGTAGAAGACGTAATAGTCAATGGCATCGGCGGCCTCGGTGGTCAGCTTCAGTTCCGTAGGAAACCGATTATCAAACCAGGACTTGGAAGCAGTGTTCCATAGCAGGCCATAACCGAGCGTCGAGACATACAGCGGAATGGCGACATTGGTGTTCGCCTGCGCCAGCTCGATGACTGCGCCGCGATAGTCGAAAACACCGCTTTGATGTTGTCCCAGGCCGTAAATCCCCTCGAGTGGGTCCGGGAAAAATCGCTGATCAACGCGGTATAGTTTTTCACCGTTAGCGACAGTGGAAACATAGCGCCGTGGCACCCGCGGGGACTCTTGCAGCAGCGTTTTCCCGTTCGGATCCACAATTCGAAGCAGTCCGTATTTCAAGTTGATCGCTACCGAGAGCTTGGGCGTGCGCACGGTAGCTTGATCTTGAGTGCGGACAATCTCAGGGCGCTGGGGCGTGCATGGAGCGATGATCCATGGGGCTGCCGGAGAAGCGCCGGCTGGATTCCCCGGTCCTGCCACGATATGAATTACATCAGGAGCACAGATGGTGATGCGCACGGTTTCAACGCCGTTGTGCAGCACAACCGCAGAGGGCGATTCCTCCAGGGTCATCGGGGTTGGACGCTGGAAACCTTGAGGCGGCTCACCTTCAGCCCCGACGGAAGGCAGAAGCGCGCCTATGGCGCCAACGGCGGAGGAGGAGAGGAAACGGCGACGATCGATAGTGTTGGCCATTATTATTCCGAAACGGCTTGGGCAACATCTCGAAGCCCGCAAAAATTCACCGCAAACTCTGCAGGGTCTCCTGCGCCCTATGCTCTCGTTTCGTTCGGAGCGATGCAGATTCTTTCAGAGCTTCGCGTGCCGCATTCGCATCACCGGCCTGCTTGTAGAGCATGGCAATCTGGTAGTGCAAAGATCCGTCTTGGTCAACGGGCAGAGCCTGTTGCAATTCCGTAATAGCCGTGCTGGTGCGGCCTTCAGAAGCATAAATCTTGCCGAGCAAAGCATGAACGAGCGGCAAGTTGGGCTGGTCTCCATGCAATGCCGCCTTGGCGTAGGGCTCAGCCTGAGCAAACTTTCTCCGGTAGGCCAATATATCGGCCATCATAAAGTTCGCTTCGGGGTCTTGCGGGGCCAATTGGAGAACGCTTTTCAGCTCGGGCAAAGCTTTATTTAGCAGAAATTCGCGGTAAAAAGTGGCGGCAAGCCCGAGGTGTGCTGACAGGTCCTGCGGCTCGAGCGCAATCGCCTTCCGGTACTCCGCTTCCGCTTGGTTGAACTTCTTTCTGCTGCGGTAAACGTCTCCGAGCATCACATGGACTGCGGGCGAACTTGGCCCGGCCTGCCCTGCCCGGACCAAGGCATTCAAAGCGAGGACCTGGCTAGCCTTGATTCGCCAGTACCACGCGGCGGGATTCTGCCCGTCCCTATCGAGTGCTCGCTGGCTCGCCAGAAAGCTCGTCCGAAAGTCGCCGGAATCGTAGGCACACTGAGCAAGAAGCAGGGAGCCTCGGAGAACCAGATTCGAAACAGCAGGCTTCAAAATTTCCCGGCAGGCTGTGTACTTTCCCTCCGAGTAAAGCTGAGCGGCTCTCGTCAGGCTCACGTTTCGAGCCTGAGCGCGCGGAACTGGTCTGGCGGGCGCTGCCAGAAAATTTACAGAGTCCTCTGCAAACGGCTCGACGGGCTCCCTACGCCATCTCGCCAGAGCCTTCAAAAGCGCATGCTTGAGCCCGCGATCGGCGCCCGCGGAAGGAGGAGTTCCTCTGAGCATACTTTCCAGTGTTTCAATTTGCCTGCTACTCAAGCCCTCCCATAAAACCGGGGCATACGCCGAAACAAAGTTATGGTCAGCACCCCAGAGTTCTGCAAGCTCGTTCATGGCAGTGCTCATGTTCCCGCGGCCAATCCCGATGCGGGCGAGGCCAATTCGCGCTATTGAGCAGCCGGGAGACTCTCTGAGCTCCGTCTGGAACTCGTGCTGCGCATCCGCAACTCTACCTGCATGCATGAGGGCAAATCCGAACTCAGCACGCAGGCACGCAGGGGCCGATCGAGCCTCAAGTAACTGGCGGTACTTCGCAATGGCATCGTTCAGACGGCCCTCTTGCACAAATGATTCCGCGCCCAGCGCCTGGAAATAGGGGGAGTTTAAGTGCGCCTCTCCCATGCGTCGGATCCCTTCGTCCTCTATGCTCAAATAGGTCGAGCCCAACCCAAACCAATCGCGTGGGTTTCGCGGACTCAATTGCACTGCCTCTTCATAGAATCTTCGAGCCTTTACCAATTCGCCCAACGCCGTGTAGGCTCGACCCAGTCCTACATCTGCATTCGAATCGCGAGGATTGAGTTGGTGGGCCGTCTCGAGATAAGCGATGGCCGCGCGTGGCTTTTCCACCTGTAACAGGTCGAGGCCCAGGAACAGATTGGGGACAAAGAGCCGCGGCTTCTCCTGCAACGCTGCATGAAACTCGCGGATCGCCGCTCCATACTGGCCAAGCAGATGATGCATCAATCCCAAATTGGCACGAAGCTCGGCATCGTGAGGAGATTCTCCTAACATCTGCTGGTAAATCTGTGCGGCCTCTCGGTAATCGCCGAGATGCTGCGCCTCGGCCGCACGCGCGGCAAG
>CADDZE010000130.1 GCA_902812465.1 Acidobacteriota bacterium | reverse complement strand
TCCCAGTGGGAGAGGGAGCGAGGGTGAGGGCGGCCCCACTAGCGGCAGCACGGTAAAGCTGAAGCGTTGGGATCAGCGCCGGCAGCGGGACCTGGGGCTCAATCCCGGCGGGCGTCCGTCACCACTCATCGATCAAGTTCACCACATTATGCACCTTTGGCGGTCCGGCGATGTGCAGAAGGTGGACGCTTATCTGGAGGACCAGGGTCTTCGCCGGAATCCGATCTTCCCCCGCCTGCTCCAGGCGCTCGTCGAGTTGGCCCGCAAGGACAACCAGCAGGAAGAGCGGGCGCTCTTAGAGACGATCATGAACCATCTTGGCGCCCGAGGTGTGCATCCGCAGATGCGGCTGCGCATGGAGGAGTCTTAGCGATGGCCGTGACGCTGAAGCAGTCGCATACACTCCGTCAGATGGCGGGGCTCTTGTATAGCTTCCTGCCAGGCTCCGGCGACTGGCGGTGGAAGGGCCACGTCTCCTTTGCGAGTGTTGCCCGCGATCTCGGTCTGGGTGACCTTTGGCCAGGTGGCAGCAAGCAAGCGGCAATCGCCGCGCTCCTCGAACGGACTTTGGACCGGCGCCCGGACCGCTTCGAACCTCTGCTGCTCGCCATAGTAAGACATGGCATCACGTATCGTCAGAAACAGGGTAAGCCGATCCGGCGTGATGAGATCGAGACGTTGAACGGACTGCTCCTTGAAGTCGGGTTCAAGTTCCCTGACCTCTGGGACTCGACCTTCCTCGACTCTCTGAATGGAGATCCGATATTCTCGGAATTCCTAGTATCGCTTTCTGGGTACTGGTCTCGACCTTCCTCGACTCTCTGAATGGAGATCCGATAGCGCGGGCGCGGGCAATGGCGCGTAGCGCGGCAGACGTCACCGCTGCTACCGATTCTCCAGCGCACGGGGCTGCCCTTTGGCACTTGCGAACTCGGTTTTACGCTCTTGCTTCCAATCCAGACCGGCAGGCGGCTGGGCGGGCATTGCAGGACCTTCTTAACGAGCTATTCCAGCTCTTTGGCCTGGAGCCTCGTCAGCCATTTCGTGTGAGTGGCGAGGAGATCGATGGGTCTTTCGTCCTCGACTACGAGACGTACTTGGTCGAGGCCAAGTGGACCAAGGAGCCAGTTGGCGAGGCTGACCTTCTAGTGTTCCGGGGGAAGGTCGAGGGCAAATCGGCCTTCACCCGAGGTGTTTTTATTTCCCTCAGCGGGTTCTCAGTCCCCGCTCCCGATGCTCTAACCCGAGGAAAGCAGCCAAACTTCTTTCTGATCGATGGCTACGATCTCTCAATGGTACTCGAAGGCCAGGTTGATCTTCCGGTGCTCTTACGGCAGAAGGTTCGGGCGCTAACGGAAGAGGGCAAGGTCTTTGTCTCTGCAAAAGAACTGCTACCGACAACCAACAGAACAGCGGGCAAGGGGGTGCCTCATGGCTAAACCACCCTACACACCTTGGCATCAGGTCGTGACCCTACGGGACGACCTTCGCTCGGGAGACCTCGCCCTCTCCATCTTCGCCGCCGATCTGTACGACGTGGCCATGGGCCGGGGCCGCTCCGTTTACCGTGACCCCAAGGAGTTCTTCGCTCTCACCTACCCGACCTTCAACTTGCGTGAGATGGTGAAGGACGTCCTCCTCCGTCTGGCAAAGAAGAACGACAAGGCCGTGCGGCAATTGGAGCTAACCTACGGCGGCGGCAAGACGCACTCCCTGATCACGCTCTACCACCTGGTCAACGACCCGACGAACCTGCCCGACCTTCCGGCGGTCCACGAGTTCCGCCAGCACGCCAGCGGTATCACACCTCCCAAGGCGCGGGTGGCGGTTCTCGCCTTCGATAAGCTGGATGTGGAGAAGGGCATGGAGGTCCGGGCGCCAGATGGCGGCACGCGGTGGCTGCGGCACCCGTGGAGCGTCCTGGCCTTCCAGCTCGCCGGCATTGATGGGTTGCGCCTCCTTGAAGCCGAGGGCAAGGATATCGAGCGGGAAAGCCCCCCGGCCGAGAACCTGCTGCGGGAACTACTGGCGTGGCCTCAGCGGGAAGGGCTCGCGACTCTGGTCCTCATCGACGAGGTCCTGATGTATGCCAGAGAGAAGGTCGCTATGGATCCAGCCTGGCGACATCGGATCCAAGACTTCTTCCAGTACCTCACCCAAGCGGCCACCAAGGTGGACGGTGCTTGCATCGTTGCGTCCCTCCTCGCGACCGACCCCCGCAAGAGCGACGAGCTGGGCAAGGAGATCGTCCAGGAGCTGTACGCGATCTTTCGTCGCGAACAAGAAGAAGGTGTTCAGCCCGTGGAGAAGCAGGACGTGGCCGAGGTCTTGCGGCGCCGCTTCTTCACCCCGGAATCCATTCGGGACCGCGAACGCTTTCGCCCCCATGTTGTCTCGGCCCTCGAGGGCATTCAAGCGCTGGACGAATGGACTCAGAAGAATCGCCGAGCGGTCGAAGACCAGTACCTTGCCTCCTATCCTTTCCACCCCGAGCTCACCGAAGCCCTCTACTCGAAATGGACGCAATTGGAAGGGTTCCAACGGACGCGTGGGGTGCTCCGGATCTTCGCGCTGGCGTTGCGCGACGCCGAGAAATGGGATACCTCCCCCCTGGTGGCCGCGAACGTTCTCCTCGGCGCCCCGGATGCCGCCGGCTTGTCCGAGGCTGCACGCGAGCTGACGTCCGTCGCTCGATATGAGGAATACGAGGGGAAGCAGCAAGACTGGGCCGGGATTCTTGAGGGCGAGCTGGACAAGGCCAGAGAAATCGCCCAGGAGTTTCCTGCCCTGAAGGGTCGGGAAGTAGAGCAGGCCGTGATGGCGACCTTCCTTCACTCGCAGCCCATCGGCCAGCGCGCCTTGACCCGGGAACTGCTCGTCCTGCTGGGGGCAACGCGGCCCGACCGCATCGAGCTTGAGAAAGCGCTTCTCCGCTGGACGGAGGTCTCCTGGTTCCTGGATGAGTCGGCGATGGCCGGGGCCGGAAACGGGGCGGCGGGTGTCCGCGACTTGCCGAAGAGCTGGAGATTGGGCACCAAGCCGAATTTGAAGCAAATGCATAGCCAGGCCTTGAGCCGGGTCTCCCCTGACTTAATAGAGATGACCCTCAGGGACGCGATCAGCAAAGCGCAGCAGCTGACCAGGGGAGCCAATGCCAGTGGCGTGCGCGTGCACAACCTGCCTCAGCGACCCCGCGATGTTGAGGACGACGGAGAGTTCCATTACGTCATCCTACCGCCGTCCGCCACCTCCGAGCCGGGAAAGCCCAGTCTCGAGGCGCGTCGCTTCCTCGAAGAGACCACCGGCCCGGATCGCCCTCGTGTTTACCGGAATGCCGTGCTGGCGCTGGCCCCCTCTCGTGAGGGCCTGGAGCTGGCGACGAATCGGGTCCGTGATTATCTGGCCTGGCAAGACGTCGAGAGCTTGCCCGAAGCCAAGAACTTCGATGAGAACCGGAAGGCGCTCCTCAGTGGTTACCTGAAAGCCGCTCGGGACAGGATTCCGGACGCCGTGGTGCAAGCCTACAACATCGTCGTCACCGTCTCACAAAGGGGAGAGATCGAGGCGTTCCGGATCACTGCGGGTGGAGAACCGGTCTTCGAGACGATCAAGAAGGACAAGCGGAGTCGGATCCAGGAATCAGCCATCAGCCCCGACGCTTTGCTCCCGGACGGTCCGTATAACCTGTGGCGACCAGGCGAGACCTCTCGGCGAGCGAGCGACCTGGTGCGCGCCTTCGCCCAGTTTCCCCACCTGCCCAAGATGCTGCGCCAACGGGACATCGTCGAAACGCTGGCTCTGGGCTGCGAGCAAGGGCATTTTATTCTGCGGCTGCCGCGCCCCGACCGCACCTATCGTACCTTCTGGAGGGTTCGACCGACCGACGCAGAGCTGCGGGAACGAGACCTGGAGGTGGTCCTTCCCGAGGCAGCGGAGCTGAGCGAGCTGGAAAGCAGTCTCCTCGTCCCAGGTTCGATACCGGGGCTCTGGCCGGCGGATGGCTCGCCGCTGACCTTCGAGGCGGTGTGCAGCTTCTTTGATGGCCAACACGTGAGTAAAGTCCAGCGGGAAGGCTATGAAGAAGTCTTCCCTATCCCACGGGTGCCTCGGGAGGTGGTGGAACGGGCGGTTCGCCAGGCAGTCAGATCGGGGGTGATCTGGCTCATCGCTGGACCGGCAAGCATCTTTAAGGAAGAGATTCCGCTCGGCGTTCTGAGTGAGACCGCAACGCTCAACCCACCTCCCCCCGAGATTCCGGCGACCGCGGTCTTGCCTCAGAAC
>CADDZE010000129.1 GCA_902812465.1 Acidobacteriota bacterium | reverse complement strand
CACCGCGACCGCGGCCGCCATAGCCGCCGCGGTCGCGGTGTCCCCCGCCATAGCCGCCGCGGCCGCCGCTACCGCCGCGTTATTCGCGCGGCCGTGCTTCATTAACGGTCAGTGGTCGACCCCGGTAGGGGGTGCCGTTGAGATTGTCAATGGCCGTCTGCGCTTCTTGGTCGTTGTCCATTTCGACAAAGCCGAAACCGCGCGAACGGCCGGTCTCTCGATCGGTGATGACCTGCGCTCGGGCTACCGCCCCGAAAGTTTGGAACAGTGCCAGCAGGTCGTCGGCTGTAGCTTCCCATACGAGATTGCCGACGTAGATATTCTTCGCCATCGCAGAACCTTTCCGTGCCGGGTCGTTGCGACCTCTCCTCCGCCGGGCAGAAGGAAGAGGAACACGCCTCTGTCCCGTGCGGGGCACTCAACATAAAACCGAAAAACTGTCCCTCTCCAGCCCACGGGCTGGAGCAAGCTGCGTTGTCTTCACCGATCGGCTAGCCAGCGTAACGCCGCCGCCGCGGTCTACCCTTTCCCTTTGCTCAAGCCCACAGCAGCGCGAGCAAAGGACTCACACTGCGGGCTGGCAAGGGTTTGTTTCCCTTGCTGGCGCTGCGGGCTGGCTGGCAAGGGTTTGCTGCGGGTTGGGCAAGGGTTTGTTTCCCTTGCTCGCGCTGCGGGCTGGCAAGGGTTTGCTGCGGGCTGGCAAGGGTTTGTTTCCCTTGCTCGCGCTGCGGACGGCAAGGGTTTGCCATCGGGCCCACCTTCTCGGAATCTTTCGCAGGGGAGACTACTCACAAAGCGGAGTGAAACGCCGTCGAAAAATGCTGAAAAGGAAGGGAATTTTGTCCCTCGGGACCGAACAGCTCGCTCTCCTAAATCCAACTTGCAACCTTCGCCAACTCAACCGGCACCTTGCCGTATAGCTCGCATTATATAGCAGGCTCAAGGGCACCTGTAAAGGCGGTTCTGCCGCTTGGCGAGCGGGGGGTGTGAACCCCCCGGTAGCACAACCGGGGGGTTCACACCCCCCGCTCGCCTATGTAACCGGGGGTTCACACCCCCCGCTCGCCTGTGGTTGCACACCCCCCGCTCGCCTATGTAACCTCGCCTATGTAACCGGGGGTTCACACCCCCCGCTCGCCTGTGGTTGCACACCCCCCGCTCGCCTATGTAACCGGGGGGGTCACACCCCCGCTCGCCTATGAACAGCACGCCCTGTGTTAAATCCCAACTAGGAAATCTCGCCTTTTCCGTGTACAATCTTTTCGCGCCGGGCCTGATACGGCATCTCTTGCTGGTGCTGCGGGTGGACAGGAGAACAGAAGGAGGTATGGAAAACTATGTCGCGGCTGGTTGCTTGGTTCGGGGGCGGTCTGTTTCTCGTGGCCCTGGCGCCGCTGGCGGCGCAGACGACCGACGCCGACCCGCCGACACGTCATGTACCCATCAAACCGGCCACGCGCCGGGAGCTGGATCACCTCGAAGCGGTCAAACTGTACGGCCGCGGCGTGGCGCTGGAGCACCAGAATCGTCTGATCGAAGCGACGCGCACCTTTGAGGAAGCCCGGCGACTCGATCCGGACTCAGCGGCGGTTCATCGCGCGCTCGTGCCGCTGTACTTCGCCCTGGATCGTCTCGACGATGCCTTGGCCAGTTGCCAGCGCGTCCTGGAATTGGATCCGGACGATTTCGAGACCGGCTACCGTTATGCTCGGCACCTGCGCATGCTGGGCCGGCGCAAGCAAGCCGCAGCCGTCCTTACACGCATCGCTGCCTGTCCGCGTCTGAAGGAGCGTCTGGAGGTGCGTGCGCAGATCTTTTACGACCTCGGCCAATTGCAGGAAGAGGCCGGAGAACTGGATAAGGCCGAGAAGAGCCTGCGCGAAGTGCTAGCCATTCTCGACCATCCCGCGGCGCTGATGGAACAAGGTCCGTATAACCGGGATGAAATCGTGGCGCAAGCGGCTGAAACCCACGAGCGCCTGGGCAAACTCTATCTCAAATCTCAGAAAAGCGCCGAAGCTATCGCCGAGTTTCAGGCGGCGCTGAAAAAAGATCCGTTGCGTTCAGCACGGCTGGCGCTCAACTTGGCCGAGATGTATGTTGCCCAGGGCGATCCGCAAAAGGCCCTGGAACAGGTCGAGCAGTATTTGCGTTCGCAGCCGCAGGGCATGGAAGGCTATGAACTCCGCATCCAACTCCAGAAACGACTCGGTCGCGCAGAGGAGATCGTGCCGTCGCTGGAACGGTCTGCGGCGGCTGACCGCAACAATCAGGCCCTGCAATTACTCTTGGCGCGCGAATATCGCAAGGCGGGCCAAATATATCAGGCCGAGCCGATCTATCACAAGCTGCTGGAGCAGTCGCCGACTGTGGAAGTTTATCGCGGCTTGTTCCAGCTTTATAAAGACGAGAAGGAACGCGGCGGCGAGCGCCTTTTGACAGAATTGGACCAAGCAATCGGCAAAGCCAGCAGCGAGGACGGCCAAGGCAAGAAGCGCGAGCTGAACGAACAGCAGCGCGAGGAGGCCCAACGGGCCGCCGTTCACGCCAAGGCCATGCTTCTGGTGCTGCGGGAGGACGCCGAGCTGGTCAAACTGGTACTGCCAGCGGCCATCCGTCGCTTGAGCACAGGCGCCCGCCTGGACTTCACCACCTCGTCGATGTTGGCCGAACTAGCCGGTCGGGCCAGGTTATACGAGGAAGCCGAAAAGCTCTACCGCCATTGCCTGCAACGGGGAGGCCGCAACGAAGCCCAGCTTTATACCGGTCTGTTGCGCGTCTTGTCCTTGGCCCACAAAAACCGCGAAATCATTGCGGTGTGTCAACAGGGGTTGAAGAACGCCCGCAGCACCAACCGCGTACTTTTCCACCTTGAACTGGCCTCGGCTTACATGGGGCTGAACCAGGTGCGGGAATCGTTGGCCGCTGTCGAGGAAGCCGTGCAGACGGCCGAGCCGGAACTGCAATTGACCTGCCGTCTCGAACGCGCGCAGCTGTTGTCGCAGGCCGAACGCCATCCGCAGGCCATCGCCGAGTGCCAAGCCCTCTTGAAAGAGTATAATCAAGAGGGCGAAGTCCATAAAATTCGCTACGTGCTCTCGGCAATTTACTCTGCCGCCCAGCAGTACGACAAAGCCGAGGAACAGCTGTTGCTGATTCTCAAGGACGATCCCGATGACGCCACGGCCAACAACGATCTCGGTTACCTGTGGGCAGACCAGAACAAAAAGCTGGACGAGGCGGAAAAGCGGATTCGTCGCGCCTTGGAGCTAGACAAGAGGCAACGCAACAGCCTGATGCGCGTGGGGCTGGACAGCGACCGCGACAACGCTGCTTTCGTTGATAGCCTGGGCTGGGTGCTGTTCCGCAAGGGAGATTGGCAAGGCGCTCGCCGCGAGTTAGAAAAGGCCGTCTCGCTGCCCGTCGGCGACGACGATCCGGTAGTCTGGGACCACCTCGGTGACGTCTATTTCCGTTTGCAGGAAATGGACAAAGCCGGCCAGGCCTGGCGGAAAGCCATCGCGTTGTATGAATCAGGCGGCCGCCGCCGGCCTGATGAACGTTATCGGGAGATTAAGGAGAAACTGAAACACCTCAACTAGCCCCCCTCGCCTTTGCTTGGGCGGCGAGCTAGTGGAAACCGCATCTGTGAAGGAGAAACCATGTCCGGCCATTCCCATTGGGCCACGATCAAGCACAAGAAAAGTGCCGTGGACGCCAAGCGCGGCAAGCTGTGGAGCAAGCTCAGCCGGGCCATCATCATCGCTGCGCGCCAAGGCGGCGGCGACCCTACTATGAACCTCAAGCTGCGCTACGCCATCGACAAAGCGCGGCAAGTCAGCATGCCCAAGGACAACATCGAACGCGCCATCAAGCGCGGCACCGGGGAGACAGAAGGACTAACCTTCGAAGAGATCACCTACGAGGGCATCGGCCCAGGCGGCGTCGCTTTCCTGGTTGATGTTGTCACCGATAACCGCAACCGCACCGCCGGAGAAATCCGCAAAATTTTCGAGCGCGGCGGCGGCAAGATGGGCAGTGCCGGCAACGTCGCCTTCCGCTTCGAACGTAAGGGCTTGTTTAGCGTCCCGGTTGATGCCGTCGATGAAGATACCTTGATGGGCATCGCCTTGGATGCCGGCGCCGACGATCTGAAGCGGTCTGGCAGCACCTTCGACATCACGTGCGATCCCTCCGTCTTCAGTAAGGTGCAGGAAGCGCTCCAGAAAAATAACATTCCCACCGTAGTTTCCGAGATCAGCCAGCTGCCTAAGGCGCCGCTGGATGTGGACAAGGAAACGGCCGCGAAAGTCATCCGCTTATACG
>CADDZE010000128.1 GCA_902812465.1 Acidobacteriota bacterium | reverse complement strand
CCCTCCAGCGTCGAGACAAAATCCTTGCCGAGTTCGGTGGCTTTCTCTTCAAGCTCCTTGCCGATCTTCGTCTTGCGCAGCGCCTCGGCAGTCTTTTCCGCGGCTTTCTTCATTTCGTCCGACTGCGGAGGCGGTGGCTGGCGAGTGGCGATGCGTGCCATTTCTTCCGAAGTCAGGCGCCCGGATTCCTTCGGCGGCTCAACCAGCTGCTGGCGCTCGTTGGGGGGTGTAGGGGCATCGTCGCGCTGGATGAGCGGGTCCAGCCGCAGCATCGTTGCTACGCGCTGCCCGCGAATCACTGCCTCGGCGACACGGTCGGCCTCGCGCTCGTAGATGTCGCCTGGCGGGTTGATCTGCAACTTAGCTTGGAGCAGGCGCGCATCCACCCAGCGGGCCGTGGCTCGATTGCCTACGGCGCGCTGCAGGCGGAGTAGCGGATGGGGATGGGCGGAAAAGTCGGCGGGGGCGTCGTCGCCCGGGGCTTGCCGACTCGCCACGGCGTGCCCTTCCGAGGCAAGACGCTCCAGATCGTGTGCGGGAGAGGGCTCCGCGTGGTGTAGCACCAACTGCGAACCACGCGCTGAGGGCTCCGCGGACGACTTGGGACCGGATTTCGGCAAACAGGCACTCCGGACGTGCAGGGGCGCTCTCCTGCACGGGGTCCTGCGCGAGGCGTCAAGGAAACACAGCGCCACCGGCCAGGTGCGGCACCGGATCCGCGTAAGACCTTATGGACTCCGCCCCGCCGCTACGGAGTCTTGCTTCGCCTGCGCCCAGGCCGTTCGGCCGGAGGTATGCTGGGTTGGTCTTCAGCGGGTCCGGGCGCTTCGGGACCGGTTGCACTCGGGTGCGGAGCCGGTGTTCCACCACGTGGTTGAGGAGCCGGCGCGGGAGATGGCGGAGCAGGAGCCGGCCGAGGTGCGGCAGAAGCTGATACGACATTGATGGCCTTTTCGAGGCTGGCGGCGAAGCCGGCGTCCGTGGTGATGGTCAGCGTGCGCGGGCCGGGGCTGGCCGTGGGAAGCACATCGACGTTGAGCAAGGTGGGTTGGCCCGGCGCACCTGGCACAACGCTGTTCACAACAACGCCCGCCCCCAAATCAGCTTTGGTCTGAGGTGGCGCCGGCAAAGGCTGCTGAGTATCCACCGCAACGTTCAGGGTCAGACCCTTCGTGCCCTGCGCAACTGCCTGCAAATCAACGGAAGAATCGACCGGAGTGACTCCCTTGACCGACAACTGGGCTGCTTGGCAAGCCCGCCAGAAGCTGCCGAAGGAGAGCACGATGCGGCGGCAGGCGCAATTGTCGATGGTGGCGATGGTGCCGTCTGGGTCGATGGTCACCTTGGCCAGCACGACCCATGGGCTGGTGGGGCAGGCAGGGCAATCGGGTGTTACGCCCTTGGCGAGGTTGTCCATCTCCGGGGGATTCTGATGGGTCTCAGGACACTGGTTCAGAATGGCAATCTCGTAACCGTCGCGCAGGCGCGAGTATTCGCACTGTGTATCGTCGCAGCCGCAACCGATGGGCTGCACGCGAACGGGCCGCGCCCGGCATTCCCTGTACTTCACGGCGACGTAAAGCGGGGCGTTAGGGTCGCGCTGCACATAGACGTCTGTGCACCAGGGGTCGGGCGCCTGGACGCAAGGCTCGCCGGTGACGCCGGTCGTGCCGGCGGTCCTTAGATCCACCGTCCGGCAGCAGTCAATAATGATCTCGTCGCCATAAGGCCCCAGAATGTAGCCGGGTGAAACGGCCACCCGCCAGGGTTGAAAAGAGCTTGCTGCGCTGGCGCCGGCGGGATCAGTGGGGGCGCCGTCGGCCGCCGAAACAGGGCACACTTTGGCGCCACAAACCACGCCCCACCCGTGCATCAGGCGATTGTGACGGCGCAGTTTGTTTCGAAAATATTCCTGTTCGAGCGTCAAATCGTCGGGAGTAATCAGTTGACGCGGGAAATAGCGCGGGCGCTCGGCGATGCTGGTGTCGCAAGGGGAAACCGTGCCGCAGTTGTTGTTCTTCATGGCTCTCTCCTTTAGAAATTGAGCATCCGCAGGCGCCGAGCGCAGTTTTGCGGATTTTCATTCAACCGTTTGCCTCCCCACGTGCGCGGGCCCAGACTCAGCTCTTACCGCCTCGGAGGTGATCCTGCGTGGCGGGTTTATTAGTCAGGCAGACCAACAGGTCGTGCAGCAAGTCGTTGGTGTAGACGATGGGTCGCACGGCAATGTCAATACTTCCGGAGGCCAACACGCCGGCCGAATCCGGCAAGTGGATGTTAGCCAGCGCCATGCAGGGATCATCGGGGCAGTCCGGGCATAGACCGCTGACGTATTGCGCGAGCGCCGGGTAGTTGATGGCGGTTCCCGCGACGAGATCGGGTACGGAGCAGCTGACGTCGACGGCGGGCAGCTTGCCCTCCTTGAACTCCAGCTCGTAGCGCTCGCGCACGGATCCGGGCGAGCACATCCCATTCTGATCACAGTCGCCGCCCAGGGCGGGTACAGGGTCGCTCAGGCACTCGTGGTAGCAGATTACGAGGTGGATCCAGTGCTCGTCGCAGTTGCAGTCGCTCGCCGGGTGATCCGCCGAAGGGGCTTCAGGCGTCGCTGGGGGCAGGGGAGGCAGCGCAAGAGGCTTTGATGCCGTGGGGACGATGATCTCGCGGCCCCACTTGTCGATGGCCAAACCCGGCAGCACGACCACGCTTCGGCCATCTTCCCCTGCCTGAACATCCAGCCCGCAGATGACACCGTAGCCCGTCACCAGGCGGTTCAGCAGCCATCGCTTGGCGTTGAGGTAGTTCTGCTCCAGCTCGAAGTGGTAGACGTCGAGCAGCTTGCCGTAGAAGTAGCGGTTGCGAACAAAAGCCTTGAGGTCACAGAGACAAGCACCATTGCCGTTATCCATCACGGATCATCCTCCTCGCAGATAATTCGGGCCGCAGCTCTCCGCGGCTAACCGATGACGGTAGTCACGCCCACCTGGCTGCGCTCGCCGACGGCCGCCGGCGGGCGCCCGGCTAGCGCAGTCTCCTGCCCCAGGCCGCCGGTTTCGCCCAGGCGCACGCTGTCGGGCGGCCCGGCGACGATAGTGTCCACGCCCACGCGTGACTGGAAGCCGATTCGCAGGCGGGGCTCCAACACGCACAGGTGATAGGCGGTGTGGGCTGGTTTCTCCTGTTCGATCGTCACGCGCACCCGTTCCAGCGCTTGAGGAGAATTCACCTGGCCGCGGTAAACCTGCACGCTAAACTGAAAGGCCACATCCGAAAAGAGAGGAGCGCCGAATTCTTCTTCGGTAATCACGTGAGACTGATCGAGGATAGCGGTGGTACCCACCACCGCGCCCTGAGGCTCGCCGGGCGCAAGCATCGTGGTATAGCCCAATAGCGAGTTTTCGCCTGCCTGCCAGAGGGGTGCCTGCATCGTCGCGTCGGTCGTTCCCTGACACGGTGATTCTTCCGGCGCAGGCAAGGCCCACCATGATGCATTCAGGATCGGTTCCTGAATCAAGGCTGCCACTCCAGCCTGATCCTGTAGCGCCTTCCGCAGTCCCGCCGGGGTGCCACGCAAAGCATAGCTGGTGAAGGCCTCCGTGATGGCCCGCCGCTGCCTGGCTTCGTCCCAGTCTTCGTCAAGCGTCAGCGCCAGCCACCCGGCTAGCCAGGGCAAGTATTCCCGAGGGGCTGACCAGGGATCAAACAAGGAAGGCAGGGCGCGGATGGCCGCCTCCGTCTGGCTGAAGAAGGTCTCGAAGAGCGACAGAAAGCGGGGCAAAAAGTCCTTGCAGGTTCCGGGCTTCTGGTAAATCGCTGGCAAGTAGCCCAGATAGCCCTTATGGTCAAACTCCAGCCGCATCTGCTGAATGACTGGCGAGGCCAGGCCATTTCCAGAGAAATAGGCCCCAACCCAGAGATAGAGCGAAGGCTCGCCGCCAAGAAAGAGGTCTGAGACGTCCGGCGGTCCACTTCGCCACTTCGGGTCGGTGAATGGATTCGTTCCAGAGCCGAGAGTGGGCGGCGCAGGCGCATCTCCGGGATCATTCGAGATGTGGTAGAAGAGATTGAGATGAGCGTCCGGGGCGGGCACTGCGCCGATCGCCTCCAGCCTATGCCATGTGACCTTGTCGCCTGGGGCGATCATCGCATCGGTCCAGAAAACGCCTTGCTTGCTGTAGGCTTTCCCCGGCAACATTCGCACTGGCGCAAGCGCTGTGCCTGTATGTACCAGCAACGCCCCGTCCGGACCAACGGCGAGCGCCGCCACTGGCCCCTGATAGCCGACAGCCTGGCCCACAAATTGGAAACTATTGGCATTGAACTGCAACACCGCCCGCAAGGTGTTGTCCCCCACGTAAATCGCCTCGCCCAGCGCCACGATGCCCATCGGCTCCGAAAGCTGCGCGCCGCCAAATGAGATCGGATAACCGTTGCTATCGAGCACCGGATTGCCGCTCGTGTCAACCACAAACACCCCGTGGGTGGCGGCATCCACAATGTAGACCCGCACGACACCATTTATCTCGCCTACGGCTAAGTCGCTCGGCTGGCTCAGGATTCCCGCCGCTACGAGCGTGTTCCAGAATGAAGCCACCACTTGGCCCAATGCGTCGAACTTCTGCACCCGCTTGTTGCCATAGTCGACCACGTACACGTTGTCTGAG
>CADDZE010000127.1 GCA_902812465.1 Acidobacteriota bacterium | reverse complement strand
ATCTACGCATTGTCTGAAACCCGGCTGGCCGTGGGCTTCGTAGCCGGTCTTAACGCCGAAGACCCGCGCTTCGATGGGCACAACGCCTTTCAGCAATGGAAGACCCACCCTTGGATGCGGCGGCTCCTTGAAGGCGGTCAGATGATCCGCTACGGGGCGAAGACTATACCCGAGGGAGGATACTTCGCCATCCCTACCACCTACGCCGACGGGGCACTCATTATCGGCGACTCCGCTGGGTTCATGAATTCACAGCGGCTAAAGGGTATCCACCTGGCCATGAAGAGCGGCATGCTAGCCGCCGAGACGATCTTCGAAGCCCTCCGGCGCCGTGACACCTCCGCCGCCACGCTTCGGTCCTTTGAAGACCGCTGGAAATCCAGTTGGGTGAAGGAAGAGCTGTGGCCAGTGCGTAACTTTCATCAGGGCTTTGAACACGGCTTCTTCAGCGGCGTTCTGCACGGGGCACTGCAAATGGTCACTGGGGGCCGAGGCCTGCATGGCCGCTATTCCGCCCGCGCGGATCACCTCGCGGTGAGGAAGCTAGCCGAGGTCCGTGATGTTTCGTACGAAAGGGCGAAGCCGGACGGGAGGCTTACCTTTGACAAGCTCCAAGACGTCTATTACTCAGGCACTCATCACGAGGAAGACCAGCCTTGCCACCTTCGGATTGCTGATTTTGATATCTGCAACCAGCGCTGCACACGCGAGTACGGTAACCCGTGCCAATACTTCTGCCCCGCCCAGGTTTACGAAATGGAGCCGAATGCCGACGGCTCTGGACACCACCTGAAACTGAACCCTTCTAACTGCGTGCATTGCAAGACCTGTGACATCGCTGATCCCTACGAGATCATCACCTGGGTGTGCCCGGAAGGGGGAGGCGGCCCGCATTATGATGGCATGTAGCCGCCAAGCTGGGGGTTTTGGGCCAGAGGCCGGATCCACGAGGCTTGCAAAACACCGCCAACGAACCTCATGATTCCCGGTGCCTCATCAGCCATGCTTCCTTCCTATTCAGCAAAATCCTCGCGCACGCCGGAAGGGCAGGACGCTGCCGCCAGGGGGGCGCTCGATGAGCCGCGGCGCCCCTTCACAGCTTGGGAACGGGCGCAAATCGCGCTGGCCACTTGGGTAGGCTGGCTGGCTGTGTGGATGATTGGGCGCAGCCTGCGCTGGGAGGTGTACGGTTGGGAGAACTGGGAAGCTGCGCGGCGTGCGGGGAAGGGAATCATTTACACGTTCTGGCATCGAGAAATCTGTGCGGCGACGTGGTTTTGGAGGAAGCGCGGCATCGTCGTCATGACCAGCCGAAACTTCGACGGCGAGTACATCGCGCGCATCATTCAGAGGCACGGCTACGGTGCGGCGCGAGGGTCGAGCTCACGCGGGGCCGCGCCGGCGCTCCGGGAGATGGTCCGGGCCATGCGGCGGGGCCGCGATACGGCCTTCACCGTGGACGGACCCCGAGGTCCGCGTTTTGTGGCTAAGGCCGGGCCGGTCCTGCTCGCTAAGGCGACCGGCGGTGCGATACTGTGCTTTCACATCGTTCCCGCCCGTGCTTGGGTTCTCCGCAAAAGCTGGGACCACACGCAGATTCCGCATCCACGCACCCGGGCGGCCGTCTTCATTGCGCCGCCGATCTACGTCGACCACCGCGCAGGCGAAGCCGCCCTGAAAAGCAAGCTGAACGAAGTCCAGTCGGCGCTTGAGCGGTTGGTGGCAGCGGGCCAGGAATGGCACAAGGCGCTCGGAGATAATGCTGGTGCGTGAGCGGAGATCGCGTAGTGTCCCGAGTTGCTCCGGCACCAACTGAGCGCGCGCAAGGTGAATGGGCGCGCCTGGCCCTGGTCGCGTTGGGTTGCTGCGGGAAGGTTTCTTACTTTGCCAGCTTGCCGCCCTGGAAAACGAAGTGGTAGGGACCGACGATTTCTCCGTGAGTCCATTCTCCGCCGTTGACGATGAGCTGATACGTGCCGTCGTTGGAAAACTTGCTAATACGTACCGGCACGGCAGGACGGACCGAGGGCGTCGTGATCGTCGGCATCGATGATGACTGTGTGGACCTTGAGTTCGCACCCCTCCCCGGATAGCACGATCAGGTCACCTGCCTTTCCGGTCCAAGTGTAGACATCGTGGCAGGCCCACTGCTCGATGTTGCCTGAAACTGTTTGCCCGTGCGATATCTGCAGGTGGCGGTCCGGGCGGACGAAGCGCACCGGAATGTGGTAGCGGATCGTGTCATCACGCTGTTCGAAAATGGCCTTGAGGGTGTAAGTGCCAGTCGCAGGCAGCTCGAAGCGGCCGAAATCACATCCGCCAGCCCAGTGCAGCAGCTTGCCCGATGGATCCATCAAGTCCAACCCGAGCGGCGAGGACTTTTTCGACGTTCCCTTGCAATCCGGGTCGTATCCCACCCAGACACGTCGCCTGCCTTGCCGCTAAAGCGAGTTTCCGGCTCGGACTTGCTATCGAGGATTTCACCGTCCACCCAAAACATAGAGGGCACAGGTGACGCGGCGGGGGGCTGAAAAACTTTGGCGCGAGCGGCCAGAACTAGCTGCGCATGCGCATACCGGCTGGCAAAGACGAAACTGTTGGTGACGGCGAGGTCGAGGATGCAGTCGTCCAGCAGGCGCTGGTCAGTAATGCCATGCGTCCGGCAGGTCTGCTCGGCCGCGCTGTAGTTCGTGAGGCGGGCAGCCTCGGCGTCCTTGGCAGGAAAGTTGGGATCGAAAAAGCTGGCCGGCGACTGCCCCGGCCGATAGTCAAAGAGTGAGGTGGTTTTGGTGAGCCGCCAGGCAGCGGCCAGTTTCTGGTTGATTTCGTCGCGACCCACGCCGAGCTTGGTGTTGTTTTCTCCAACGAGGTCATTATCCGGCGAGCCGTCGAAATTTCCCAACAGGCCGGTCTAAGGTACCCCGCCGTGAAAGGGCGGGTCTGACGTGCACGTTGATGGCGTAGCTGGCCAGCTGCTCGACGCGCAAAATCGTTTCTTCGGGCCAAGTGAGCAGGTAGGTGCCGCCATAAGCGGTTGTAGCTCCGGTCAGGGAGCCAACTTTCAGCTTGGGCCGAGGGCCGCTGACCACTTTTCCGTCTACGCAAAGTACTAAGGATCCGTTCTCCATGGTGAAGGTGAGACGCTGGCCGCCAATCCGGGTGGCAACGGCCTGGTTTACACTGGCAATCTTCGGCCCCAAAACCGGCACTTTCCGCACTTGAACGAGCAAATCGTCCTTCACCGAGCGCACCAGCGTCTACTCGCCGACGGCCTGAAAGTCGTAGCCGAGCCCATCGAAGGTAGCAATATGAGTGTCGCTCCAATCATTGCCGTCGAGTAGTAGCGATTGCGGCTGTTGGTTATCATTTCCGCCCCCGGCGCCTCCACCCCCACCGCCACTAACGTGATCTGGCGGCCCCGGATCGGGATTCTTACAAAACCTATGCAGGGAACTGGCTACAGTGCCGACCTGCGTCGTCGCTTCGCGCCGTTCAGGCGAATAGACTGGGGCAAGGCGGTTTTCTGCGTGACCTCGGAGGCGCCCGGCGAGCCGTCTGGGCATTTACAACCTCCTTGCTTCAGGCAGAGTGCGATTGGACCAGACTCATCAAGCGCCGTGTTCACAGAAAAGCTCTGATCGTGCAGGCGGCCATAGCCAGCCAGGAGGGAGACCACGGCAGTATCCGCACTTCCGGAAACCTGAAACAGCTTGCTGATGTAAGGCCCGGCGGCCGGAAGCACCTCGTTGAAGTTAGGGTCGATGGTAATCGTGTCCGGCTGCGGGCCCTGGGGCGGTACCGGTCCCGCGCCGAGTATCGTCCACGGCGTGTGCCCAGAAGCTTCGAAATAGCTGGAGCCCCAAGAGGTGTAGTATTCGGTCCGATGAGCTTCCAACAGTGCTTTCAACAAGTCATCGCGGTTGCTTCCCTGACTGGCCATCTGAACCAAGGGCAGCAGCTTGGGTCAGACGGCCTCGGCGCCGATCAAGTCGCTGAGGTGCCCGTAAATTCCGACTCCATCATAGGATCGCTGTGAGAAGGTTGTCCCAGGCTCGCTTACGTAGACTTCCGTGTCCCTCCCCCAAGATAGTCGCCTACGTCGGCGCCCGGCACCACAGCGAACATCACCAGGTGGCTTCGCCCTCAGAAATCGAGGGGCTCACCTTCTTCCATGAGTCCAGGTATTTCGCGGCTCGCTGCTGATAACAATGAAACATCTCGTGTGTGACAATCGATTGCGCGTCCAGAGGTGTAACTCCCACGAATTTCTGGTTGTGGATGCTGATTTCGCAGTGATGGGTTCCCAGGAGATCCAGCGCGCCGAACCAGGACGTGGTCTGAGCGTATTCTGAGCCGTGTGGCGGGTCATCATCCACATTCAGAAGGAATTCGACGGCCGAAAGATGAAGCATAGAGGCCAACGTACCATTCGCCTCAATGGCAAGTTGCTCATAGTCGAAGGCTGCGGTGTTGCCGGCGATCACGTAGGCGGCAGGTATGAGCACGGGAACGGGCGCGGGTGGCATGGGCGGCGGACGAGGCATGGAACCACCGGGCGGCGGCATGGGCGCTCCCGCAGAGCCGGGCCATGCGAATAGCGGACGGGGGACCTTCCCAACCATGGGTCAAAGCAAGACACCTGATCAGTTGCTGAGCCAGAACACCCGGCTTTCTTCCCGGTTACAATCGCTTCTGCCTGCGGGC
>CADDZE010000126.1 GCA_902812465.1 Acidobacteriota bacterium | reverse complement strand
AAAGGAATACATTGTTCGAAGAATACGGCGTTTCGTCTCCTTAAGACACTGCAACACCGTGGTTTCGTTAAGCAAGCTGACGATGCATCCTACGAACTGACGTTCAAGCTGCTCAACCTCGGCGAGTGCGTGCTCCGGAACACCGATCTGCATTCTGTTCCAAGACCATACCTGGAGTCCCTCACGCAGCACTTCGGTGAGACGTCTAGCCTTGGCGTTCTTGATGGGCACGAGGTTGTCTATGTGGACCGGGTCCTCGGCAGTAAGCCGTATCATACCTCCTACGCTGTGGGCAGCAGAGCTGCAGCGTACGCGACCGCGCTGGGGAAGGCTATTCTCGCATTTTCTTCAAACGAGATTGTAACGCGGGTCCTCAGGGCGGGGTTGACTCCAATTACGGAGAACACCATCACCGATCCGGCTGGTTTGCTTGCCGACCTGCGGCAAGCGAAGATTCGCGGGTACGCGTACGACAATCAGGAGAATGTGTTCGGCATTCGGTGTGTGGCCGCGCCGATTTTCGATCGGACGGGGCATGTCGTGTCGGCTATCAGCGTATCGGCTCTCGCAGCCCGCGTCACCGGCGACTTTGCTAGGACGCTGGCCAAGAGCATCATCGAGTCGACTACCGCTGTCTCCGCACGATTAGGGTACTCCGAGTCTCGGGAACATGTTCTTCCATCGACAAAACGCTTGCACTCCACCTCTTCAAAACTTCGGCAGCCGACTGACGCGGAAAGAACCGGCGTGACTTGATAGTGTCCAGATCGTTTAGCCTGTGAGGGCTAGGAGGGAGTCCATGCCAACCATTCAGGATCTTGTCGCCCATGTCGTGGGAGACAACCTCGACAGGCTCATCACCGTCGACCTGCGCGGGCAAGGAATGGTGAAGCCGATTTACGAAGCCGCGCGCCGCGACGCCGGGATGCCCCTGACGATGTATGCTGCCCAGCGCCTGGATGGATCCCTGACGGAGGGATCCATTGTCCTCATCTGTACTGGATTCCCGGGTCCCCACTGGGAAAGCGTTCCCAGAGGAGACGGCGCACTTGCGGAATTCTTGCCGGAGCAGATCCCCGGTGAAACCGATGGTCTCGTTGCTGCGGCAGCTCTGGCACGCGCTCTCGACCTCGGTTATCAAAGCAAGCCGGTCGTTGTGACGGAGAAGGAAATCCTTCCCATGGTGGCCGCCGCTCTTCAGGCCGCTGGACTCCACGTTTTTCTGGATCCGGACAGATTTTTCGACATACCGCATTCGGCGGTCGTTTTGGATTTCCCTAAGGACGAAGAGGAGGCCAGGGCCCAGGTCCCAGGGTTGCTGGCGACCTTACATCCTGTGGCAGCGGTCTCGATCGAACGCCCGGGCCGGAACGATGCCGGTCAGTACCACATGGCTAATGGAAGAGCGATCACACCGTTCGTAGCCAAGGTGGATCATCTTTACACAGCAGTGCATGCGGCCGGGGGCTTGACTGTTGGGATTGGAGATCTGGGGAATGAGTTGGGGCTGGGAACTGTGCAGGAAGCCTGTCGTCGATTCACAGAGACCGGTGGCAGGTGTCGGTGCGCATGTGGTCAGGGCATCGCTTGCACCGTGGATTCGGATGTCACGGTGGTAGGAGCCATTTCCGACAATGTGGCCCATGGGGTAATCGCCGCGCTGGCATATCTGCGAGGCAACCCAGATTTGGTTCCTGACGCACGGATGGAGGAGCGGTTGATTGAGGCGGTGGTTGGCAAGGGAGCCCAAGACGGTGTATCGGGCCTCATTCTCCCTTGGATTGATGGTGTTCGAACGGCCTATCACACGCGTCTTGTAGAACAGATGCGAGATATTATCACCTATCCTCAGTTCTTCCTGAGGGCCCAGCGCCATGTCTATGAATGGGCGGCCGAGCATGTCTTCCTGGAGGTCTGATGAGATACTCTGAAACTACCGCTGGACTCGCTCTAAGAGTGACAGCTCAAGCATCGGCGGGGGGAGGGACTCAAGCCGTGTCGGAGCGCTCAGTCTACGATCGGCTCGGAGTGCGGCGCGTCATTAACGCCGCCGGCACCAAGACGCGCGTTGGAGGAACGTTGATGCTTCCCGAGGTGGTCGATGCGATGGTCGACGCCTCGCATGCCTTTGTGAAGATGGAGGAATTGCAACAGCGGGCTGGTGCGATTATCGCGGAAGTGACCGGAGCAGAGGCGGGGTACGTGACCGCGGGCGCGGCGGCGGGATTGCTGCTAGCAGCCGCAGCGTGCATCGCCGGTACCGATCCCAGTCGGATCCATCGATTGCCCGACGCGATCGGGATACCGAACCAAGTGATCATCCAGAAAGGGCACCGGATGGATTACGACAAGGCCGTCCGCACGGCCGGAGCGGAAATCGTGGAGATTGGCTTTCCAGGCGAGACCATGCCATGGGAACTGGAAGCAGCCATTACGGAACATACGGCCGCTGTTCTGCACGTCGTTAACCGGCCTGCGGGGCCCCTCCCGCTACCGCAGGTGACCGAGATTGCTCATCGCCACGGGATCCCGGTCATCGTTGACGCTGCGGCCGCGCTTCCCCCTGCAGAGAACCTTCGACGGTTCATCGCTGAGGGCGCCGATCTTGTGGTATTTAGTGGAGGCAAGGCGCTGCGTGGCCCTCAGGCTTCTGGGGTTCTTGCTGGTCGGGCTAGTCTGATCCGCTCAGTAGTGTTGCAACACCAGGATATGGACGTCCGGGAGTCGACCTGGACCTATCGTGATGACCTCCAAGTAGGCGTGTTAAAGGGCCGTCCCTTCCACGGAATCGGGCGGCCGCTCAAAGTTGGCAAGGAGGAGATTGTGGGCCTCCTCGTCGCCCTGCGAGCGTACGTCTCTCGCGACCATTCTGCAGACGCTCTTCGATGGCAGAAGGAGGCGATGGCCTTGAGCGATGGAGTCAACCAAATCAAAGGTTTGAGAGCCACGATCCTTCCAGAGTATGCTGGCCGACCGATGTCTATGGTGCGAGTCGATGTCGAACCTGCATTGACTGGCATGACCGCGATCGAGGTAGTGAATCAACTTGATCAGAGCGATCCGGCCGTTTGCGTGGATGATGCGCTTGTACTCGAGGGCGCTTTTTTAGTTAACCCCTTCAGTCTGCAGGATGGAGAACCAGAACTGATCCTAGGGCAGTTGAAAAGGATATTGGAGAAGGTCACAGTCTAGGCCGTTGTATTGCGGGTGAAACGATACCAATGGGAGGGGGCATATGAGAATTATTATGAGACGGCCTCCAGCGTTCAGTAGACTGTTGGGCGTGATTGTAAGTGCGTGCCTTGTTATGGCCTTGGCGCTAGCGCCCATGACGTACGGCGCCGCTAAAGTTCTCTACATCGGCATTCTCTTTCCCCTGACCGGCGCGAGCGCAGAAGACGCCGAGCTACTCAAGGACGGGGCAGTTCTCGCGATCGAGGAGCAGAATGCAAAAGGTGGAGTCGCTGGGTACAAGCTTGAAGCCATTATTCTAGACGACGCCAGCGCCGCAACCGGTGATTTTGATCCGGCGTTGGCGGCCACGTTGACGAAGAAGCTAATCGCGAACCCCGGCGTCGTCGCTATTGTCGGACCTAAGAATAGCGGCTCTGGGAAGGCCATGTCCCCGCTCCTTAGCGAAGCGGACCTGGCCACGATCACGGGGAGCGCCACAAATCCTGACATCACGGATCCGAAGCTCGCCTCAACATTTCGACCAAACAAGAAAGCGATCTTCTTCCGTACGGTCACGACGGACGCGTACCAGGCGCCAGGGGCTGCCAACTTCTTCTTTGATAAGTTGCACACGAGGACGGCCTATGTCGTAGATGACGGCGGTGCCTTTGGTGTCGGCGTGGCCAATGCCTTTGAGAAGCGAGCGCGGGAGAAAGGGATAAAGATCCTTGGCCACGATGAGGTCAATCCGAAGGAGGCCGATTACACGGTCCTCTTGACAAAAGTCAAAAGGTCTGGGCCTGATCTCCTCTATTACACTGGAGATCAGCAGGCTGGATCGAAACTGGCTAAGCAAGCCTATGATGTGATCCCGAAAGTCCTCAAAGGCGGCACCGATGCTCTTCTCGGCGGATCATTTCTCAAGGCCGCAGGGTTCCCCGCAGTGGAAGGATGGTATACGACCGTTGCAGCTCCACATCTTCTGGATAGTCCTGAGATTCAACCCTGGACAGCACGGTTTGCCAAGCGATGGGGGAAGCAACCGTTTGATTACTCAGTCTGTACGTATGATGCCGCGCTCGTAATTTTTGACGCGATCAGTAGGGTGGTGAAGAGCGGAAAGCCGGTCAATCGGCATACAGTTCGCGACGCGATTCAGACGACCCACCTCAAGACACTACAAGGCGTGATCTCTTTTGACTCAAACGGTGATTTAATGAACAAGGTGATAAGCGTCTTCCGGGTAACCCACAATTCGAAGTATCCGGACGATGACTCTTTGCACCAGTTTAAGTACGTTGGAGTTGCCCCGTGGAACTGAACAGCTATCTCGTCGCTCGGAAAGCGGAGGGGGCCAGGGATCCCTGGCCCCCCTCTCAGATAGGTGTAGCCAAGACGTACCGCGCGTCTGCGGCGGAGAGGGTGTCCCAGGCTCAGTTGAAAATTGGCGGAGCAACACCCAGCGCATTCTTACGCCACCGCCACCTTAGTCCCTTTCGTGCGTCCTTTCCGGAGCGTCTCGCGTAGTTCCGACAAGGCGCGAT
>CADDZE010000125.1 GCA_902812465.1 Acidobacteriota bacterium | reverse complement strand
CTTGGGGCAGGAGGAGCTACTTCACATGCTGTGACTGAGTCACGGCGCCGGAGAACGAGTTGGAGTTCGCCGCCTTGACCAAGTCCTCCCTTGTCAGGCGGTTGATACGTCAGGCTGGGGTGTACTCCATACCGACGAAGCTCCTGGTCCTTGCAGCCTCCTGCCCTACCAACTCGAACTCCCGGACATCCATCGCGCAATCCTTGGCTGACAACACGACACCTTAGACGCCGGTCCATTACCTGCCTTCACTTGATCGGACCTGTGGTCACCTGCCAAAGCGTCGCCTACCCGCTTTCTCAGGGAGCCGCGTGACGGCGGTCGCGGGAACGAAGGCGGCAACGGAGCTGCCGGCAATGGTTAGAACCTGTGGTCTAGGCTGCGCCGAGGCGAAAGTCCCTTGCCGCTGCGCAGCTATGGGGCGGACACTGTCGGGAGAGGATGGCAGCGATTTCCCGGGCCTGAAGGGAGCAGACAATGGGTGCAGCGGGGCACGATGGAACCTGCGCGCAGGGAACGGACCCGTGAGCCCGGGCCTGGACGCAGTAGCGCAGGTCCTCGCTGGCCGAGAGGACATTGCTGGTTGGCAGGAGAAGTTGTACAAGGACGTGCACGCGAATCCGGAACTCGGCAATCAGGAGAACCGGACAGCAGCAATAGCCGCCGGGTCCCTGCAGGAATTCGGTTACGAGGTGCACGAAAAGATCGGTTCCACGGGTGTGGTTGGCATCCTGAGAAACGGCGAGGGCCCCACCGTGCTGATGCGTGCCGACATGGATGCCCTGCCCATGGCCGAAGACACAGGGCTGCCCTACGCCAGCAAAGTCACTGCCCGTGACGCGGGTGAACTGGTACCCGTGGCGCACGCGTGCGGGCACGATGTGCACGTCGCCTGTCTTCTGGGAGCAGCGCGGTTGCTCGCCGAAGGTAAGTCTTCCTGGGCCGGAACATTCATCGCCTTGTTCCAGCCGGCGGAGGAACTGGCAGACGGCGCCCACCGGATGGTCGAAGGCGGTCTCGCCGCCCTGATACCGAAGCCGGACGTCGCGCTGGCCCAGCACGTGCTCGCGTTTCCTTCCGGGCATGTCGGTACCCGCCCCGGTGCGTTCCTCTCGAGCGCGGACAGCATGAGGATCACCGTCTACGGGCGGGGCAGCCACGGGTCGATGCCCCAGTTGAGCGTAGATCCGGTCCTCCTGGCCGCGTCGATCGCCCTGCGCCTGCAGACCGTCGTCTCCCGCGAGGTCACTCCCGGTGAATTTGCTGTTCTCACGATCGGCCGGCTCAGCGCCGGAACCAAAAGCAATATCATCTCTGACCGTGCCGTGTTGGAGCTGAACATCCGTACTTTTGACAACGAAACCCGCGACCTTGTCCTGGACGCGATCAGACGGATCGTCACCGGAGAATGCAGCGCCGCGGGCTCCCCAAAGGACCCGGACTTCGAACTCTATGACCACTACCCGCTAACCAAAAATGATCCCAAGGCCACGGCCAGGGTCGAAGCGGCCTTCCGCCGCCATTTCGGCGACAAGGCCTCCGCCCTGGACCGGCAATCAGCCAGCGAGGACTTCAGTGAAATCCCGGACTCGCTGGGCATTCCCTACACCTACTGGGGATTCGGTGGAATCGATCCCGAACAGTACGCGAAGGCCGAAGCCGCGGGGACTGTCTCCGCGGATATCCCGGCCAACCATTCGCCGCACTTCGCCCCGGTCGTAAACCCCACGCTGCAGACCGGCACAGCCGCCATTGTCGTTGCCACAATGGCCTGGCTCGAGGTCAAAACCTGACGCGCCAGGGTCAAGACCGCTTGGCCGGCCGCCAGGGCTTGGGGTGCTATTCACCGTGGCAGGCGACTCAGGACGCTGTCCTTGATATTGGTCGGATCGGGCACGTGGTTGTTGCGTTTCCTGATTCAGAGAGCGCATGAGCCCGTGGGGCCGGAGCGAACGAACCGGCGCCGGAACTAGTGTGGGCGGCTACACCCTGAACAACTGGTTGTTCTTGCTGCTGCAGAGGAACGTCCCGTATCGTCAGCGCCGCCCCTGGTCGTCCGGATCACTCGTCCCCTAGCGCCTCGGCGATGACGCGAAGTGAGGTCAGGGCCGCGAGGGCCTCGGCCAGGGACTCGGTTGGCGCCTGGGACAGGCGGTCGACCCAGTACGCGTTGATACGCGCGATACTCGCAGCGGCGAGTTCTGTCGGTGCCAGAGTGGCCGACCGGGCATCTTCGCGGGCCTGCACCCGCGCCACAAGTCCTGCCGCTTCCAGGGTGCGGACGGCCGTGCTGATATTGCTTCTGTGCAGCCCGGTGGCTGCCGCGAGTTGTGACGGGGTCATGTTCGGGTTGCGGTGGATCTCTCGGATGACGGAGATCTCTGTGCCGGTCAGCGGTACTACGTCGCGCAGGAGGGGACTTCGGATGTCGAGCTTGTGCGCGAGGTCGAGGATGAGGTCGGCCAACGCGGCCAGCCGTTCGGGCGTGGGCTGCGGCGGGGTCGGCATACATGTCCAATCACTCGGTTATAGTTATATAACTATAACAATCGATTCTCCTGCGAAGGAAGTTTATCTATGGCCTCCGTATCTGCTCCGCCCAAGACCGGCGTTCTGCCTTCTCCGCGCAAGGGTAATCCTGCACTGACTCTGATCGCCGTGTGCTTCGGCCTCTTCATGGTGGGGCTGGACTCCACCGTCGTTCATATCGCCAACCCGGCAATTCAAGCCGACCTCGACGCTACCTTTGGCGAGCTGCAGTGGGTTATCAATGCATACCTCCTCGCGCTTGCCGTATGTCTCATCCCGGCGGGGAAGTTGGGGGATCGCTTCGGCCGGAAGAAGATCTACATCCTGGGTGTCTTCCTGTTTGGGATCACCAGCGTCGCGATTGGCCTCATCGGAAGCATCGAAGGCGTACTCGTATTCCGTGCCCTGCAGGGCGTGAGCGCGGCACTGCTCATGCCGCAGACTATCGCCCTGCTGCGGTCGACGTTCTCGCGGGAGAAGTTCGGCATGGCAGTGGGCATCTGGGGTGGCGTGTCGTCTGTATCAATTGCCGGCGGCCCGCTCGTCAGCGGCTTGTTGGTGCAGAGCGCCGGCTGGCAGTGGGTCTTTTACATCAACGTCCCCATCGCCCTCCTGGGTATTGTCATGGCCGTTCTGGTGGTCCGTGAAACGGCGAGCGAAAAGGGTGGCCGCATCGACTTCATGGGTATCATCCTGCTGGCTGCAGCGCTTTTCGCTGTTGTCTTTGCCGTGGTTCAGGCCCAGGGTTGGGGCTGGGGGAGCGGCGCGACCGTCGGCGTTTTCGTGGCGGCGCTCGTGCTGTTCGCTTTGTTCGTGCTCGTCGAGAGTCGGGTAGCAAACCCGCTCCTCCCGTTGGATCTTTTCAAATCGGCCGGCGTCAGCGTCGGTGGTCTGGTGTTCCTGGCCAACTTCTTCTCCATCCTGGGCGTGACGTTCCTGCTGACTCTGTTCCTGATGAACTCGCTCGGGCACAACACCGCGACAGCAGGTCTAATGATGCTGCCGATGAGCTTCTTCGCGATCCCTTCCGCACCCATCGGAGCGTTCCTCACCTCTAGGATCGGCCCACGGAAGGTTGCCGCGATGGGCCTTGGGTTGATGGCGGCAGGCCTGGCGCTGCTGACGCTGGTCGGCGTGGACACACCGTACTGGATGATGGCGGTGCCGTTCGTGATAATTGCATTCGGTTCCGGCTTCGCCATTCCCTCCGGTGCAGACCTCATCGTGGGTGGTGCACCGGTTCATCTGGCCGGCGTGGCAAGCGGCTTCCAAACCACCTGTATCCAGGTCGGCGGCGCCATCGGTACCGCCATCCTGTCGGCAATCGTTGCTGGCCGCGTGATACCGGCCGTGGCCGAGACCTCGCTTCCCGCCGACGCCACCGAGGGGGCATCCGCCGGAGTTGTTTTCGACGGGTTTCCCGGAGTCAACGGTGCCTTTGTCGACGGGATGCACCTAGGCCTATGGGTCGCCGCAGCCCTCTGCGCTGTCACCGCAGCGATCGTTGTTCTGGCAATACGCGAGCTGAAACACCACGACCTGGAGACGGTGCTCGAGGAGTCCGCTGAAGCCGTGGCCGGCCACCGCTGACGTTTACCCCCAAGACCGGCGTCCGGTTTCTAGACGCACGGAAGGCTTGGTCCGTATCAGGGACCAAGCCTTCCGTGGTTTTCCGGCTGGGTGTTCGAGGGTTACTTTCATAAAGGCTGCCAGTCGGCGCAGCGCCGCTGCAGCCACTACGCCGACCCACAACGTACGTAATCCAGTACTCTGCGCGTACCTCACAAAGACCAGCGCTCACTGCGAAGGCTTGGTCCAGGTCACCGCAGTCAGGTTGAGATTTAGTAGGCTGCCGGAGCATACGATCCCGGCATCCTGGTCCTGCTGAAGTCCGATGCCGTCGGATTCTATCCGGAACGCCCACCCTTAGGGGCCTTTTCGCGAGCGGGGACCTGTGATCCCTCGGGCTCAGCAACGGTCACGACCGGGCCTTTACCAAGAGTTCGTGCCTGTGGTGTAGCAGAAACTCGTGCCTATAGTGGAGCCCGATCCAGGGTGAGGCAACAATTTCGTCTATGTCAACGGCAATTGCCCGCGGGGTTGGCATCTCCACGGCTATCAGGTTTGGCTCCCGCGAATAGGGTAGGCATTCTTCCTGGCTCGGGGCAGGTGGAACATTTCGGCGCGTGCGAAGGGGCATGTGTTATCAGCTTCTCGTTAGTTCGGTGATGGTCCTACGCGTTTTGCCTGCGAAAAGCAGTCTCATGTTTCCTGCGGCGACGGCAAGAAGGCTGCCTTAGCTAGTCAGCCTGGTTGTGTATGGCAGGACGAGCCGTGAGTGGTGGTGG
>CADDZE010000124.1 GCA_902812465.1 Acidobacteriota bacterium | reverse complement strand
CGGGCGGCTCGGAAGGGCTGCGTTGCCGCTAACCTCAGTCGCCCTACGGGCTCCTTCGGCTAGCGGCAAAGAAAAACCAAACAGATCATGGGCTATAAAAACCGGACATCTTCCCGTGCTAAGAACATTCGGTCTCTTTCCACTTCCCCGGGGCGCCAGGCGCTGGACGTCAGTTCGCGCCCCCCCTAGCTTCAGTCTGCCGACCCTGTCCTTGAGCTGGTGGCACGGCGTTGACCGGATAAAGTCTCCGCGAGGTCCGTCCAGTCGGGTATAATCGCTCCCGGGAGAAGTTCGAAGGGCGGCGGGTTCATACCATGGGATTCATTGAGAACCGGTTCGAGAAAAATTTCATCATCACCACGGTGGACCAGGTCTTTAATTGGGCCCGCAAATCCGCCTTGTGGCCGCTCACCTTCGGTCTGGCTTGCTGTGCCATCGAAATGATCGCCTCCACCACCTCGCGCTTTGATATGGCGCGCTTCGGAGCTGAGGTCTTCCGGCCCAGCCCCCGCCAGTCCGATCTGATGATCGTGGCAGGCACGGTGACCCTGAAGATGGCTCCTGTCGTGAAGCGCATCTGGGAGCAAATGCCGGAGCCCAAGTGGTGTATCTCGATGGGTGCGTGCTCGAGCGTGGGAGGGCCTTTTAATACCTATGCGGTGCTCCAGGGCGTGGATAAAATCGTGCCGGTGGACGTCTACATTGTTGGCTGCCCGCCCCGCCCGGAGAATCTCTTCTATGGTCTGCTGCGCCTACAGGAGAAGATCGATAGTATGAGCTTGGCTAAGCGCCCCACGGAGGTGCGCCTGGACGAGTCGATGTTGGAAGAGTTTAAGAATTCAGTTCGCATTGGCCAGGTGGGCGCTCCCGAATTTGTTCGCATCGGATGACGTGCTCGGCGCCCCAACGGCTCATTTCCAACTTATGAAGATTGGCCATCCTGGCCGCCGGAGGCTTTATGCCCAACTTCGTCCGGGCTGCCAGCCTGTCTGAGTTGCCGCCGGGAACCTGCCGCGCCGTGGAAGTCAATGGCAGGACACTGGCTTTGTTCAACGTTCAGGGAACCATCTATTGCCTGGACAATACCTGCCTGCATCGCGGCGGACCGCTGGGTGAGGGCACGCTCGAGGGTGAGGTGGTCACGTGCCCTTGGCATATGTGGCAGTACAACGTACGCACCGGTGAAAACCTGGACGATCCGTCCCTGAAGGTAGCGTCTTTCCCAGTAGTGGTGGAAGGCGACGACATCAAAGTCGGTCTTTGATCTCCGGCGGGCTTCGGCACGAACGCCTGAGCTATTCTCGGAAGCAGCAAGCACCGGGCCGCCTGCTTGGGGCGAAGGCCTCCGGCGCGCCGAGAATCCTCCGCCTGGCTCACGGTACCAAGCTGCCGGTGCGGGCTGTCACACAGTCACCTCGATCGTCAGGTTCGTCTTCCCCTCGAGCAAAGCGGCGGCCAGCACGACTACGTTCCCGCGCAACTCCCCGAGCGAAGTGGCCCGCAACGCCTCTCGGCCTGGTGGGTGTACATGAAGCCACAGGTCAGCAGCGAATGAGGCCGGAAGCTCGATCTCCACGCGCCAATGGGGCCGCTCCCTAGCTTCGAATTGGCTTGTGGTCGTCCAGCTCAGGTGGCCGAAACGCGTCGGACAATTCCTCACTGAAATCTTTTCACCCGCGGCGAACCAATGCTGGGGAGCCGCCTTTTGCAAATGCACCAAGTTCCGGTCGTGCTCTTCGTAGCAGAGCAACCACCGCAAGCCGAGGGCAGGCTGCAACTCACTGTTGACCACGGCCGACCAGGCGTACGGACTTCCCTCGCCCGGAAAATTCCCGGGTAGCAGCGCGTCCTCCGGCGCATAGCGGTTCCCGCTATCCATGGCGAAGCAGAGGTTGCCATACAGGGCGAGCAAGAACGGGCGGTAGTTCTCCTGGCGAATCCGCCCTGCCAGGGTGCCGTGTTCCATGAAGTTCGAGGTGCGCGGATAGTCGCCGTCGATATTCATCCCCAGAATTTGCTGGCCTGCCAGCTCGCGGTGCTTGAAATGGCCGTCGTCCAGGGCAGGGTCTCCCCAGTCGCTCGTCCACCAATCCATCATGTAGCGGTGGTTTTCGTAACTGGAGAGTTCGGCCGGCTGGCGCTTGGTGTCAAAGGCAGTGAACGGGGCGATGCCAGCGCGCTTCATTTCTGGGTTGCGATCGTCTAGGGTCTTCTTCAGCGAGCGTTCGATGTCGGCGCGCATCTCCACCGCAATCCGACTGATTTTTTCTGCCTCGCTCTTGAGCTCCGCATCCTGGTGTTCGCTTGCCGCCCGCGCCAGGCATCGCGCGTGTTCGTGAAGGCCGCGCCAAGTCCACGAAGCATTCTGATAGTAATAAGGGTGCGACTCCGGGAAGTCATTCTGAGGCTCGCCGTTGTCCGCCTCGGGCGATCCCCAGATCAATCCGTGCCGGGGATCCTCCGGCGGAAACGTGGTCTTGGTGTATTCGTAGCGCTTCAGGACAAACTCGATCATCCGCCGCAGCACCGGCAGGCGCTTGCGGAGCGCGTCGATATCATGAGTGTAGTCGTAGGCGCGGGCCGAGTTCTCCAGAAACACACCGGTGTTCAGTGGCGCTTCCACCTGATCCTGGGTGTTATAGAGAAAGTTTCCATCCGGCAGGATATAGTGCTCCAGGTAGTGCTGGAAGTAGGGTTCCACTTCAGCTGTCAGGTTCCAGAGGTGGTGCGCCCACACAAACTCGTAGTGCGCTACGGGGAATAGTGCGTGGCTGCGCACCGGTATCTTGGTGTAAGCCCCTTCGCCAATTTGGTAGGTCGGCTCGAGTCCGCGGTAGCTGCAGCGCGACAGTACGATGCCCGCCCGTGCCGCGTCCAGCAGCCATTCATCGGGAATTTCAACTTGCATGCGGTCTTCAAAGAAATGATGCCAGCGATTCCAGATGCCCGCGAGGGCGCTGAAGAACTCCTGTGCCGATCCGTTCCAGTAGCGTTCGACGAAGCTCGCGGGCGGCGGGGCCGCAGCGCCAGAGTCGCCTGCCGGGATTAATGACCCTCGGCCGCTGGGTGGCGGCGTGGCACGGATACGCCCCAAAGGGCGCGCGTCAGGGCCTGGGGGGAGGATGACCATCACCTCATAGCCAACATGAAATTTCGGATTCCACACGCCGATGTCGGCCGCGGGAAGAAAGCCGCCCAAGAGCGTGCGCTTGCTGTAACCGGGCACGTACTCGTAAAGGTATTCCGAAGGCAAGAGGCGCCGGGGATCGAAGAGGCGGCCCGTGAGGTCGGGCGCCCAGGCAGACTGCGGATCGGCGGGGAGCTGGCGAGACTTACCGTCCGACTCGAGCCACAGCGAGCGCTCCGGTCCGGACTCTTCGTTCGCCACGAGCGTCCAGCCCCTCAGCTCTTCACCCAGCGCGGCGACATTCTCATAGCATGGGTCCTCGCTTGAGTCGAGGATGTAGTTGCCGCACAAGTCGGGACCCGGAACGTAGCGAGCCGGGCGCTCGAGGCGGATGCCGTGTGGCGAAACGATCGGCCGCGGCCGTATCTTCGAGAGGTCGCCGATGCGCTTGGGAATATGCGCGATCTCCCCCATCTCGGTGACGTAGGCGATGGCGCCCTGGTGGGTGACGTGTTTCTCAAAGACGGCGGTGGGGGTGCCGTTCAGCCAGGGTAAGATCGCTACCAGCTGCCATCCGCCAATGGACTCGCCGCTCCTCAACACTCGCGCCTCGCTGCCCAGACGCGCCTTCACCTGATCCCCGTCGAACCCGCTGACCTGCGGAACCGCTCGCAGCGCTTCGCGCTCGCCTGGAAGAAACAGGCTGTATTCATTGGGAATGCGCCCCGGCTTGTAAGACCCTCGTCGCAACGGCTGCTGCTCGTTACGGGGCTCAGCACTGGCGCGAGCCGCTCTTCCGTTCCCTAGAACAGCAGCCGCCTCAGCGGTGGAAACCGCTGCGGCGCGTTTCAAAAACGTGCGTCGCTTCATCGGTCATTACTCCTCTTCGGACGGCGCGAAGCACCGGGATCGGGACTCTGCGCAGTGCCCTTCATCCGCTGGATAAATGCCGGCCAGAATAAAGCGTCTGGCCCGAAAGCTCAAGGGGGCGCATCGCCTTGTCTCTCGCCTCTGCCGTCTCGTGTTTTCAATCACTTGGTGGCTTGGTTCCTTCACTCCTTTTTTGGTTCTTGAATCTTCGATCCTGGATCAGGCACTCTGAGCCATCTCTCTGGCCTCTGTGGCTGTGATAGCCCGGAGCCATTAACCGTCAAATCCAGTAGCTGAGGCGAATGTAAGGTGAAATTTACGCGCCGAGCGTAAGCGGCAAGAATGAGCCACGACCTGTCGGGGCGCACCACCACCACCAATAATCGGGGCCGGTCATCGTGCCCGTCGCGTCCGTGGTCCACGTGCCGTAGTCCTGAAGGCTTCCAGTGCAGTTGCCAGTGTGCGTTCCGCTGACCGTCTCAGCGATCTGCATCCCGGCGACGTAAATCGGATTCAGGTTCGCGTCCAGCACCTGATACCATACTTCTCGCAGACAGCTCTGGCCCGAGCAGGTGGACGTTGTCTTGCTCTTAACCAGACTCACGAAGTATGGCACCTGGACGTTGCAGGTGCTGCTGCTGGCGACTTGCTGAGGGTAGTTCTGGCAGGGCGGGGGTTGGCAGGTCGGCTGGTGAGTAAAGCCGCGGTAGACCGCGGTCATCTGCGCGCTCCCTCCACCCACCGCGTGCACCAGCCGCGGCGTGGCGTTGGTCATGGTGATCTGCCCTACCACCGGCATGATGGTGCCCACGAAGTAGACGGCGACACTGCCCTCAGCAAAGGTACCCGCGGGGTCGGCGCCCAGATGGGTGAGGAGGGAGGGGAGGGCGAACGCGAGCTTGGCCTGCGGCTGGATGGTGGCGGAAG
>CADDZE010000123.1 GCA_902812465.1 Acidobacteriota bacterium | reverse complement strand
GGCCTGTTAGCGGAAACGCTGGTGGTGGCGGTAGGCGAGTTCGGCCGCAGTCCACAGCGCGGCGTCAGCACGTCAGGAAATGAAAATTCGGACGATGGCCGCGATCATTGGCCGTACTGCTATACCGGCGTCATCGCCGGTGCCGGCGTCAAGCGCGGTCTGGTCTACGGCAAATCGGACAAGACCGGCTCCGCTCCCGTCGAAAACCCGGTGCATCCACGCGAATTGCTGGCCACCATCTATCACAGTGTCGGCATTGATCCGTCCACGATGGTGCTCAACCACCTCAATCAGCCGCGCGAGTTGGTGCAAGGCGACCCGGTGACGGGAATTTTGTCGTAAAAGTACGTTCCTCACCTGCTCGCTGCACCAGCAAGGGCGGCCCTTGCTGGTGCAGCGAGCAGGTGTCCGATTCCCCCATAGCCGGAAAGGGAACATCCTGCATTGCAAAGAACCTGCACTATCTATCACTTTTTTCCCTTTTCTTGTCCGCTCACTCTGTATCAAGTTTTCCTCATCATTCCTTGAAGGCAGCTAAACCCAGGCTAAAGTCTCCTTATTGCCTCAAATTTCTGCTCGTAACCTCGCTGTTCTTGCCGAATGAACACTCTTAAGCGTCGCCCAGAATAGTGGTCTGGTTCCTGTATTACTCCAAGGATTCTTCACCATGTGGCTTCATCCTCCCTTCCGTACCTCATTCTCCCGACCGTTCTCGCTTATTCGGCAGATGAGGAAAACGTGCAGGGTATCCCTTACAATTGAGCACCTGGAAGACCGTCTCGCCCTGTCCTCGACCTCATGGACCTCGATCGGTCCGGCGCCGATTGTCGGCAACACCAGCGACGGCGGCACAGTCACGGGCCGCGTCACAGCGATCGCCGCCGACCCTAACCCCAGCGATACGGCCGGCAATACCGTTTACATCGGCACAGGTGGCGGCGGCGTCTGGAGGGGGGAAAACATCCACTCGAGTTCGCCGACCTGGACCGCCCTGACCGATAACCTGGCGGCCCAGACAGGCGATCCGCTCATCAACCTGAACGTCGGCGCGCTGGCCACAGCCTGGAATCCGGCTACTCAGAGCACCATCATTTACGCCGGTCTGGGCGAGGCCAACTCCGAATCAAACCTCATGACCACCAGCGCCGCCGCCTCCCAGTTTTACGGCACCGGCATCATCAAATCCACCGACGGGGGACAGACCTGGACCTTGCTGGGCGGGCAGGGCAGCTCGAATATCTTCTATCGCTCGGCCATTTCGAAAATTGTTATCGATCCCACCCATCCAGACAATATTTACGTCGCTGTCTCTACCGCCAAGAACGGTGTGGTCGGCAACGAGGGCATCTGGCACTCATCCGACGGAGGCCAGAGTTGGGTGAACACGACCGCTACCCAGATCCCAGGCTCTAGGATGGACATGTTCTCCGACCTCGTCATGGATCCAAGTGACGACCGGGTGCTGTACGCAGCAGTCGGCGAGGCGACCGGCAGTGCTGCCAATGGTGTGTACATGACGACGGATGGGGGGACAACCTGGACCCAAATGACGAACCTGCCCTCCGGTGCAGGTGTGGGCCGCATCAGCCTGGCATTGTCGGGCAACCTTAACCCCTCAGGTCCCGCACAGTACGAACTTTACGCCGCCTTCATTATGGACCGGTTGACACAAACGGCCACGATCACGGACTATTCCCAGAGCGGAAATACTGTGACGGTTGACTTCTCCGGATTTGCCGGCCTGGAGAACTTCAAAGTGGGCGAGACAGTGAACATCTCGAGCGTCGAGTCTCGACTGAACGGCGGGCACAAGATCACTGCCGTCATCTACGATACGACACCCGGTACGGGGTCGATCGAATTCACGGTGGATTCGTCGACCAGCATCAACGAGACGATGGCCAGCGGGACCATCAACTCGGAGATCGGTGGCCTGTATCAACTCGGCTACGTCACCGTCGGAGGGAGCCTTCCAGACGATACGACTGCTGTCTGGAATGTTGTCCCCGGATTCGACCTGCCCACGCCCAACGGCTTCGAAGACAGTTCCAAGTATAATTACGTCGGCAACCAAGGCTACTACGACACGGCCTTGGCGGTCAATCCTTACACCCTCACGCCAGGAACGGTGCAGGTTTATGCTTCGGGCGAGGACGCCTTCCTGCAAATCAACAACGCTGACGGCAGTGCCCAAAACGTGATGGTGAACGATCTGGCAGCCAAGGACGAGGGGTACGGGCCGTCCATCCACGTCGATCACCATGCCATCCTCCTCGATCCGACGGCCAGCGGCTCTGGCTCGTTGTACACGGTGGTGGACGGCTCGGACGGCGGGGTCTGGGAATTCGACCCCGAGGCGCTACCGGCGTTTTCCTGGGCTGACCTGAACACCAACCTGCCGCTGGGCCAGTTCTACGGGATCGCAATTAATCCCACGAACACCAGCCAAATGTACGGCGGCGTGCAGGACAACGGCAATATTCGTACGCTCGACGCAGGGGCGACTCCCTGGCAGGCCGCCAGCAACGACGACGGCAGCTTGGTCTATATCGACCCGACGCCTCGACCTTACGAGACGGTCTACCTCTCGGTCGGTGGCGTGCTGAGGAAGAGCAATTCCAATACGGATCCCTTCGCACCTACCCAGCCATATGCCCTGAATTCAGACGTCTACTTCTCGGATACCAACCAGCCCGGCAACGATGGGGCAAATGATGCTATCATCGGAGATTTTCCCGGCGTCACCTACCTGATGGAACCTGTCACCATCAACGGCCAGCACGCCCACTACCTGTGGTACGGCGGCAGCGACTCCAAGGGCAACGGCTCGCTCTGGCTGTCTACCGACGGAGGCCAGACCTGGTCCTTGATCGGCAGCCCCACCCTGGGCACGTCGGGCAACGGCTGGGTGCCGACAGAACAGGCGCTTCAGAACGACTTCGTGATCGACAGCACCCCGGTGGACAGCATCGGCGTGAACCCGGCCAGTCCGGGGACTGTTTACGTTGGTCTGCGTGGGGGGTACCTCCTGACGACGACGAACGGTGTGACCGGCGACACCCCCAACGGCAACGCCAGCTGGAACACGAGTTATCCGATTGCCATCATCACTGCACACGTCGCCGCGTCTTCCGTTGGACCGCTGCCGCAGAGCACCATCAACGTGGACAGTACGGTCCATTTCCCTGACTCCGGACAGCTGTTCGTCCACACTGCGGATGGAAAAGTCGTTGTCCTCACTTACACGGGAAAGACCGCGACCAGCTTCACAGGCGTCGCGGGAGGGGACGGCTTCACCTTGACTGAGGGGGACACCATCACTTTCCAGGATGACTTGAGGTTCTCCGATATCCTCGTCGCTCCGAACAACTCTCAGGTTGCCTACGTGACCGTCGCCAACTTCAGCGATGTCACAGCTCCCACGACCGGCGTCGGTGGCCACGTCTGGATGACCACCGATGGGGGCAGCAACTGGCAAGACATTAGCGGCAACCTCCCCGACGTGCCCGTTTGGTGTATTCAGCAGGGGATCATCGAAGGGCAGCCGGCCCTGCTCGTAGGCACGGACCTGGGCGTTTATGCAGGTTCCAATGTTGGAGGATCCTGGTCCTGGTCGCGATATGGCGCTAACCTCCCGAATGTTCAGGTGCGCAGTATGAGTTTGGTCCCGGACTCCTCGGACTCCAGTCAGAGTGTGTTGGCTGCGGGAACCTGGGGCCACGGCGCCTACGAGATCTTCATCCCGGAGGCTCCGCCTCCCATTCCTGCTCCCCCTCCTGCTCCCCTTCCTGCTCCTCCTGCTCCCGTTCCCGCTCCGGGCTTCCCCCACTCGGTGTTCGCCCAGATGGCTTTGAGCGACCTCAACGCCGGCTATTCCCTGGCGTCTCTGAATTACCAGGCTCTGGGCACACTGGATTCCTACTTGGCCTACTTCTTCGCCGCCGAAGCCCAATACTATGCGAACCAGGCCTACAACACTCCGCCCGCGAGCGCCTGGGACTGGTTCCTGGCCGACTTCTGCGCTTACTCCGCCTTCCAGTACTCCAACCTTAGCTATTCCTGGAGCCATAGCCAGACCGCTGCGGCCGCCGGTGTCTACGAGTTTTACGGAGTGGTGAACGGCTTCTTCGCCCTGTTTAATCCCTGAGCAGCGAAAGGAAACTGTTGGGGACTGCCTCCAAAGAATTAGGGCTACGTAGGGCACGCTGGCAGCGTGCCCTACGGTTCTTTCTGTTAGCTCTTAGTTTCCGTCCAGTGCAATACTACGCCCAGGTACGCCTCTTTTTTCTGGAGCAATCCATCATAAGCGCGGCCCAGTTCTGCGGCCTCGATGCGGTGTGTGATGAGACCGTCGAGATTGAGTCGGCCGGAGGCAAGTGCGGCCAAGAGCCATTTCTGCGCTTTGTTGATATCCCAGGCGCCGGCCAGGCGCGTGTGGGCTGGCTCGAACAGCATGTTGCCGTGGGCGCCCGTGACTTCGAGATAACGGCGATGCAAATCGTCGTAGAAATTGACGTCTTTGGCCCGTCCGCGCGGACTGCCGACGATGACGACCTGCCCGCCATCGCAGGCCAGCGACATGGCCAGGGGCACGGCATCCGGCACGCCGGTGGCGTCAGCGACGATTTCGGCGCCGCGCTGGTCCAGATAGTGTGCCAACTGCTCGCGGATAGTGCCGCCTGAGGGATCAATAACATGGTCGGCTCCCGCAGCAAGGGCGGCCTGCCGCCGCATGGCCACGGCATCGATGCCGATTACGGGATGCGCGCCCGCCGCGATCAGACAACGGAGTGCGAACTGGCCAATGATGCCCAAACCCAACACGGCAGCGGAGCGGCCCAGCGTCAGGCCGACGCGGATCGCTGCCCCCAGGCCGTAGCGGGCAATGCAGGCTACGGCCTGGGGGCAGCGATCCGCGTCGGCCTGACGCTGGGCCGCTCCGCTGCCGTG
>CADDZE010000122.1 GCA_902812465.1 Acidobacteriota bacterium | reverse complement strand
ATGAGTCCCAGCGCCAGCCCCGTGAGCGCCAGCCGCAGGCTTTGACCCAGCACGAGGGCAAAGATGTTGCCGCGCGTGGCGCCCACCGCCATCCGGATTGCAATCTCAAAGGTTCGTTGCGATGTCGCATGGGAAATCACTCCATAAGTCCCGACCGCCGCCAGCAACAAGGCCACGCCTGCAAAGCTCACAAAGAGCCACATCATCGAACGAGACTGAGCGGTGGAAGTCGAAATGATCCCTTCCATCGTCCTCACGTCGCTGACGGGCACATTCGGATTTACACTCGCCACCAGCTTGCGAAGCTGGCGCGCGAGGTCTGACGCCTGAAGATTGGTCCGAATGAGAAGCGTCATCGCGGTGGGCAATTGCTTGCGAATGTTAACCGCCTGCGGATAAGGCATGTAAATCGCCCCATCGACGCCGGCAGGAAAACGATTTGCAAGATTGTACTGATGCACATCGCCGACAACCCCCACGACAGTTCGCCACGGTTCATTAGCCCAGACCGGCCGGATGTGTTTACCGATAGGATTCTGTCCTGGCCAGAATTTTCGTGCTGTTGCTGCGCTGACCACAACCACAGGCTCAGACTTTTCTGTGTCGGTCTCGCGGAACGTTCGCCCTTCAAGCAGCGGAATGTGCAGCAAGCGGAAATAACCCGGCGTGACGGCGCCCGCCCAGAGCATGGGCGCCAAAGTGGCTCCTGGAATCACGGGATGCCCTTCAACCTCCGCCGGAATCTGAGGCAACCGGCCATCCAGCGGCACAGTGTTGGCAGCGGCCACCGCGGAGACTCCGGTAAGGCTTTGCGCGCGCCGTAGCAGTTCGTTATAGAAAGCCACACATGCCGCCCGCCGCGGGCAGAGTGATGTATTCGGCGAGACGCGCAGGGTCACAACCTGCTGTGAATCGAATCCCGGATTCACCTCTGCCAGCCGCCAGAGGCTCTTGATTAAAAGTCCGGCGCTGACTGTAAGCACAAATGCCAGCGCCACCTCGCCCGCGATCAGCGCGCACCGAACTCGAACGCCCGCAGCGCCTGCCGACCGGCATCCTGCGATCTTGAGGGTTTCGGAGAGATTCACTTTTGAGGAACTCAGGGCGGGAAGCAGGCCAAAAACCAATCCCGTCAGGATGGCAAGAAGGCTGGTGAATGCCAGCACGTGACCGTTTATCGCTATTTGCGCTCCGCCTGGCATGTTTGCGGGCAAAGCCAGCTTCAGGATGGAAAGCGCGCCAGAAGCCAGCATCAGCCCGAATCCGCCTCCGGCCAAACCCAGCATCACGCTTTCGGTTAATAATTGCCGCAGGATTCGCCCACGCACCGCGCCAAGCGCCGCGCGCAGCGCCATTTCCTTCCGCCGGGCTGCCGCGCGGGAGAGTAGAAGGCCCGCAACGTTAGCGCAGGCAATCAACAGGACCAGCGTCACCGCGGATTGTAGAATGATCAGCCTGCCCCGGACGCCACTCACCATCTCCTGCTGCAGCGGTATGAGCGTAGCGTCCGAGTTCCAGCTTCGGGGCATGACGTAAGGAAACAGCGTAATCGCATGCGCAATCAGCTCATGTAACTCGTCCCGCGCCTGCTCCATCGTAGCCCCCGTCCGCAACCTGGCGACAAGTGGCATGAAGTTCGTGTTCCAATAATCGAACGAGTTCCGTGAGTCGAAATCCAGGGGGAGCCAAAGCTGTACTCGAGAGGAAGGGAAGGCGAAGCCGGAGGGCATCACACCAATCACTTCCCGGTCATCGCCGTTAATTCGCAGAACGCGGCCGAGGACGGCCGGATCACCGTTAAACTGCTTCTTCCACAAAGCATCGCTGAGAATGACAACCCGATTCCGATCGGGCCGGTCTTCGCGCGGTCGGAACGTGCGCCCCAACTCCGCTCCTATGCCAAGAACGGAAAACAGGTTCGCCGAAACAGCGCTGCCCGTCAGCCGCTCTGCCTGGCCTCGCCAGGTGAGGTTAAACCCAGCGTCAGGCGTATAAGCGGCTATCTTAAGCGTCCTCGAATCCGATTGCAGGCTGGCGATGGCCCCTTTGGGATAGAACCCCGTCACGCTTACCAGGCGGTCCGGCTGCGGATATGGCAAGGGCCGCAACAGTACGGCATTAACCACGCTGAACATCGCTGCATTCGCCCCGACGCCGAGCGCGAGCGTAACCAGAGCCACAACGGTGAAGCCGGGGTTCTTGGCCAGCATGCGCCAGCCAAATCTTAAATCCTGAATGATTGCGCCCATCGAAAATCTCCTGGGGATGCTCCCTGGTTCGACACATTATGAATTTGTGAATGCTGAATGATAAAAAGTTTGTTCGTCCGGTGTGTTCCACAACTCAGCATTTGAACTTCTCATTCATCATTCGTACCTCAGCGCAGTCATGGGATCGATTTTCGCTGCCCGGCGCGCGGGGACATAGCACGCCAATAGCGCAACACCCAACAATACGAGTGCAACCACCACAAATGTTCCAGGATCGCTGGGCCGCACGCCGTAAAGCACGCCAGCCATAAGGCGCGTCACCCCCAAAGCGGCAACGATCCCGGCCGCAACTCCAATCAAAGCGAGAGTCATTCCCTGCCCCACGACAAGCCGCAGAACATCCCGTTTTTGCGCGCCCAAAGCCATCCGAATTCCGATTTCATGCGTGCGCTGGCTGACGGCATAAGAAATCACGCCGTAAAGACCAATCGCGGCAAGCACCAGCGCGAGTGCCGCAAAAACCGCCATCAGGATCATCGTGAAGCGCTGCGCGGCGAGCGACGTGCGCTCCATCTCATTGACGGTTTGGACTGCGTTCACCGCCACGCCGTTGTCAATTGAGTGGACGGTTCGGGTGACGGCGGCCGTCATGGCTTGCGGGGCGACGGAAGTGCGCACCACCAGCGTCAGATTCAGCACCATGTTCGCGCTTTTGTAAAGCTGGTCGGGAATCTGGGCAACAGGAAAATAAAGCTGACTCTGAACCTTCCAGCCTTTCAATCCGGCGGGCCCGAAGGTCTTTACGTGATCTACCACTCCGATGATCTCCCGCGGAGTATCGAGTCCTAGGCCAGGAAGAATGATGTGCTGGCCGATGGGATTCTGATGCGGAAAGTACGTGCGCGCAAAAGCGTCATCGATCACGACAACAGGCTGGGACTTAAGGTTATCCAGGTCTGTAAAATAACGCCCCCGCAAAACCGAAATCCCCATCGCGCGGAGGTAGCCGGGAGTGGTCATATAGAAGAATGTTACCGGCATGGCTGTTTTCCTCTGCGGTTTGGGCTGCCCTGCAACGTAGAATTCCTTTTCGTGATCGTTACCGCTGAGCGGCATAAGATCAGTTGCCCCTGCCGCTTTGACGCCGGGCAGGGCGCGGAGCCGAGTCAGCAGGCCCTTGTAAAACCTCCGGGTGTTGTCGGGATCGAGGTAGCGAGGCGAAGGCAGGGAAACTTCAAAACTGAGCACATGATTGGGATTGAAACCGAGGTTGACCGAGTCCAGATACCAGATGCTTTTCAGCATAAGCCCGGCGCCAATCAGCAGCACTAGCGCCAAGCCGACTTCGGCGACCACCAATCCGCGCTGCAAGCGATGCTGCCCGCCGGTTGAGCCGCGGCTGACTTCCTTAAGCGCGTTCTGGAGATCGGGCTTGGCGGATTCGAGCGCCGGAGCCAGACCAAAAACCAGCCCGGTGATCATCGAGATTGCAACGGCAAACAGCAGTACGCGGAGGTCGAGGCCTACATTTTCGGCGCGCGGCAAATCCCCAGGGACATAAGTCAGCAGCAGCTTCGTTCCCAGGGAGGCAAGTAACACGCCCGCGCCGCCACCCAACAAACCCAGCAAAACGCTCTCGGTAAGAAGCTGACGCACCACTCGCCTGGCGCCTGCTCCGAGCGCAGCGCGAATGGTCATTTCACGCTGCCTGCCGGCAGCGCGGCTGAGAAGCAGGTTCGCCACATTCACGCAGGCGATGAGCAGCACGAAGCAGACGGCGCCGAGAAGCAGCCATAACGCGCCCCGTGTGTCTTCTTTCACGCTCCATTCCGATACGCGCGCCATCTTAATCGAATATCCGGCATCATCTTTGGGATATTCCTGTGCGAGACGGTCGGCTACAGCGGTCATATCCGCCTGCGCTTCGCTTTCCGTAATACCCGGCTTCAGGCGACCCACCACAAACATTCCGGGGTGATCGCTCCGTTGGTTCGTCCAGTCGCGCTTGTAAATGCCGATAGGCACGAAGACTTCGTTGTGACTCTGATAGAAGAACCAGAAATTCTTGGGAAGAATGCCAATCACTGCATAGCTCTGGCCGCCCATGGTGATGGACTCGCCGATGATGGATTTCCTCCCGCCAAAATGCTTCTGCCAGAAGTTGTAACTCAGGACAGCGGTAGGCGCGGCGCCGAGGTGATCGTCCGCCGCGGAGAACCCGCGGCCGAGCATCGGCGGGATGCCGAGAATTTTGAAAAAATCCGCGGAAACCATCAGCGCCGACACGACCTCCGCGCCGGATCGAACTGAGAGATTGAAACTGTCCCATCGGTAAGCTGCCAGTTCAGCGAACGACCGGTTCATGCGCTGCCAGTCGAGGAAATCGGGATAAGAGACGGTGCTTACCGAGTATCTTTGCGTGGCGTTGTACAGAATCATCACGCGATTCGGGTTTGAATAGGGCAGCGGCTTGAGCAATACTCCGTTTACGACACTAAACATCGCTGTCGTGGCGCCAATGCCGAGAGCCAACGTGATGATGGCAATCGCCATGAAGCCGGGACGCTTAGCGAGTTGTCGCCAGCCGAATTTCAGGTCCTGGAAAATGGTGCCCGTCAACAATCTCCTGTGGGGATGCAACTTGCCACGCTCCTCTGAAGTTTGCGCGTTTGCGATTCGAGGCATCTACAAAACTCCGGTCACGGTGGTTCCTGAAACGGCTTATCTGATTCGGACTCGACTCGGCGCTTGGGTGGAACAGCAATTTGTTGAGTCGCTGGCGGCGGCAGAAATCATGATGGAAAACCTCACGCGCGCTGACCTTG
>CADDZE010000121.1 GCA_902812465.1 Acidobacteriota bacterium | reverse complement strand
GGCGGGCGTGGTTCCCGGTTTCGTGGTCAGGTTAGGCGACGGTGCTGACAGTTTCTGGCCGGTCGCCGGGCTGTGCCGACGTGATGGTGCGTGGCCGTAGCTGGCGGGGTGGTTCGAGCAGTGAGCGGCGCAGGTCCTGCAGGAGGCGCAGGCCGTCTGCGGTCATGGTCAGCCCGCGCCAGCCCCGGGATGCGCGGTCGAGCACGGCCCACACGAGGGTGAGGCAGCTGGTCTCGCCGGGGAGCCGGCCGATGACCTTGACCCTCCTGCGGGTCTCGCCGAAGGTGCGCTCGATGAAGTTGGAGTGCCGGATGCGGTGGTGGTGCTCGGCGGGGAACCGCAGGTAGGCGGTCAGGCCTTCGCGGTCTGTGAGCAAGATCTTGACCGCGGCCGGGTACGTTCCGCGGTAGCGCTCGGCGAACTGATCGATCCGGGCGTCGACGAGCTCCACCAGGCGCGGCCCCGGCGGCGTGTTCAGCTCTTCGGTATCGAAGAGCTTCCAGTAGGCGTCCTTGACCTCGGCCTGCATCCCGGCCGGGGTCTTGGCCAGCAGATTCCGGCATCGATGGATCAAACAGCGCTGGCGCAGCGCCTTGGGGTAGACCTGCTCGATCGCGCCGATCAGGCCGGGGGCGCCGTCGCTGATGATCAGCAGCGGGGACGCCAGGCCACGGCCGGACAGGTCGGTGAGGAAGTCTTTCCAGGCGTCGAAGGACTCGCCGGTGCCGGGGCCCAGGCCGATGAAGGCGGGCTTGCCGCTGGTGGTGATGCCCCAGGCGGCCAGCACCGGCTCGGACGGGGAGCCGGGGTGCATCTTGAAGAAGCTGGCGTCCAGGAACAGGTAATCGAGCTTCACCTCGTCCAGGCGGCGCTGGGCCCATGCCTCGTACTCGTCCTTGATCTGCTGGCAGATCGCCGACACGGTGGACTTGGAGATCGCCGCCTGGTCACCCAGCGCCTCGGCCAGCGCAGCTTCCACGTCGCGCACCGGCAAGCCCCGGACGAACGAGGCGATCACCAGCGATTCCAGCGCGTTGGTCTTGGTCACGTGCGCGCCGAACAGCCGGGACGCGAACGCCTCGCTGGTGCCGCGCAGCTTCGGCCGGGCCATCTCCACCGGCCCGGCGGTCGTCTTGACGGTCACCTCCCGGTAGCCGTTACGGGCACCGGGCCGCGCATCCTCGCAGGCGGCTGCCCGCTGGTAACGGTCGCGGCCGAGGAACTCGGTGACCTCGGCCTCCAGCGCGGCCTGCATCAGCAGCTGCGCGCCGAGGCGGGCAACCTCCTCCAGGATCTCCGGCAGCGGCCGGTCAGAAGCGAACAGCTCGTCGATGTGGCCACGGATACGGTCGGTAGGAGATACTCGGTGTGCCACGGGCGTGGGTCCTTCCCTTCGTTGACTTGGCCGTCTTGGAAGGGAACCTACGCCCGTCCTCTCATTTACACCGGATCTTGGACGTCACCGACGGCCAGCGAAAGCCGCATCTACTACGACAGCGGCCTGGTCCCCACACCACCTATCACGAGGGCCAGCCCCTCGATGCCCAAACTCATTCGACGTAGCGAACTGCAGGACACCCAGAACCGCCTTCTGCACGCAGACCGGAGCGTGATGGCATAGCCGGCGCCGCGCGCAGCCCAGGATGCTCGGCGCGGCAGCCGATGATGCCGACGCTCACTCATGCCGATGTGAGCACAGCCGCGATCGTGTGTTGGTTCCAGTCGGCAGGACCTATGGCCCTACCGTTGGGCCGGTCGTTGAACGCATGCTAATCCAATCTCTGGAGGGACTGGGCAAGGGCTCCCACCCTTTCATTTCAGGAGGGAAGTATGGCCTTCAGCGCCACAAGGCTTACCTGTTTCGCCCTGATTGCCGCCATGGAAGAAGATATGCGGGCGACGATCGAGGAGTTTTTGGGAGACCTTTCCATAACACAAGTGTTGCCACCCGAGCGCGTAAGTCGGGCTCAGGCGAGGCGCCAGGCTGAAGGTTTGCTATTGGCGAATTCTCTTCCCGGGCTCTTGCCTTACTTGGACTTCGGAGATAGCTATGAATCCTTGATGGCTCGAAAGGAGGTCCTGCCTCGCGGGCTGAGCATTGCTCTAGCGGCGATCGGACCAAGAATTCCACGATTGATCGCGATACGTAACCGAGTGGCTCACACCCGGCCGATGGAGATCGATGACTCGGCTCACCTGTTGGATACCGCTAGCTCGCTGCTCGACGCCGGTCGGATCCGATGGCCGTCGCTGTCCGAGACCCTGGATCGGTTGACGCAGAACCCCTCATATGTACTGGGCCTCACGATCGACTTGCCGGTTGATCCAGGTACTGGCCCACAGCACAATCTCCCTATTCCGGATTTTGATGAGACAGGTTTCTTTGGCAGGAAGGATCAACTGCGTCGCATCAAGAAAGCGATCAAGGGCGCCTATCCAGTCGTTTCGGTGCTAGGAGATGGGGGGATCGGCAAGACTTCGATTGCGCTCAAGGCAGCCTACGAACTGCTCGAAGACCCTGAGGAGCCTTTCGACGCAGTGGTATGGGTGACGGCTAAGGCTACGATCTTGACATCCAACGAGATTCAGCGTATCAACGGTGCTATTGAATCCTCTCTTGGCCTATTTGCGCACGCAGCAACAGAACTCGCCGGATCCGGAACGGAAGATCCGGTAGGAGAAGTGCTGGCTTATCTGGAGAGCTTTAAGATTCTTTTAATTTTGGATAATTTGGAGACGGTACTCGACAGAAGGCTGCGTGATTTCCTGCTGGACCTCCCGGTCGGAAGCAAGGTAATTGTGACAAGTCGGATCGGGCTTGGTATCGAAAATCCGATCCAGCTCGATCCGCTAACCCTAGATGATTCGGCGCGATTGCTGCGCGCGTTGGCGCGAGTACGTGACGTGGCCCAACTCAAGGTACTTCCGCAAGACGCCGTTGAGGCCCTGGCCCGAAAGATGAGCGGCCACCCTGCATATATCCGATGGTTTGTGGCGGGCGTCCAGGCCGGTAGGAGACCAGAGGATCTCACCGGAAATAATGCCTTGCTCCTCGACTTCTGCATGTCTAATGTATACGAATTCCTGAAGGATGATGCAAGGACGGTCGTCCGCAGCATGCAGGTCCTTCCCGGCGCACGAAATCAGGCGGAACTGGCCTTCCTCAATAACTTCTCGGCCGGGAGAATCCAGGCGGCCTTGCTCGAACTGCTCACCACTAACTTCGTATACATGTCAAGCCAGGCGTCGGGCCAGACTCTCGATACCGTTTACCAACTCTCGGAGTTTGGGAAGCAGTACCTTGACAAGCGACACCCAGTGCCTTCCGCGCAGCGCAACCAGTTCCTCAGCCGTAGCCGTGAGCTGCGCGCACTCGGCTCTCAGCTCACCGCTGCCAGTTCCGCCAGTCCGTATTCCACTGACACCATCAACGTACGAGGGTTCGGGGATGTGCATGTCGCACGCCTCCTGCGGGAAGCAATCCGCAACTCTGGTAGTGATCCAGCCGCTGCGCTCAATCTCTGCGCTGAAGCTCAGGTGCTGGCCCCGAGCTACTACGAGGCTTGGAGGGTCGAGGCCTACGTTCGATCGGTAATGCAGGACCACGCTGGCGCGCTTGCAGCGTACGAACGCGCGCTCGAACTTTCTCCGGACTCGCCAGCAATGTACTTTCATTATGGCGCCTTCCTTCTCAATGAAGCGGGCGACCCTCAACGAGGGCTTGACCTGCTACAGGCAGGTGCCAGGCTGGATCCAGAGAGTCCTGCGCTAGCTGGGAACATCGCCTGGGCCCACTACTGCTTGGGCGATATGGTTGCAGCACTGGACTCATCGAGACATGTCCTGATGATGAAGAACTCGAATCAGCATGAGGCCCGAGCTTCGCTGTTGGTCGCCTTTCGTTCCGCCGCGACGGGAATCCGGGATGCGCTGGACGGCTCGGCCTATGAAGACGCTGGGGAATTGCTGGAGCTTTCAGTGGAACTCTGTGAGGAGGCGAGAGTGGAACTCCTGACAGGTGAGGTCTACGATCGCCTCCTTCAGCTCCAAGAATTGGGGCGCGAGCTGGCTGACGATGCCGAGGGCTACACAGCAACCAAAGCCACAGAGTATCAGGCGCGGCTGAAAGATCGTCAACGCTGCGCCGATCCAGACGGTTTGATCAGGAAGACAGGGCTTCTTAAGACATTCAAGTCAGATAAGGGGTTCGGGTTCGTTACGGCGAACGGTACTGATTTCTTCTTCCATTACCGTGATCTGATCGATTACTTTGACTGGGATCAGCTCTCTGAGCGGGTATCGTGCGCGTTCGAGCCAATAATGGCTTCTTTGCGTGGTCCGCGGGCACAACGCGTTCGTATACTCAGTTGATGGATCTCCTCTGCAATGGCCAGGCTAGACTGAGTCGGGAGTCCTTGTGGGTTTCATCTGAAGAGCCGACTCCCAGGAAGCATTCAGCGCGCACTACACGTATCAGAAGGCTGCCGGTGCCAAGCGCAGCAAACCATCCCTGCCACCAATTCGGCCGCTTCGCGGTCGCAGGCCGCGCGGGAGCGGCACCTGCCATGCGTCTCGATCGCGATTCGCTCTCATGCCGCTGGCAGCGCTGGCCTGGCGGTGTCTTGCTGACTAAGGCATCTACTCAGGCAGTGTTCTCCGTGGCTGTCTTTGGCCGGCCCGTGACCCACAGCATCGATCAATCGCTGGAGCGATGAGATCGGTCCGCCCGGCAGGCCTCATCACTGGGAGCCAGAGAGGAGCACGTCACTATGGCCGAGCAGGCGCCGCCATGGCCGAAGCAGGGACCTGCCTCGTACTTCCCGTCCATCGAGAAGAAGTACGGGCGCTCGATCGCGGAGTGGCAGCAGATCATCGCGGGCTGTGGCCTCGAAAAGCATATGGCCATCGTGGGCTACCTGAAGTCCGAGTATGGCATGGGGCACGGGCACGCCAACGCGCTCGTCGGCTGGACGCTCGCAGGCAACATCGCCAGTCCTTGAATTGCGGCACGCACTCACATGCCGCGAAGGGGTCGGCGGCTAACGGCAGTCTTGAGCGCAGAACCGGATCTTCTGCGCGCGGGTGACGTCCGGAATCCGGTGTAAATCGGCGGGCGCGGTTCCGGGCTTGTTGATCAGGTTAGGCGACGGTGCTGACAGTTTCTGGCTGGTTATCGGGTTGGGCCGCCGGAACGGTGCGCGGCCGTAG
>CADDZE010000120.1 GCA_902812465.1 Acidobacteriota bacterium | reverse complement strand
TCACGTATTTTCAATAACTTGGTGGCTTCGTTCCTTCATTTTCTACCGTTAGCCCGCAGCTTTTAGATTTCTGCTGCGGCGAGCCAAAAGGAACGTCCTGGCTCGCGCGGCGGACACAATCCCTGCCGTCCGGGCCGGGCTTGCTTCCGGGGAGGTGGATCACTGCCCACACTGGGCGGGAAGGCAGGCCGCAGGTCGGCCAACTGGCGCTCGGTTCGCAGCACGAGCTTACTGTAAAGTATATAGTTTCTGGCGACTTGAGGCAAGGCGGCCTTGCGGAATTCCGGTGACCTTCCTCACCGACAACATGGCGGGTCATTTCATGAAGCAGGGTGGAATCAAGAGGCGGTTATTGTGGGTGCGGACCGCATCGCGGCCAACGGGGACACGGCCAATGAGATCAGGACCTACTCCGTAGCCGTACCTGCCCGTGAGAATAGCGTTCCTTTTGATGTGGCAGCCCCGCTTTCGACTGTTGACCTCAGCCCCCGTCGGGTGACCAGATTCCCCTTGAGGAAAGGTCCTGGAGCGAGCTCACACAACTTGCCCGAGTAAGGATCCCGGGGTGGAAGCACGTCATCCGGCCTTTGACCTCACGCCGCACCGTTATGTTACGGCTATGCTTACGGAGCGCGGCCTTGTCCGCGAGCCTCCCAGAGAGAGCCTGAGAGCCTTGGCGGGGTGCTGAGAATCGCTTGTGGAGGTTCCATTCCGAGTCCTTGGCTATCCTTGCGGCCCTGAGCGGAGCGAAGGGAAGTAATCTCGCTCCGGCAAGCAACTAACGGGAATCCTTGTCGCCCCCTGCTCCTCGGAATCAGACGAGGGGGCTTGAACAACCTGCTCTACGTCCGACGTGTCGCTTCTCTCAGTCGAGGATGCCCATCGATCCTTGGCTCCCTTATTCAACCGGCTCAACTCGATATCGCACGCCGGGTGAGGTCGAGAACTCGGCAATATTCCCTTTCATGGAGACGGTGACAGGCTGATTTTCCGGCACACGGCGGGCGCCAACCTTCTGGCCCGGCCAGGGATTCGCCAAGCGAACGGTTGCTCCCTTCTCGCTCCAGAGAGTGACGTCGAGGATCGTTTTCCCATCGAATACTGCACTCAGCAGAAAAGCACCAACTGCCCTCAGGTTAGCAAAGCTCGCGGGTCCAAGTCCGTGCGTGTTGGGAAAAGAGGCGAATGGTGCCGGTGTAGCTTTGGAGCAGGCATTCGTTCAGCACCGCAGGCGACGAGGGGTTTTCGGTCCAGATTCCCATGCGCATCATGAAATCGAAATCGACATCGTCACAGTAGCGCCCGTTAATCTGCCGCACTCGGTCACTGGCGACTCCATTGGGCAGGAGGCAATAACGCACTTCGCGCTTGAACCAGCCGAGGTCAAGCATGCCGAGCCGCGCCCGAATCAATGGCTGGTAGACCAGATCGTTGCCGCCCTCTAGTCGAACGTCCGCGCCGTTCGCATGGCGATTTCCATGGACTCCGCGCCGCGGTCAACGCCCACCTGTTCACCAGGAGGCACCGGAGCAAGGGTCACGGGCACATTGTAAACATGCTCGGGTGGCGCATTCAGCACATCGAGCCACACTTCGCCGTACGGCCCTTGCGCCTTCGGGTAGGGCGCAAGGTTCCTTCGCACTTCGATCCACTTATTCCGCTCGCCCGCGTCTACACCTAATATCTCTGACGCCCCGACGATTGCATCCAGCAGGAATTCGGTGAGAGCCAGGTCCATGATGCAGTCTTTGTTCAAACGGAAATCGACGGTGCAGCCCCAGTTCTCTGGCGAGGCAGATGGAACAATGTGGTACTTGCCGTCAGATTCCTTTTTCACGAAGGCCACCACGAAATCGGTGGCGGCGCGAAGAAGCGGATAGACCCGCTTGAGGAAGTCCTTGTCCAGTGTGTAGAGATACTGCCACCAGCGGCTCGGCACGGTCCAGGGCGTTTCGCAGGCTTCGTAGCCCCAGGGGGCAGCCGGGTAGGGAACAACTGGCTGGGTACGGGATAAGCCGAGTGCGGGAAGAACGCGCCCGGCAGGCCGAACTTTTCCCTGGCGTAGTTTTCGGCCATGGGCAGGAGATCTTCGACCAGCTCAACGTAAGGAAGGTTCTGGTCCACGTGATTGCTGGAAAACACTCCCCAGAAGACCTGCTGAGTGTTGTAGTTCATGTGGTAGTCGCCGTGCCAGGCCGTGCCGATTTTGCCGCTCGTCCAGTTGCCGAACAGGCCAGGGGCCAGTTCGCCCTTGCGCAGGCAGCAGGCGAGGAAGTACTGGTTGTGATACCAGATTTTCTCCAGTTCCTTGTCGTCCAAGTCCACGGCGGAACTCGACCAGAATTCCCTCCAGTGGTTCTCCGATTCCTGCTGAAGTTGGTTCGCCGGCACCTGCGCCAGGCGCGTCGCTTCGCTCTTTGCGAAGACAACGTTGTCGGCACGATCGCGCGGCGTGAAGAGCGCAAGGTCGAGACGAAACGGTTGCTCTTTTTGACTTCGTAGAAAAACCTGGATAGGTCCGCCGGAGAGCCAGTGAGCCTCCCTGCTTTTTCCCGCGCCCATCTGCTTGAGCTTCTGTTGGCTTTCGGCAAGGCGCTCCACGGTCCAGTGGCCTTGCACGCGGCCGGCCAAGGCGAAATTCCGATCTTTGCTGGTTCGAGGAGGGTTCGGATTCTCCAGGGTGGGGACCGTTGCTGGAAAGTGCTGGGAGCAAGTGAATTCGCCGAATCCTGCACCCGTGCTGCCGTCGATCTCCGGCGCCGGGAGCTGTGCCTCGATGTCAAGATTCGGCGAGTAGACCACCGAGACGAAAGGCGCGGGCGCGTCGGACCAAACTAGTACGTGTCCCGTGGTCGAGTTGACGAAGCATTGAACAGACGGCTTGTGGTGCTGGCCGCGCAGGTTGTCATACTCCATCTCAAGCGTGAACAAGCCGTTCGAGGGGTCGAGAACCTGACGTTTTACGCGGACCTTTCGCGAATCCCAGTGAATCCACACAATGCCGCAGGGCCAGGGGCGCGGCCAGGACTTGGAGTTGAGGAAGTCACCTTCTCGGCGTACTCACGGAAGAAGTCGATGTTGGATTCGAGATAAGTCATGTCAGGCTTGCCCTGGCGCTTCGCCTCCTCGCCGGCACGCTCCCAGAGCTTCAGTAGATCATTGAAAGGCGGAACGTATTGATAGTGGTCTTCGCTCATGCGGATGTCCCACGAGTCCTCCTTGCCCAGGTGGAGACCCAGAGCATCGGGGCGAACCGTGACGCAGACGCCGATGTCACCGTTTCCCAGCAGCATGCCTTCAAAGAAGTCGGGCGTGGGCAAGTGGCGGACGATTTGGTGTCGCTTGGCAATCTGAAAGGCGTCCAAGGGTTGAGCGACGGGTGCGGCGGGGAGCGCGCCGGGCAGCATCGTTCCGGCGGCGGCCGTGGCCGCTCCCGCCTGCAGGAATTCCCTGCGAGTGGGCCTCATGGCGTGTAGGACTCCTTTATGAGAGGAATAGCTGGCTTGAGACTCGTTCATTGTTGAACCGAATCGAGATGAATTCAATGCAGGGTAGCGCAGACTCTCGCATCTTAGAGACTCATCGCTCATCGGGACCGGGGGAGCTGCCTCGGCTGTCTCGATTCAATTCAACGACCGCTTCATTCGAAGGGTTCGAGCCACCAGTTATGCGCTCGCAGGAGGGGAGCAAGCCTATTTCGTCTCGAGCAGGATAATGGTGTCAATCGGGTCGCGGGCGCCCGGCAGACGCAGCAGGGTGCCGTCATCTTCGTTGCTGAAGCTTACGGATTCGCCGGTTTGCATGGAACGAGCCCCGGTCACTTCCCGTCCCAACGGAGGCAGAACCAGAACGGGGTCTTGCCAATTGAGCACGTGGATATAGATGGTGTTACCGCGCTGCGTCGTCACGCCCCAGGCGCGGGGGTCCAGCGGCCCGCCGCTGGTGCCATAGATGCTGTCGCCGTACTTGGCCAGCCACGCGCCGATTCCGCGCAAGCGCTCGGCGAACTCGGGCTGGATCTTGCCGTTGGGCATCGGACCGACGTTCAGAAGGAAATTGGCATCGCGCCCTGCCGCCTCCACCAAATAGCGGATGAGCTGCGGGGTACTCTTGTAGTGGTCGTCGTGCACGTTATAGCCCCAGGCGTTATTGATGGTGTCACAGGTCTCGAGCGGCAGGTTCCCGACAGCGTATTCGCGGTTAAAGCTCTGGGTCTTTTCGCCTGGCAGATCCTTTTCGAACATTTGGAAGTCCTCGCCCGGGAATGGGCGCTGATGATGGTTGCTGCCGATCAGGGCGGTGGGCTGAAGGCGGTGAATCAGGGAGTAGGTACGTTCCAGCCGCCAGTCGGCCTTCGGCTTGTCCCACATGCCATCGAACCAGATGCCTCCGATCTGGCCGTAGTTCGTGAGTAGTTCGGTGAGCTGCGCGTCCATGTAGTCGAGGTACTTGTCCCAGTCGCCGCCCTCGGGACGCCCGGCGGCGTGGCCAGTGGCGCCGAGGGGGAAGTAATTCGGATGGTGCCAGTCGAGCTGGGAGTAATAGAAGAAGAGCTTGATACCCTGGCGATGACATTCGTCCGCGAGCATCTTCAGCGGGTCCTTGCCCCAGGGCGTACGGTCGACGATGTTCCAGTCAGACTGCTTGGTGCCAAACATGGCGAAGCCGTCGTGGTGCTTACTCGTGATGGTGATGTAGCGCGCACCGGCGGCCTTGGCCAGTCCCACCCACTCCGCGGCGTTGAACTGAAGCGGATTGAACTGCTGGGGCAGCGTTTCGTACTGGTGAACGCTCATGTGGGTGTTTTCCATCACCCATTCTCCGTCCTCCAGCGTGCTGTAGACGCCCCAGTGGATGAACATGCCGAACCGCGCATCGTGGAACCAGTGCTGCTGAGGTGTCCAGTGGCGCACGGCGAGCCGATTCTCCTGCGCCTGTAAGCTAAGGCAGGCAGCCAGCGCGGCTGCCGGGATCACAAGGCACCGTTTCATAGTGACACCTCAGATAGCGACCCAGTTCGCGTCCTTCGGGGATGGCCGGCCAGGCCGGACGCTGTGCCTGTGGATTGCGCCACGTCAAGAGGATGAACTTCGCCTTCGGCTGCACGGGGTGGCTGATAGGATACCTCTACCGCCATGTCGCTCCCTTGAGGCCGCGAGCATAGCATAAGTCGGGGATCGAAGCGTCTTTCTTCCGCAGATATTGTCATTAGCACATTAAATGTCCGGATGAATGAGCACGTGATCTGTCGGCTGAAGGCGGCGAGGGGAATCGGGCATTCTGTCGGGAGGGAGGCAGAAGGTGACGATACTCGGAAGCCGCCTGGGAGC
>CADDZE010000119.1 GCA_902812465.1 Acidobacteriota bacterium | reverse complement strand
CCGTGGTGCCGCGCGCGGCTGCTGGCGGATGGGTGATGGTGGGAGTTGGCGCAGCCGCGAGCGGCACCACGGTGGCGGCAGGCGCGATCTCCGGAACACCTCCGCGCCGCACTCGCACGCGAAAGCCGTCCTTCTCCATCTCAAATTCGGTGATCTCGCGCTCGATCAGCAGATCCAGCAGGGCACGGATGTCCTTAAGACCCCATGCGTGCGGCGCCTCCGGTGGCTTTCGAACCGATCGCATCTTTTCTCCGGTTTCGTCTCGATTCCGGCTTGGCTTCAGGCAGCCTCCGGCGCCGAATCAGCCGGCCAGCCAAGGGTCCTTGGGCGCCGGCGTAAGAATCTCACAGCCGGTCGCCGTGACCAGCACGGTATCCTCAATGCGGACTCCGCCGCATCCCTCGATGTAAACCCCGGGTTCGACCGTGACCACAAAACCCGCCTTCAGCTTCGTTCTCACCGTTTGGCCAAGCCGTGGTAATTCGTGCACTTCCAGGCCTACCCCGTGCCCCGTGCTGTGGGTAAAATACCCGCTCAAGCCGTAGCGACCGAGCACGTGGCGAGCCGCAGCGTCAATCTCCCAGGCTGCTGCCCCGTGGCGAAGGCGGGCCAGGGCAGCTCCCTGTGCCTCGCGTACGGCGCGGTAAACGCGTCTTGCGCGCCGCCTAGCCTCCCCCACGTGAAACGTGCGAGTCATGTCGGCCGCATAGCCGCCGAGTATAGCACCCAGGTCGAGTATAACCAATTCGCCCTTTTGCAACGGCTTGGAACTGGCCCGGGCGTGGGGCAGCGCCGCTCGCTCACCTGAGGCGACAATAGTCTCAAAGGCAGTGCCCTCCGCACCGTGCCGCCGCAGGCGATACTCGACTTCTGCCGCCAAATCAGCCTCACGGACGCCCGGCCGGATCTCGAGCCGGACCTCTTCCAGAACTTGGGCCGTGAGCTGGCCGGCGAGGCGGATGAATGCGACTTCAGTCTCATCCTTGACGGTCCGCAATTTCTCTAGGAGAAGGCCGGCCGGCTTCCAAATGTGCTGCCGCTTGGCTTGCTGCTTCAGAGTCTGGAGGCCCGCGCAAGTAAGGTGTTGCTCCTCGTATCCCACGATGCGGATGGGATGCCGGTCCAGCCACCGGCCCACGGCCCGCAGCAGCCCGTACCTGGCTTCGACCACGTCAGCTCCCCGCGCCTCGGCCCGAGCTTGAACGGTGTACCGGGGATCAACCCAAAGAAGACTCAGCTCGGGTGCCACCAGCAGGGCGCCGGCACTGCCGCGAAATCCGGTGAGGTAAAAGATGTTGGGGGGATGGGTGACTAGAAGAGCCTGCAATCCGCGCCGCTCGAGGCAGGCGAGCAGACGGTCGCACCGCTGGGGAAACTTCTCCGGCGAGGGCCCACCTGGGAGATTGGTCACCAGCCTATTCTAGCAAGCTGGAACCTTGGGCCTGCGCGGGTTTGTGTCCAAGCCGGGTTGTCGGAATTGGGACGTTGCCCCCGGGCCTTGCAGAAGGTTCAGCCCCAGTGCTTTTTTGGCCTCCCGCCAAGCCGGGTTAATAGAAGGGTGCCCCTTCGTCCTTTTGCAGCGCTCTACTCGGCTGGAGCGCCCATGGAGCCAACCTTTTCAGGCCACCCTAACTCCGGACAATCGTTGGCGAGACGAAGAAGATCAGCTCCTGGTCGCTGTCCGTGATGGTGCTCGACTTGAAGAGATTGCCCAACAGGGGAATGCTTCCCAGCCCAGGAACCTGCGTGGCCTGCCGGGTCCGGTTGTTGACTTTCACACCGCCGAAGACCACCGTGCCGCCGTCCGGCACCAGTACCTGGGTGGTTGCCGACTGGGTGTTGATCTCCGGGTTGCCGCCAATGAGCGGCCCGGGGGCGGCATTTTGCACTCGCATGATGAGGAAGACGTAACCGTCATCCGTCACCTGTGGAGTGACGTCGAGCTGAAGCGCGGCATTGATGTATTGCGTGGTGACCGTATTGTTGATCACCGTTTGCACCGGAATCTGCACACCCTGGAGCACTTCGCCGAGCACATTATTTTGCGTAACGATGGTGGGCGCGGAGAGGACCTTAGCCTGATTGCGTTGCTCGGCCGCGGCAATCGCAGCGTTGATAAAATAGCGCGCTCCCAGGTTGGAGACCGCCACCGCGCCGAAGCCATTAGCGGTGGTCTGCCCGATGACGACGCGGGAAGTAGGGGGCGGCGTGGTGAACTGCAGAGTGCCGGAGGCGGTGGCCCCGGTGCCGGTTCCGCCCCCGGCCACCGTCGAGCCAGACTTGTTGAAGGCGCCAAAGTTCAGCGCGGTCGAGAGGTCCCGCTCGAAGTTGGAGGTGGCCAGAACGATGCGCGCTTCAATCGAGACCTGGGGCGACTTTTGATCGAGCTTGTCGATGAAGGCCTGGATGATGGGGATTTGCGAGGCGATGTCGGTAATGATCACCGTGTTGTTCCGCTGATCCCCGACTACATTGCCGCGCGGGCTGAGAATGCTGGGGAAGCGCTTGATGATGTCCACGACGCCCGGCGGGGGAGGAGCGCTAGCCCCTCCGCCGCCCGCAGCTCCCGCCATGGTAATCTGCTGGGTCACCGCCTGGGCGTAGTGCAGGCGGCGAAATACCGTCACCAGCGGCGCTGCCTTCTCCCGCGCCTCCGCCAGCCGGGCGGCCGCCTCCTGTTCAGCGGTAATGGTCTGCTCGCGGGCGATGCGTACCAGGCTGCCTTCCGTCACGCGGACCAGGCCATTATTGCGCAGCACGATGTCCAGCGCCTGGTCCCAGGGCACGTTGTCCAGCACCAGTGTCAGGCTGCCCGTCACGTCGGGGTCAACCAGGATGTTCAGTCCGCTGATTTCGTGAATCAGCCGGAAGAAATCCTTCAGGTCCACGTCCTTCAGGTTCACCGAGATGGGCTCGCCGGTGTACTTGGGCGGCTGCTGCCCTGTGTTCTCGACCGTCGGTGGTGGCAGGCTCAACTGGCGCTCACGGCTGCTGGACGGCGCTTGGGGTGCCGAGAGGGCTTGGGACTGCTGGAAAGTGCCAGTGGCTGCGGGGCTGGGCAGAAGAGAGCTGGGAGGCCGCTCGGTCTGAGACGGCACCGGCAAAGGTCCGGGGCGCAGATCAAGCCCGTCGATTCGGGCGTGCGCGGTCAGGCCGAGGGTTTGAAAAGAAGGAGCGGCAGTGGCGGCCGCTCCTAGGCTGATGGTCGGCTGCTTTATTGGGGACGCTGGAAAACGGGTAGGTTCGGCGACGGGCTGGCTTGACGCTGGCTCAACTTCAGGCCCCGCCGTCCGTAGCTGGGCCACGGGAACGGAGATGACGTATTCGGACTGGTAAGGCCACAGCTCAATATGAAGGCCTGACGGTGCGGCGGCCACCACGTAGGTGGGGTTGCCGGCCAGGTCGGCCACCGCCCGCAGGATGGGCGGATCCGAATTCTGAAACTGCGCCACGCGCAGATCGCGCAGCAGGGAGACCTGGCTTCGGTAGAGACTCGGCCCGCCCGCCAGCGTGACCCCTTCCAGGTCGACGACCAGGCGATCCGGCTGGCGGAGGCGGAAGACACGATAGGAAATCTTGCCCGACACCGACAAATCGATCGCGGCGCCGCCCGGCTCAAGCGGGGTTACGGCCGCTCCCAGAAATTGCTTCACTCCGGGCTCAGCCTTCCCCTCGGTGGGAACGGGGGAAGCCACCGCTTCCGGACGAGGGAGCGGGGACTGCGCTTCGATCGTGCGGCCTGGGCTTGGCGTCTGGGCGCCCGCCTGCTCACCGACGCTGGGCGCCGGCGCAGCTATCGAATGCCACACCGGCGGAGCTGTGAGGTCGGCGTGGTTAATCGCCACCCAGCCGACAATGAGGCATACGGCGACCAGCAAAGAATTCAGCTTCATCGTTGCCCTCCCCCACCGCCGCTGAGCGGCTTCACCACATCGCGCGAACCTCCGCTCCTGCCCAGCAGAGTCTCGCGGAAGTAGACGGCATCGGGCGTAATACGAGTCACCACGCCGTCGTAGAGGGCATCGCCCTCCCTCAGGAAGTAGGCGCGATTGGTCTCGTTGGTGACCACAGCCATCATCCGCTGCGAGGAGTCCTGACGAACGATGCCTTCCACCCGCAGCTCGCCGATCAAAAGCCCGCGCTTGCCGGGCGGCCGATTGGCCGGCGGGTGCCACTCCTCGGAGCTGACGGGTGACGGAGGCGGCGGCAGCTTAAAGGGATCCCGCAGGCCAGTAGGGTGCGTCCTCACTGCCACTCTGGCGTTGGAAGGTGAAAGCGAAGTCGCTTCCGAAGTGGACGCCGCAGTAGCGGTCCGGACCGGGTCGCCCGCCAACTTCTGCCGGACGACGCCGACCGCTGAGGTCAGACCTGCACCCGGACTGGCCGGCCGCGCACCGGCGGCCGCTTGCCCGGCGGCAAGCGCAGGACTTCCCGCCGCAGCCAGGCACGCCACCGCAACCAGCCGGCGGGCACGGACCATCACCTCCGACCTGTCACCGCGCGGCTCGGGTTGGTTTTTCTTGCTCATAGCCGTCACCTTGGAGGGGCGCTTGCTCAAACGGTAGCCACGGTCAGCGTTGTGCGCTGACCGTGGGCCTTGCGCCAGAGAAGCCTGCGACACGGATGCAGGTCGCAGCTACCGCAACCGGTGTACGCTCTCAAGAAGCCGCCGGGCTGTCACCCGCCCACCAGCGGCAGCTCCCATGCGAAATCGGCCGGAGCTTTCTGCGCCAGCACGCCAGGGCTAGCGCTTGGCTGGCGGAGCGGCAGACTGAGCTGCGGGCGCCCGGGCACTCTTGAAATAGGTCTTGACGACGCAGTTGGCTCCCACCGTCTCGTCCGGCTGCACGGTGTATTGCCCCTTACCGCCTCCCGCCGGCGGACCCAGGGTCAGGTTGGTGACCCCGACGATGCGCTCCGCTTGGGTGAGGCGCACAAAGAAATTTCGCAGCTGATAGTAGGTGCCGTCGATCCGCACGTGAAACGGCATTTCGGTATACAGGTCCCGGGCCACGGTCGGGTCGGCGATGAAGGTGCGCAGATGAATGGCGGACTCGGTCGCCGCACCGTGCACCAGGTGGACAAACTCATCCGTGGCCGGCTCGTCCGGCACCATCGAGCGCAGCGACTCGAGTTGCGCCTGCGCTTCGGCGATCCGCTTGACGTACCGCGCATGTTCCTGCTCGAAAATCCTATTGCGCGCATTCTGGGCGTGCAGATCGTTCACCTGCTTCTGCAAGGCGTCGATCTGCGCGCTGAGCGGCCATACGAAGTAATAGAAGAGAGCTCCCGCCAGTAGGACGGCCATCGCCGCTAGAGCGATCAGTTGCGACTTGGGAGGCAGGTCGCTGAATTTTGCCACCGGCGTTCTCCTTAGGTTTGCGGCGACGATCTCTCCTCGCCGCTGCTGGGTCAGCTCCCGGGCGTGGCGGGCGCGCCCGCCGCCGCCACCGCGGGCTGGGG
>CADDZE010000118.1 GCA_902812465.1 Acidobacteriota bacterium | reverse complement strand
GCCTCTCCCCTATCGCTGCCATGATCGCCTCTCAGAAACGGTCGTTATTGGTCATTCGGTCTGCGGGCATCCGGAGAACTAAACCGCAGGTACCCCTCCCCCTTCCCGACTCCAGGTGAATCCCCCGAGGTGGGTCTATAGCGCCCACGGAATAAGTCGACTGCACTTCGGCGCGTCAAGGAAGCTATTCCCTGGTGCCTCTCACGAACATCCATCGTCCCGGAAAATCCTGCACGTCATAGGTGGCTCACCTGAAGGCGGCTGTAGGAGAGAGACATATTGATCACCGCCACCAGTGCAGTACCCCGCGGTAGTGCAACACCTACTTCTACCCGTCGTGGTACTACACCGGTACAACACCGGTGTGGGGCGGAAGCGGCGAAACACCCCCCGGGGTACCACAATGGCGGCACGCCGATGTCACACCCGTACACACCACGCGGAGCCGGTGTTCGGCTGGCTTTACCGCCACTAGTACCGACCCGGCACAGCATCAGCACCAACACCAGCACCAGCACCAGCACCAGCCCAACAACACTGGCGCACCAGAACCATCCTGGTACGGGCGTTAGTGCTACGCCGACACCACACCGGCGCAACACCACAGGAAACCCCCGCTCGTCCGTTAACTCCACACCAGTACCGCACTAGTACCAGATCGGTCCGACACCAGCACCGGTGCACACTAGCACCACACTGGTACAGCACTAGTACTGCAGGGGCGCTGCCGCCACCACACCAGTACCGCACTAGTACCAGACCGGTACGTTGCTAGTACCACGCCAACGCCGCACACGCACCACTGTCACGCTGGTACAGCACTAGTACTACACCGGCAACACACTGGGGCAACACCACAGGCACCCCGGCCCGTCCGCCAATACCAAACCAGTACCGCACTAGTACCACACCGGTACATATCAGCACCACACCGGCACCACACCAGCACCAGCCCTGCCTCGTGCTACTACTGACACCGCCGCAGCGCAGTACCAGCACAAACCAGTACCACCCACTACCACCCGCGACCACCCGCGCCATCCGCACATCCGGCCCCGGCATCCGCGGCAACGACGGATACACCACACCAGTACCGCACTAGTACCGTAACGGTCGAGGAGACACCTAGGCAGTGGAGGGGGAGTGACAGGGCCTAGACATAACTGCGGGCGGCACCCACCCAAGGATGGTACCGCCCGCGGAGACACGTAGGGGAGTGGGGGAGAGGCTTATTCGGACAGCCCCGAACCGTACTTGTCCTCGAGGATGGGCCAAACGAGGCGCTCCAAGATCTTTTGCTGGCTGATCTCCTCGACGAGGGCCGCAGTTCGCAGCAGCTCCAGCTGAGAGGTGCTGGCACGGAAGTTGATACCGCCGACCTTGGGCTCGCGGTTCCGCTGTTTCCAGGCTTCCATAGCAGGAGCGAGGATGCGTGTCCTGGCGGTGGAGGACTCAGTCGCCTTCGGAGCCGCCGGCGTCCTCGACGTGCTGGATTTCCCAACCTCATACACCGACGGCTCGGCCGGCTGTGGAAGTGCCGTTACAGGGGCAAGAGGCTGTTCTGCCTGAGCAGCAAAGGCCTCTATCTGTTTCTCGGTCTGCGGATCTGTGCGACCCCGCTGCCTCACCATGCCAGGACCTCCTCTGTCAGAAGCTGGATCTCACGCTTAGCCTTAGAATCCTTCATCTCTACGACACCCAGCCCTTCCGAGACGCTAGTCTGATAAACCTTGCGTTCATGCAGCTTAGTGCGGGCTATGCGCAGCTCGGGGAAATCGGCGAGGTAAGTGCGTGCCTCGGAATCGGAGTCAGAGAACACGTTGGTGGGAACCCGGTTGAGGACGGCAAGCGCCTTCAGGTCGGGATTGAAGTCCCGTGCCTGATTGATGGTCACGACTAAGCTCTCGGTCGTGTCGAGGTCGGGTTGGCTCGGAGGGATCGGCACGAGCATGAGATCGGCAGCTGTCATGGCTGTCCGCATCTCCGAGGAATCCTTACCCGGCGCATCCACGATCACGACGTCGTACTTATCCGCCAAATCGAGCAGCGTCCCGCGAAGGTTGCCGGTCTGGCGAACCGTGGTGATGGGGGAGTACCCGCTGTCTTCACGGTCCTTGGCCCAAGTGCTGGACGTCTTCACAGTCGGGTCAGCCTCGACAATGATGACGCTCTTGCCTTTGGAGGTGAACTCTACAGCTATATTCACGGCGATGGTGGACTTGCCCACCCCGCCCTTCTGATGTGCGACCAGAATGATCACTTGGGATACCGTCCTAGTGTGGTGTCGGTGTGGTACCACTCTGGGATCAGAGTGCACCACTGCGGGCTTGAGCTTCGAAGGCCGGCTCTTACGCCTGGCCTTCTTCTAAGTCAATGATTCCGGACGAAGCAGACCTAACGGGGGAGGCGCGCCGCGGCCCACTCATGGTGTTGCACCCGCCGTGGGGCGTGCTCGCGGAACGCTCATCAAATCAATCCCCTCCGTAGCGCATGCTCACGAATCAGTGCTGGCCGTACTGCCAGTTCAGGCACGACGGAACGCTATGTCAGAGAGTGACCAGTCGACGGGCGGCCCCGCGAACGTCTCCCATGGGTAGTCATCATCGGGGGAGAGGAGCTCAGCGACGGTGTTAACGTTCTTGGCCAACCATTCACGCCAAATGATGCGATCCGTCCGGTAGCGCTGAACCTGGGCGGCCACGGCTTCCACTATTCCAAACCGCTCGGCCAGCTCTTTGAGGGATGTGGCCACCACGATTGACCAGGCACGACCGGCGTCGCGGCTGATCAAGTTCCAGGCGGCGAGGATTTCGAGAGCTTCGTGGACGGCAGAACGGGACAGCCTAGTGACGCCTACAATCTCGGTCGTGGACAGGCCGGGGGAGTGCTCCAGGGCTTCGTAGACAAATGCCGCCGGCAAACCCAGTTCCCGGAAGGCCGGCCGAAGGGCGTGGATCTTCCCCTTCTGCCAGGTGGCGTCTTCGGCTGCGCCCTTAAGCTCTTCGGGGACAGTGAGCATGTATAGATCTCCCTTTGTTCCACGGGCTTCTTCAACCAAGGTGACCATGGGATCCTTCTCAGCACGCAGCTCCCGCAGGTGAACACCGACGGTGGTGTGGTCAAGGCCCGTAGCCACAGCAATGGATCGGACCCCGAATTCAATAAACCGTGAAGCAGTCATGTGGGCTGCCTCCCCCAGTGCCCGCAACACCATCCTCCTTGCCATCCCTGTCCTGGACTGCTGGTAGTTCACTTCCCTGATCCTGAGTGCATTGCGCCAGGTTCGGATGAACCGATGCTCTGCATCGGGATTTGAAATTGGGGTTAGGCCCTTTCTTTGCCCCCCCTGTGTATTTGGCTGGCTTGTGGGGGATCTGTGGACATTGTTTTTCCCTTTAGCGTTGGCCGGGTTTTTGCTGAGGTATTTGAGGGCGCTCATCCAGTCCCTGCGGAGGGCTGGGAGCCGGTGCCGGGCGGCGTACCGTGCGTAGAAGGAGGCCAGTCCGGGCCAGCTTCCCTGGAGCATCCGGCGTTCAACATCGACCAGTTCGAGGCCGGCGGCCGCAGCGCCAACGATGACTGCCTGACGTGCATCGGAGTCCGAGGCGTACCGGTTCGTGTCGTACATTCCTGTCTGGGCGAGCACCTGCATGGCACGCGACATACGGCCCGAATTAGGCTGCTCGCTGACGGGTGCATCGGCGGTAACCGGTGTGAAGGTTTCCTCCAGGCGGAGGGCACGGACCGCCTTGATCTCGGCGGCTAGGTCTCTGGTCATTGCAGCCCAGACCGCTGCGCTGTTGGGTCGGCGGACGATGTCGTAGGCCATGGACAGGCTCATCGCCAGCTCCTGGTGACCGCCACGCTTGTGCGGCGACCCGGGGGTTCGCATGCAACCGTGGAGCAAGTTCTGGTGCGGGGTCTTGTCCAGGGTCCGGTACCGGGTGCCCAGCGCCTCGACAAGATCACGCGCTTCAGAGAAAGTGACCCGCTGCGCAAGCGGGACGTAGACGTGGCGGCCGCCGTTGGGCGAGTAGTCCTCGATCCAGCGGGCCCCGACCGAATGCAGCCACGTTTGGACGGCCCGAACGTCGGCTTGGACCCAGTCCTGCCCGGCTACAGAGGAGTCGAAGTCAAGAAAGATCGCGGCACAGGTGCCGTCTTTGCCGAAAATTCGGACGGCAGCAGGAACAGAAGGAAGTGCCTCGGTGAGGTTCCGTTCATGTTTTTGCGGATAGGACTTGCCAGCGTCCTTAGAAAGGCGGACCCGCGGCTGACCTGCGAGAAGAGGTGCAAGGGCGGCCCAAGCTTCCGCGGGCGAGCAAGATGAGGAGAGGTTGCGCGACACGCCAGAAACAGGTATGGCTGGCGACGCACATGGGAGTCCATGTACGATGAGAACAATCCTTTCGGGGAGAGTTGCTGTGACAGGCAATGAAAAGAGACCGGTCCTGGCAGATCGGTTTTGCTACACAAATGAAGCCCTGTGAAGGACTTCCAAACGATTCGCGGACTGTTCGCCGGCAAGCATCCCAGTACGTGAATCAGAAGCTTCGACGGCCCTCCTTGTGGGGGCCGTCAACTTTTTAAGAAGCTAGGCGCCCAAGTGGCAACTCCTCCTGCTGAACGATTGCGTGAAGTCTAGTGTTGGCCAGGCGCTCTTCGACCACATCCGACAGCCAGTCGCTGACGTACTGGTACCCCTCCGCTTTGGCAATCTCTTCCATTGCATCGGCTTTCGGGGTAGCGATGCGGAATCCGACGAATTTACGGTCGCCTTTGGAGCGCCTGCCTGTACGAGTAGTTGGAGCCATCATCCCTGTCCTTTGAACTACAGCAGCCGGGGCTGCTTTTACTTCATTAGAGTGGTCGGGCCGGGAAACCTGACGGCCCTGAAGGAGTGAAATGCTGGACCTTCCAGCTCCTCTGAAACTGAAACTACCACCGGGAACTTCCCTGCCTCGGTATTGAAACAGAAACAGCCCCCGGCGTGTTGAAACAGAAACTGATCCTCGCAACGGACTGGCCTCCACCGCCGTAATGCCGTTTTCTGGTTCGCTGGCCGAGATGCAGTGAATTACATTGAGGAACACTGGACTGACCCGCTTGCGCTCGAGGATGTGGCCAGAAAGCGGGCGCGTGTCGCCTTTTTGACGTGTTGCCCTGGGGTTTCTTGGCGCCGGAAGCATATGCATCATGTCGCCTAAAAACCCTTGGCCACAGCGGCAGCCGCGGCGAGCCACGCACGCTGGGTGACCGGTTGGAGGGCGTCGTAGCGGATGGGGCCGTTGACCAGCGCGAGGTCGTAGGGGATGCGGACCACGGCCCGTACGTGCGGGGTGAAGCCCTCGGCAATCCTCTGAGCTTCGTCCTTGGCGCGTTTGAGCGCGTCGCCGCTCATGCTGCGTTTGGCGTCGGTGGACTCGGAGACGATGACGACGGCGTTGCGGGCTAGTTCGGCGTCGTGGCCGCCGCGGGATTCGAGTGTTTGGAGGGTCAGGCGGGCGGCTTCGGCTCGGTCTTCGATCGCTGTTAC
>CADDZE010000117.1 GCA_902812465.1 Acidobacteriota bacterium | reverse complement strand
GTTGAATGACTGCCAGGGCTGGCAGCACAAGGGCCACGATCACTGCCAGCAAGCTGGCTAGGAGCCGCCCGCGGGAACTCGGTGCTGCTTCCGATTTCAACTCAGAGTCTTCCATCTTGAGTGTCCACAGCAGCGCCAATTGCGAATCGCAGCTACCACCGGGGTGCCAGCCCTGGCAGTCATTCAACGGGTTGACCCGCCGGAGCCTCAGAACCTATCATACAATTAGGTGCGGGCAAGCCGGGTGATCGCTGCCTCGTCCGAGCGTCCCGCGTCGCGGGGCAAGCATGGACGAGGGAGAGGAAAGTCCGAACTCCGCAGGGCAATGTGCTGGCTAACGGCCAGGGCCGCAGGTGGATGCTCCGGTGAGGGGCCGTACGCCTGCGGTACGGAGAGTGCCACAGAAAACATACCGCCCTGGCTCGGCCAGGGTAAGGGTGAAAAGGTGCGGCCCCTTCGCGGGCTTAATGTAAGAGCGCACCGCGCCGGCAGCGATGCCGGCGGCAGGGAAAACCCCACACGGAGCAAGACCAAATAGGAGAGGAGGGATGGCCCGTCCCGCGATCAACTCTCGGGTAGGTCGCTGGACTCCGCCAGCAATGGCGGAGCTAGAGGAATGATCACCGTCCCGGATGCGGTGGGGTTGTGGGGACCGCTTCGGGAAACAGAATTCGGCTTACAGGCTTGCTCGCGCCCCTCAAGCAAAAGAAGGTGCAACCTGTTGGAGAGACAGAAACTAAGCGGCAAACGTCCGAGCCTGACCCCTCCGAGCCTCGGCCTACCGGTTACGACGTGAGCCCGTGTTTGACTCCCCTTGGATCCCAGTGCTAGAAAAGAGGGAATAGTGCTCGCGTGCGGTGAGCGTAGCTCAGCTGGTAGAGCGCCAGACTGTGGATCTGGATGTCGCGGGTTCAAATCCCGTCGCTCACCCCAATCTTTTCAGTAGTTTGCCGTGAAGGCCTTAGCACAGGTAGATCCCTAGGTTGCGGATTCTTGCGGACTTGTTTTAGGCGCGAGGCTTGTCCAAACACTCCATGTAGGCGCTGTCAGCCCCGGGGAATCCTGTGACCATAGATACCACGGTGATCTTGATGCTCGAGCGGCGCATCTGATGACGAACATCGGTCAGGAGTGCGCCGGCTCGGATCAGCAGACTGCCGAACGTGTGAGGCAGATCGTAAAATCGGACCCGACGCAGCCCCGTTCCCTGAAGAAGCGCTAGAAAGTGTCGGCAGACCAAGTTGCTCAGTTCGAGAACGGTGCCCGCTTCCGAGGGAAAAAGAGCTCCTCGGAGACATTGTCTCGGCCCTTCGCGAGAGCCTCTCGTAGCCTCTGGTCGCGACCTTGTAGCAGTATCCGGGGCAACTCACGGCTCAAGTCCACCCGTCGTGGTTTCTTACGTTTGGGTGTGGAGAACTTCTTGGAGCGCCTGTCGTACGTGCGCTGTACCAGAATGTAACGATTGCGATCTTCCGCGTCCTCGCCTGTCGCCCCACCTATGGCGACTCTCGATCACGGTGGTCGAGACCAGGCATCGAGAGAGGGTCGGCGGCAGGGCGGAGTCCGCCTGCCAACTCGAAAGGTCTGCCGCTGGCGCGATGGCAAGATGGTCCTGCGCTGGGCCGCCGCCCTGCTGATGAAGAATCTTCGCAAGATCATGGGCTACTGCTATCTGTGGATGTTGGAAGCGTCCTTGAAAAAAAAGGACCGCAATTCAGAAAAAGGCGGCGTTAAGTGAACCGAGCCGCCGCTCATTTCCAACGAACTCTGGCACACGTTCGGGAAGACTCAGAAATGTAACTTCAAAGCCAGCTGGATCTGACGCTGCGGTATCACAGTGCTGGTAATAACTCCTGAGGCTCCAGGGCCATCGGTGACGAATGGATCTGGCTGAGAGAACACCGGGTTGTTGAACGCGTTATAAAACTCGGCCCGGAACTCCAGGCGATATCGCTCGGTGAAGTCGAAATACTTGCGAAACGATATGTCCGCGCTCTTCTCGCCCGGGCCTTCCAGAATGTTTTTGCCGGCGTTGCCGAAGGAACAGCAGGTGGGCACAGGAAAGTCATCGACGTTAAACCACAGATCGGGAGTTGGATTAGCAAGCGTACCGCTGCCGATGCGATTGGTCCGCAAAAGCCCTTGGCTACCCGTGTTGGTTGGATCGGCATTCGTCTGGGGCGAAAAGGGGAAGCCGGAACGGAACGTGATAATTCCGCCGACATGCCAACCACCCAAAGCATAGCCAAGACCCTTGTTTTGGCTTAGGAACATCTGCCCCTGGCCAACGGGCAGAGCGTAGTCAAAGCTCGTCACCCAGCGCGCACGATTGTCAAAATCCGAAAGGCCCTTCTCAGCCCTAAGGTTATAGCTATCCTGAGGCCATGGTGAGTTGCAGCAAATCTCCGGCTGGTCGTCGATGGCTTTTCCGTAAGTGAAGGCACTCAGAAAATAGAGACCATGGCTGGTTCGCTTTTCCACCGTGAGCTGGAGGGCCTCATAGGTGGAATTTCCATGGTTCTCGATGGAAGCGAACGGTCCATACTGCGGATAGGGTCTGAGCGACTGCTCGAACGTGGGCCCGGGAGTGGGAATCTGGTTCCGATCCACAAGGACTTGAAGATGAGTGGCTTTATTCCCGACATAGGCCGCAGTCACCAGGACCTGACCAGGAAGTTGATACTCCAGATTGAGATTCCACTCGTCTACGACAGGAGTGTGAGGGTACCAGTCCTGGCTGGTGACACTCGGGAGCACGGCATCGGCCGGGTTGAGTGGAGGCCATCCGGTAGTCAAGGTAATGCATGGCGTTAACCCGTCGCTCGTAAATATGGGTTCGTAAAAGAACGGCAGGTTGTAGGCAAGCTGGAGAGGATCTCCGGTCCGAATTTCCTGAGGCGAGAAGAAGCGCCCGTATCCGGCACGCAAAACTAGCCCCTGGGAACCGAGCGGGCGGTAGGCAATGCCTAAACGCGGTGCGAAATCGGCCTTATCCGTTACCTCGAGGTTTGAGGGATAGCCGGGAGTGCCGGCCGTAATGATCTGCCCCGTCGCGTACCAGAAATTGACTCATCCGGTGATGCGCTTCTCCTAGAGGAGTGGTGTAATCGTAACGCATCCCCAAATCGAGCGTCAGGGACTGGGAAACTTTGTAAGTATCCTGCACAAACCCAGCATAGACTTTCTGGCGGTTTCCAAAGTAAGCGACGGTGGAAATCCTGGCGTAATTCGGAAGGCCTAAAAGCATATCGGCAACCGAGTTGCCAGTGCCTTGCTCGTTGCCGGGATCAATTGCCGTAAATTGGCCACTGAATCCTAAATTCCCCCGCGGTTGGCCAATCTGAAGCAAGTTAAACTGATCCCCGACGATCTGGGGACCCACCTTGATGGTATGTTCTCCGTGGATCCAGCTGAAGGTGTCATTCATCACGAACTGCTGGCTGACACTCCAGGTAGGGGTGTACGCCGGCTCTCCGAGCCTGCGGTATCCAGAAGGCGAAAACAACGCCAGACCGTTAATGGCAGGGTCGTCAGGCTGGCCGGGGACTAACAGGCCTGCCGACGGATATACCTGGCCATACTCTGGCAAGTTGGAAACATAATGCACCCTGTTGAACCCCAGGCGAAGTGAGTTGACCATCGTGGGACTTAAAGTCTGAGTCCAGGCAAATGCAGCCGCCTGTGCCTTCATGGGCCGCGTGCCTGTGTTGTAGCTTCCCCCGTCGGCAATCCCTGCAAATGGGGGCGCTACAACCCGCAGTTCTTTATCGAACGAGTACCTTCCAAAGATCTGCGTCTTGGTGGAGACATTCTGATCGATCCGCACGTCAAACTGATCCGCTTGATTTGTGGGAGGCTTATTGACGTCATAATTGTTCGCCAAAACATTACTTAGAGTGGGGTTTGGATACAGAGCGAGGACGTTCAGGGCCAATTGGCTCATGCGCCCGTTGGGAATCATGTTGGCCGTTGCTGTAGGCAGGCCGGGTGGCGGGGTCGAATCCGAAACCGTCCCTCACGACGCTCCCATTGATAGTCCGTGTGGTCGCCGGGTCATAGATTTCGCCCTTGTAAATCGGTCGGTTTAACGCGTCCACTCCCGTTTGAGTACGCAAGTCGAGGATATCGGCGAAATTCCCCACGCGCTCGGTTTGAGTCGGGATCGTATAAATGTACGTGTTGGACTGATGAATCCGATTGCCCTGATAATCCACAAAGAAAAATGTTTTGTCCTTCTTGATGGGCCCGCCGAATGTGCCGCCAAACATATTTTGCTTATAGGGGGCCTTAGGCTGGCCTGCAAGTTCAAAGTATCCACGAGCGTCGAGAGCATCGTTACGCAGGAATTGAAAAAGGTCTCCGTGGAAGGCATTCGTTCCGGATTTGGTTGTGGCGTTTACCACGCCTCCGGCGCTGCGGCCGAATTCCGGGGAATAGTTTGTCGTCTGAATCTTGAATTCCGCAATGGCGTCGGGGCTGCTGAGAAACGAAATGTCACCGTTATCGTTGGAGTTGTTCTGGATGCCGTCGAGAACGAAGTTGTTTTGATCGCCGCGAGCCCCATTGACAGCAAAGTTGCCGCCGGTGTTCCCGTTTGTGGGCGAGCTGCCGCCATTGACGGGGCCCTCGATAACTTTGGCCACGCCTGAAGTGAGTGCCGCAAGGTCTGTGTAGCGGCGTCCGTTTAGTGGTAGTTGCTCGACTTGAATGGAGCCTCCTTCTGGCTGGGCCCAACCACAGCCCGCCGTGACGGTGAGAGTTTGACCCAGTGGATGGGCGTGCCAAGCCGTCCGCGCGAGGCTCGAAGGTCGCGCTGGCATATGAGACCCGCGCCGGGTCGGGCGCCTGAAAAAGCGGATCGATGCGAACGCTGCCCGTAAACCACTCGGGCTCCTTCGGCAGACGGTTGCGAGCCGGCTCGTTTGATTTCCATGTTCTCCTTCCTTATTTCGCTGGATGTGAACGGCCATCGGTTTTTCGCGGCCTCACTTTGACCGTCGCCGACCGTGCGCGAGCGCCGATCATCGGCTTAAGATACGGGCTGCCCTGATACTTCGCCCGGTACGCCTCATCGATGAGGTCGTTGATCGGGCCGCTAAATGGCTCGAAAGTGACCTCCTTGGTCATGCCGGCCGCCGTGATCCGCCCCGCCTTCTGCCGCCTAGCGGCTTGATACCAACGAGATTGCTTCCCGTTGTAGGCGCGGACGTAGAGTGCGTCATCGACCACCACCGACCAAATCCACGTCGGCGTGCCGTACGTCTTGCCGTCTTCCCGGAACGGCGCCATGTGCAGGTCATCGGTTTCTGCCATCCGGCGCAGTTCATCTTTCGGCCAGTCGCTCCTAAAGACACCGTTCCCTGCTTAGCGATAGGTCATCCGCTCGATCTCTTCAGGATACCGAGCCCCTTGAATCACGATTTTCGACGCGGCCTTTGCGATCTCACGGAGATCGTCCGGCGTCAGCTTGACGTCAACCGCTCCGATGTTTCCTTCAAGACGACTCAACTTCGTTGTGCTCGGGATAGCTTGTCCTTGGGCGGACCATACGAAAAGCGGCTCTATAGCAGAATCTGTGGGTAAGTCCCGACCTGTGGTGAACGGATAAAAAGGAAACGGCCATGCGGCCGCACCGGGCGGGCGCCCGACAAGTCGGGGCTGAGAAAAACTGGTCTCTGTCGCTCGGGTTAAGCTGTGATTGGAGTTGCAGA
>CADDZE010000116.1 GCA_902812465.1 Acidobacteriota bacterium | reverse complement strand
CGACAGGTTCGAAGCCACCAAGTGATTGAAAATACATAGATCGCCTACCCTAGCCACCACCGGAGGCCAGAAAACACAAAACAGAAATTCACAGCTACCAACCCAAAACAACGCACGAGCAAGCAAGAACTTACCCCTCGACGAGCGGTTGCGGGCCACCGCCCGCCGAGCTTGACACGGACGTGTCGGCGTCTATTCCGCTTCCGTGCATTTCGTGGTACGTTTGATTGACCGGGCAGCCCTGACGGGCCCGAATCCTGATCACGTTGCTGTTCCTTTAACAGAGCCATGCCCCAGGTAATCAAAGAGGTCTTGGACAACGGCATTACGCTCATTACGGAGGCGATGCCGGCCGTGCGCTCGGTGGCCCTCGGTATCTGGCTGCGTGTCGGCTCACGCCACGAGAGCCAAGCCGAGAACGGCATTTCGCACTTCCTCGAACACATGGTGTTCAAAGGTACGACCCACCGCACGGCCGAGGAAATCGCCCGCGCCGCGGACGCGATTGGCGGCCATCTCGACGCTTTTACGGCCAAGGAATGCACCAGCTTCTCGATCAAGGTGCTGGACGAGCACGTGCCGCGAGCCTTCGAGATCCTCGCTGATTTGGTCAAGAACCCCCTCCTCCGGCCTGAGGACATTGCCAAGGAGTCCAAGGTGATCCAGGAGGAGATCAAGATGGTGGAGGACACGCCCGACGACCTGGTACACGAGATCTTTACCCAGAACTACTGGCGCGGCCATGCGCTCGGCCGCCCCATCCTGGGAACCCGCCGGACAGTCGGCAGCTTTAACCGGCCGCGCCTCCGTGCATACTTTCGCCGCTTCTATACACCGCGTAATATGATCATCGCCGCGGCGGGCCACCTGCAGCACGGACAGATTGCGGAGTTGGCATACAAGGAATTTGGCCACCTGCCAGCCGGGAAAGCAGCCCCGCCCGGAGCGGCCCCGGTAGCCCACCCGGTTATCCGTCACCATCACAAGAAGAACCTCGAGCAAGTCCACATTTGCCTGGGCACCCCGGCCTATCCCCACGCCCACGAAAAGCGCTTTGCCTGCTATGTTCTCAACACGGTGCTGGGGGGCGGTATGAGCTCGCGGCTGTTTCAAAACATCCGCGAGAAGCGCGGGCTGGCGTATGCGGTCTTTTCGGGACTGAGCACGTTTAGCGACGCGGGCTGCTTGAGCGTCTACGCCGCCACGGCTCCGCAGAACGTGCGTCAAGTGGTGGACCTGATTGTGGCCGAGCTGGCGCGGCTGAAGGCCGAGCCCCTTGGGGAGCCGGAGCTCCAGCGCGCCAAGGACTATCTGAAGGGCAGCACGCTGCTGGGCCTTGAGTCCACCATGAGCCGCATGTCCAATCTGGCCCGCCAGGAGATGTATTTTGGCCGCTACATCTCGCTGGACGAGATCGGGCGGCAGGTGGATGCCGTCACCGCGGCTGACGTGCAAAGCGTGGCGCGCGAGTTGCTGCAGTCGGACCGTATCGCGCTGACGGTGCTGGGCCCGCTGAACGGCACCCGGATCCGGCGGCAGGACCTGGCCTGCTAGCCGGGGGTGGTTTGGAGCGCCGGCTGACGGTGAGCGCCCCGGGGGCCGCCCGCTCTGACACCCGAGGCGGCAGCGATGGCAGACGCCGAAACTCGCCGGCCCGCCGCCCGTTGTTGACCATACTATGAGCGTCCGTCTCTGCGTTCTGGGCAGCGGCAGCCGGGGGAACGCCACCTGGATCGCGACGGAAACCACCCGCCTGCTGGTGGACGCCGGATTGAGCAAGAAGGAGACCTACGCCCGCCTGGCGGCCATTGGCGAGTCTCCTTCATCCTGCACCGCCCTGCTGATTTCCCACGAACACCTGGATCACATCGCCGGCCTGCGCAAGATTGCCCTGGATCTGCGCGTACCCATTTACCTTTCCGAGCCCACACGCGGAGTGATCCAGTGGGATCCGAAGCTGGACGCTTTCGAAACGTTCACGCCCGGGAAGCGGTTCCAGATCGGTGATGTCGAGATTGCACCCTTCTCCGTGCCGCACGACGCGATTGATCCGGTTGCCTTCACCTTCCAGTCGCAAGGCATCAAGGTGGCGGTGGTGACCGACCTCGGGTTTATTCCCGAGGTGGTGAAGCAACACGTGCGCGGCTGCCACGCGCTGGTGTTCGAGTCCAACCACGATCTGGAGATGCTGAAAGTCGGGCCCTACCCCTGGTTTGTCAAACAGCGCGTGATGGGGCGGCACGGCCACCTTTCGAACCTGGCTACGGCGCGCTTCTTGAGCGAAGAATTCGACGGCCAGGCCCAGGTGCTGGTGCTAGCGCACCTCAGCGAGATTAACAATCACCCCGAGATTGCGCGCCTCTCGGCTCTCGAGGCCCTCCGCCTCGGCAATCGCGGTTCGCCACAGCTTCACCTGGCTTCCCAGTCGGCGCCTACGGCGGTGTTTCGCTGGTGATGCGGCGCCCGCGGACGTCAGGCAGACTTTTGGGCAAGACCGGGAAGGGAGGTCTGGGCCATCGGCGATGTGTGAGGACGAAGAACCATGATTCCACGCTACACGCGGCCGGAGATGGGCCGCATCTGGAGTGATGAAAATAAGTTCCGCTGCTGGTTGGAGGTCGAAGTGGCGGCAGCCGAAGCCGAGGCGGAGGCGGGCCTGATCCCCCAGCGTGCGGCACGGGCCATTCGTCGCAAGGGGCGCTTTTCCGTCGAGCGCATTCTCGAAATTGAGAAAGAGGTGAAGCACGATGTCATTGCCTTCACCACCGAGGTGGCGAGCCACATCGGCCCCCAAGGGCGCTATCTGCACTACGGGCTGACCTCGAACGACGTGGTGGACACCGCTCAGGCCCTGCAGGTGCGCGCGGCCTGCGAGCTGCTCCAGGCGGGCCTCGAACGCTTCGGAGAAGTGCTGAAGAAGCGCGCCTTCGAGTTCAAGAACACGCCGATGGTCGGCCGAACGCACGGCATCCACGCCGAGCCCATCACCTTCGGCCTGAAACTCGCCAATTGGTACGCGGAAAATGAGCGCAACCGCCAGCGCCTGGCGGCCGCCGCCGAACAAATGCGTGTAGGCAAGATCTCCGGAGCCGTGGGGACGCATGCGCACCTCAGCCCGGCGCTCGAAGAGAAGATCTGCGCGCGGCTGGGACTCCGCGCCGACCCCATCTCTTCTCAGGTAGTATCTCGCGACCGGCACGCCTTCTTGCTTTGCACGCTCGCCGTGATCGCCAGCTCGCTGGACAAAGTGGCCCTCGAGGTGCGCGGGTTGCAGCGCACGGAAGTGCGGGAAGCCGAGGAATACTTCGCCGCCGGGCAAAAGGGCTCCTCCGCCATGCCCCACAAGCGCAATCCGGTGACGGCTGAGCAGATCTGCGGACTAGCGCGCGTCGTGAGGGCGAACGTCCAGGCGGCGCTGGAAAACGTGGCTCTCTGGCACGAGCGCGACATATCCCACTCCTCGGTCGAGCGCGTCATCCTCCCCGACTCGATGATCCTAGTGGATTACATGCTGGCCCGCACCACTCGCCTGATTGAGACGCTCTTGGTCTATCCGGAGCGCATGCAGGAAAACCTCAACCACCTCCGGGGCCTGATCTTCTCTGGGCAGCTGCTGCTCGACCTGGTCGAGAAGGGCGTATCACGCGAAGAAGCCTATCGCTGGGTGCAGCGCAATGCCATGCGAGTCTGGGAGACGCGGGAAGACTTCCGGGCCCTGGTGGAGGCGGACCCGGACATCCGCCGCCACCTCACACCCCGGGAAATCGCCGCCGCCTTTTCCCTCGCGCGCCCCTTGCGCCACGTGGACGCCATCTTCCGGCGCGTCTTCGGAAAAGCCGCCGCGGCCACCGGAGCGCGGCGATAAGGTGGAACGCCAGTATGCGCGACGGGATGGTGAGCGACGAATGGGCATTAAAGGATGATTCGGATGTCTCCCTGGCGGCGCGTGATGCGCTCGCGGTCCAGGTATTCGAGCAGGGGAATGGCGTACTTGCGGCTCAAGCCGGTCATCTCCTTGAAAGTGCCGACGTCGATTCGGTTGCTGGAAGCTTTGCGGCGGGCCAGCAGGTCGCGCAGCTTCTGGAGGGCGGAACGATGGAAGATCAGCCCCTCTGTCACCTTGACGAGCACTCCCTCTCTCACCAGCATCTGCAGGATGCGCTGGGCGCGCGGGCGTTCGAGGCGCAGTCCGGCCAGTACTTCACGGGCGTCTGGCACGGCGAGCCCCGCCCGCTCGAAGGCGGCGCTGATCTGTTCCCGCGCCGCTGCCTCTTCGGCGTTCAGCTGAGCCGCGCGTCCCGGTATGGCTACGAGTTCGCCGCTGGTTTCGACCTTTCCTTGCCGGGCCAGGTCCTGCAAGGCAGCGCTGAAGACGAGGGGCGATGGTTGGTTGTCCTGCAGACGAAGCTCCGCCGCCACGCGTGCCCGCAGGTCCTCCCGGGGCAGGCCCGGCAGGAGCGGTTCGGAGTTATGAAAGGCGTCGAGCACGCGGAGCACGCCCTGCTGGAGCCGATGGTAGTAATCGATCTGGGCAAAGAGAGCGAGCGGCTGCCCCACCGCCAGCAGGCGTTGGCTGGCCTCCAGCAGCTTGGCTACTCGCAGCACTTCGGCCGGCGCCCACCCGGTCCGCGCCACGAGCTGGGCGGGCGAAGCCTCTGCGTACCGGCGGAGCAGGAAGATGAGTCGTGCCTCCGCATCGCCACGCTCCAGCGTCTCGAGGGCGCGCCGCACTTCCGGATCGCCACTTCGGTGGCGCGGGGGTTGGATGTCCAGAATTGTGCCGCCGCCCATCGTGGTGACCGGCGAGAGCTGGCGGATAATGAAACGGTCGCCGGGCAAAAAGAGGCCGGGGCTGGCCAGGCGGAGCTGGGCAAAGCCTTGCCCACCCGGCTTCAACTCCTTGCCTTCCAGCAGCACCACCTCGGCCACCGTTTCGGCGCTCCAGCAGTGAAAATGGACTCGTGCGCGGTGCTTGAGGGGCCGGGCCGTACCCAGCAGGGCAAGGCTGCAGTCCAGCCGGTCCGCGGGGCGGAACATCCCGGGCTCCGAAAGGGCCATGCCGCGCGCCACCTCGCGTGCCTCGATGCCTGCCAGGTTGAGCGCGGTACGCTGGCCTGCCACCGCCATCTCGACGCTCTGGTTGTGAACTTCGAGGCCGCGCACGCGCAACCGCCGGCCCAAGGGATGCAGCTCGACTTCGGCATCCTTCTTCACGCAGCCGGCGATCAGCGTACCCGTCACCACTGTGCCGTGACCCTTCATGACGAAGGCGCGATCGATAGGCAGGCGGAAGGGCCGGTCCGCTGGCTTCGGAGTGACGCTCTCCGCCAGGCGGCGGAGCTCCCCCTTGAGCGTCTCCAGCCCCTCGCCTGTGCGCACACTGGTGGCGACCACCGGCGCCCCTTCCAGAAACGACCCGGCCACCAATTCCTGCACCTCGAGCTTCACCAAGTCCAGGATGTCGCGCTCCACCAGGTCGCATTTGGTGATGACGATGCAGCCTTTAGGAATGCCCAAGAAACGGCAGATTTCGAAATGCTCGCGGGTCTGGGGCTTGATGGATTCGTCGGCCGCCACCACTAGGAGGACGACGTCGATGCCGCCCGCGCCCGCCAGCATGTTCCTGACGAAGCGCTCGTGGCCGGGAACGTCAATAAAGCCCGCGCGAATGCCGTCGCCGAGCTCGAGGTGCGCGAAGCCGAGGTCGATGGTGATGCCGCGGCGCTTTTCCTCTTCCCAGCGGTCGGGGTCGGTGCCCGTCAGAGCCTTGACCAGCGCCGACTTGCCATGGTCGATGTGGCCGGCCGTACCCACGATCACGTATCGCATACAAAGGGATTATGACAGAGGTCCGCTGCCGGTCGATTCCTCAGCCTCTCCCCTAGCGTGGGGTTGGG
>CADDZE010000115.1 GCA_902812465.1 Acidobacteriota bacterium | reverse complement strand
CGCAAACGACAGGCCCCCTACGACGATAGCCACCAGCGCGAGGCCCGTCGCAATAGGTCCAGTGAATGCCGTCTGCAAAACCTGAACCGCATTCTCCCAAGGCGAATTCCCAACTCCCTGGGCGAAGGCGCTCTCGGCCAGGGCCATGCACGCCGCGATTGGCAGAACGCCAAAACGCAGCGGTCCGCGCCACGCGCGCGCCGCCTTAGCGCGCAAAAATTCAATAGCCGACTTCATACGGTCGTGCCCTCCTTGGTTCGCTTTGTTTTGGGAGGCGTCTTGCCTCCCCATATACAAGAGTCTTGAGAAGGGCGAATTGCGACAGGGCGAGAAGAAAATTTTGTTGAATTTTTTGTGAGGTCGTGCGAAGTTCCTAAGACAAGGGAGGGGTGTCGAGGTTGAGGTATGAAGGATGAGCCGGATCGACCCTCTTTTTATGTGACTTCAGTGGAAGGGATTAAGGATACTCAGAGACGCCACGCCTTGCTTCGGGCGGTTGGTGACGCCTTGCCCAAGATCAAAGAGTACTCGGCATTAGTGTTTCCCGCCTCGGTTGACCACGATATCTTTTTGGACCACGTAGTTGGTCGTGTTGTGGCGGCGGACGCAGAAACTCCGGTTCGGAACTATCGCGCGTATCTGTTGCAGTCGCTCATGAACGAAGCGAGGAGGCTCCTCCGCCGAGCCAGCAAGTTCGAATACCTCGACCCGGAAGAGCTTGCCGATCATCCGGCCACTTCGGACGCTTTAGCCGTGGATAAGCTTGAAGCGAAGATACTGACTGAAGAGGCCCTGGCAATTTTGGACCAGCGAACGCGAAAGATTTGCGTGCTTTGGTCCCAGGGCTATAAGCCCAAGGACATTGGTACCATCGTCGGCATGAAACCAAGGGCTGTGCAGAAACAACTTGAGCGCGGCCTGGCGCGAATGAGGCGATTCGCGCAAAGCGGCCCCAAGAATGAGCCTGGGCCCACCTATTGAGGCCTGACAACAACATTGAGCAACAATCCCCCCGATGACACCAGACCGCTGTCGAAGCGCGAAGAAGAACGGCTGCTCAAGGCCGGACGTTCTGTCTTCTCGACGGCGTTCCCCAACCCTAACCGCGAAGGATGTCCTTCCCAGGACCTGATCCAGACCCTCGCCCGCGATAACGCACAACTGGCGCAGCACCAGGACTTTATCCTCCATATGTCCCGGTGCTCACCTTGCTACAACGATTTCGCAAGGTTCCGCAAGGTAGCACAGCGCGCGAAGCGGACAAAGCTTTTGGCGGCAGCGGCGGTGATCGTAATTATTTGCGTTGCAGCATGGCTTGTAGTGAGAGCGCGCCACGGCCTTCCACACGAGTACCCCGCGGCCTTTGATATGAGTACGCAGCTCATGTTTCGCGGTTTGGGCGGAAACAGCGCCGAAAGCAAAGGGCCGATGGTGTTGAGGCGAGGCATTGCGGATTTGACGCTCTACCTGACGCCAGGGAGCCGCACTGGGCCTTACGAGGTGGGCGTGCTCACGGAATCAGAAAGAGTGCTGATTACCACGCCTGGTAGCGCGGCAGTAAAAGGCACTAGGCCGGCTCTCACGGCGCGGCTCGACGTTTCGCGGCTCAATCCCGGTCATTACCTGCTGGGAATTCGACCGCCTGGAGCCGATTGGAGTCTCTCCCCCTTGGTTGTGAAATAGGCTCCGCGACCTGTCGTCCGAGGATGGAATCCCATGAAAGCTGAATTCGAGCACGTGAGCGATACGGCGCTGATGGTGGCGGCGTGTCGCGCGATCGAAACCGGGCGCGAAGACGGCCAAGTGCGCGATCCGTTTGCCGAGCGTCTGGCCGGCGAACGCGGAATGGTATTTGCGCGCTCCGGGTGGTTTCTGGAATTGGTGAGCTTCGTCGTCGGATTGCGCGCCCGCTTGATGGACGAGCTGATCCTGGAGATGGTACGAAGCGGACAAGTCGAGACCGTAGCGAACCTCGGCGCGGGTCTCGATACCAGGCCATGGCGGCTTGAGCTGCCGCCCACGCTGCGCTGGATCGAGGCCGACTTTGATGGCATTCTCGAGTATAAGCACAGTCGCCTGGATTCGGACGCCCCTCGCTGCCGGGTGGAACGCCTTGCGGTTGATCTCGCAAGTCCAGAGGCGCGCGCTCAGCTTTTCGAGGCTGTTGGCCGCGGCCCGGCTCTGATGATCAGCGAAGGCTTGCTGATGTATTTGCCGAAAGCAATCTTTACGTCAATCGCAGAACAAGCGTCGAAGCTTTCCGGGATTCGGCGCTGGCTGCTCGACGTGGCCTCGCTTGACGCTTTCCGGCGTATGACAGGCGGGGCTGCGAATGATGCAATCGAGCGCCTTCGTCCAGCAGACCATCTCCAGGGACAGGCGCTGTTGGATGCGGCACGCGAGAGCGGCTGGGAGATCGTAGCCGCGTGGCCTTACGCCCCGGAATTTGCTGTCATGTCGCAGGCGAGGAGAGAAAAGATCAGCGAAGCTTTCAAGCACGCCGGAAATCCCGCGCCGACCCGCGATGAGGTAAGCGGAGTTTATCTGCTCAAGCGAGCGGAGTGATTTAGACCAGTCGGAAAGCGACCACCGGCAGTTCTGCCGGGCCCTGGTCCCCACCGCCGGGCCCAGCGGGCAATAACGGATTGGACCGGCAGGTATGGAAATCCAGGAGGCGACCGAACTAATTCGATTCGAAGGGATTTCTGCTCCGGGCCGGCAGAGGTGGTGCGATTTTGGTTGCGGAACCGGAACGTTTACCAAGGCGCTTGCTGAGCTGCTACCGCCGGGCAGTCTCATCTACGCAATAGACGCCAAGCTTCGGGCGGCGCGTCGAGTCCCCGAGCAATATGGCGGGACCACGATCTTTCGCATCGTCGCTGACATTTCCAAGAATGGATTTCGACCTTTGAAGCTGGACGGGGCGCTGTTCGCCAATTCTTTGCATTTTATCCAGGACCAGAAGAGCATCCTACAGATGGTAAGGGATGTTGCCGCATGTGTTTTGATTGTTGAGTACGACAACAAATCGCCGAGTGCATGGGTGCCGTACCCGCTCGATTTCGAAAAGCTGCGCCAGCTATTCCTCGGAGTTGGCTACAAGACTGTCGTGAGGTAAAGGGAACGGCGTTCACGCTACTGGGGTAAGATTTATTCGGCCCTGGCACGGTCGTCACGGTGAGAGGCGGGCGTCTTGACGGCGTTGGCGAAGGTGCTGATTAGGGCGCCCGGCAGTGCGGCAGTAAAAGACACTAAGCCCGCTCTCACGGCGCGACTCGACGTTTCGCAGTTCAATCCCGGCCATTGCCTGCTGGGAACTCGACCGCCTGGAGCTGATTGGAGTTTGTCCCCCCTGGCGGTAAAGTAGGCGGCACCTTATGCCGATATTAATGAGTGGGCCCGGCAACCGCCTTTCGCTCGGCGGCTGCGAATTGTGGCACCTTAGACTGGAGGGACGGCGTGGACTGGAAATCCTTACCACTTACTCTTCTATTACTCACGGCCTGTTCAGTCGCACAGGCGCAAAATGTTCCGCAACTTGCCAAGAACACATTTCCTTCCGTGGTCATGATCGTGACAAGCGACGCCAACGGACAGCCATTGGCGTTGGGAAGCGGCTTCGTCGTCGAGGACGGCGTGATAGCCACGAACCTGCACGTGATCGAAGGGGCTGCGGCTGCCCGAGTCAAGGTCGTTGGCCAGCCCGAAACGTACACGGTCGCTGGGGTCGTTGGCACAGACGCCACGGCAGATGTGGCCCTTGTGAGAGTGGACGGGCTGAAAGCACCGCCTCTACAGCTTGGAGAGAGCACGCAAGTGAAGATTGGTGAAGAGGTGTATGCGGTCGGCAATCCAGAGGGGCTCGAGGGAACGTTTTCCGACGGGATAGTGAGCGGCGTGCGCACCATCGGGACGGACAGTCTGCTGCAAATAACCGCTCCAATTTCCCCTGGCAGTAGCGGCGGCCCCGTCATTGACTCGGCTGGGAAGGTGCTCGGGATTGCAGTCGCCACGTTTAAGGAGGGTCAAAATCTCAACTTTGCGGTTCCCGTTTCCTATCTCAAGGCCCTGCTCGTCCGAAGCGCAGGGGCCTCCGCCAGGCCGCTTTCCGAGGTCGGTTCGGAGGCCTCCAGCCATTCTATGGTCGCCCAGATGGGAAGCGCCGCTAGCGCGGGCGTCGCGGGCGGCAAGTTCCTCTGGGACTATCCGTTCTGGGGGTCTGGCGACTTTAGCTTCACTCTGACGAACCATCTTCAGGAGCCGGTGCAGGATGTCTATGGCCTGGTAATCTTTTACGCTCAGGACGGCACTCCCCTCGACGCGGACGAGTTTCACTACGAGGGAGAGATCCCTCCCGGACTGGGCGAAAGGGTGAAGAGCGAAGTTGACCCAAGCGTGAAGAAAATAACAACTCCCCCCGACGATCAGAATCGGTACCTGTCCAGCTTCACGCCTTCGACCAAGGTGGAGTTTCGAATTCTGAACTTTACGCTGGCCCAATAAAGGTTACTATGCGGGTGCGAACCGCGCTGTTCGCCACAGCGGACGCCCCAGCGGGGTGCCGTACCTGCGTCTCAACTCGCTGCGGGGCACGGCATCACATCCAGGCGCTCGCCAGGAGCATAACAATCGCGTGGTTGGAAGCTGGAGGCACAACAGCCAGCGTCCGGAGGGAAAGCCATGATGACAAAGCATCGGATGATGCTAGTAGCAGCCATGCTGATCGGAGTCTCGCCCGGCTGCGTGCTCGGGCAGAAATCCGCTCCACGATTGCACATAGACCGCTTCATGACAAGTTCAGAAATGAGAGCCACCGGCGTCGCACAGCTCACTCCAGCGCAACGCGACGCGCTCGACGAATGGCTTACCAGTTACACGCTACGCGTCATAAGGGCCTTCCTCACGTCAAAATTGGGTGGTGTCTCGACCAAGAATAGCTCGGGAGTTTATGGGGGCGTCGGGACGGGCCACTGGATCTCCTCAAACGACAGCGATGGGGCGATTATCACGCTGGAGGATGGTTCAATGTGGCAGATCAACTCGGTCGACCAACCGGATACAAGCCTGTGGTTACCAGTTACGGACATTACGGTGGTAGACGCCGCATCGCCGATCGGCGACTACAAGTACGAGCTGATCGATACCGAGGACCACGAAAAGGCGTTGGCGAAGTACATCGGCATCAAATAGTGCCAACTTCCGGCGGCGGTGCACGCACGAGATGGACGGGCGTACAAGCAAGCTCGGTGCGAGATGACTCAATGGGACGCCGAATCGGATGTGGTAGGGATGATCAAGTACCTTTTAAACTCACTGCGATTGTATTTGTGGCCGTGGTCGCCTTCGAGTTCGTCGAGGAGAGAATCGACTGCTTGCTCGAGTTCGGGAAGTTCAGTGGCTTCGGCATTCAGTAACGTCTTGAAAAGGTGCTCGAATTCCTTAAGAGCTTCCGTAACGAGCTGGTTCTCTAACAGTATCCGTCTCCGAGCGTTGAAGAACTTAACCGGGTTGTCTGCGTGAAATCCAGCCCTATCTCGAAACTCCCGCAGGATATCCCAAGCAGGCTTCATTCGCTGCCAAGCACTCTCGATGCCAACTCTGTGCTTCGGGAACAACTGCTTCCACAATTCAATGACGTTCAGGCCATCTCTGCTTTTGTCGACGAAAAGGGCAAACCAGCTCAACTGCACCGTTCTGAGGGAATCAGCAAAGTCATTTGTTGTCCTCCCGACTGGCGTTTTGGGGCAGAATTCGTTCTTGTTGAGACTTTGCCACAGTGCCCCAATATCCAAAAACTCAATGGCCTTAACACGAAACACCACGTACCGACGAAGCGCGTGCCTTCTCATTTCGTGGCTGAGCATTTCGCCTTGTTTCACAGTTCCGGTCAATGAGCGAACGATGAACTACAGGTGTCTCGCGGTCTCGACCGCGTTTT
>CADDZE010000114.1 GCA_902812465.1 Acidobacteriota bacterium | reverse complement strand
CCGCCGGACAGGCCAAGCTCCGCCGCTGCGTTGGACGCGTGATTCAGTTCCTCCTTGCCAACCAACCCTGACGGCCCCTGCAAATCGAAAGCCGACGCCCGTTACGCACCCTTGCAGAAAGCTCACCTCGAACTGATCGCTGATCGCGAAACCAACGACCGCTGCTTGTGGTTCAGCATTCGGAGACACGGACGCCTGTACGGCTAAACGGCGTGATCGCAGGAACTCAAGCAGCTTTTCTGGATTCACCGCGCGAGAATACCACACATACGCCAGCGCTATGCGTTCAAGGAGAACCACGCAGCGGCTTCATTGAGCCGGCCGAAGCGCTTCCAAAATGATTGTGAATCCCTCGCGTCTCCACTTGTCCGGAAGCAAACTGTAAGCCATATCCAGTCGAGTTCCGGGACTCGCGTCCGCGGTGGCATTGCCACGTCCGAATTGCTTTACATCGAAAAGGCGACCGTTCTGTCTGACCCGCATCTTTGAGACTGAGCTGCTCACGAAGACCGGTGGGCTCTCGATTTGAACGCGCGTGGCGAAGATTGGATTCGGATTGCCATGACCGAACGGTTCTATGCGCGTGATTTGGGGCCAAACATCCGCGATGTCTGCAAGTGGAAGATTCGCATCGATTTCGATCACGTCCTCGGCATGGATGTCTGGACAGGCGGCGCAGAGCTCTTGGCGAAACGGAGCAATTTGAACCGTTTGTAGCGTCACGCCTGCTGCCTGCTCGTGCCCCCCGAACATTTCCAGATGATGCCGCACCCGCTCTAATAAAGAATTCAAATTGATTCCCGGAACGCTGCGCCCGGAGCCGTACGCCAAATCCTTCTCCTCCGAAAGCACAAACACCGGCCTCCGAAATTTGTCAACGAGACGTGCCGCGACAATGCCCAGGACGCCTCGATGCCAGTGGCGGCCGCAGAACACCAGGACGCGATGTCTGCTATCCGGCTCACACATATCTTTGATTTCCTCGAGCACGCGCGTCTGCTCCCGCTTGCGGCGATAATTGATTCGTTCGAGCGATTCGAGCAACACGCGAGCCTTATCCGTATCGCGCGCTGCCAGAAGATCCATGATTAGCGAAGCCTGCTGAATACGCCCCGCAGCATTGATTCGTGGAGCAACACGGAACGCGATATCGCGCGCCGTAATCGAGTGCCCGTTCCGTACACCGGCCGATTCGAGGAGCAGACGCAAGCCGGGAGCCCTTGTATCGGCCAAACCGCGCAGGCCCAGATGCACAATGGATCGGTTTTCGCCAACCAGCGGCATGACATCGGAAATGGTCGCAATGGCAGCGAGCTTCACGAAGGACGCGAGTAGTTCTTGAATCCGCCGATGCCGGTATCCGGATCGCACGAAGCAACTCTGACACGAATTGGTACGCGACACCCGCGCCGCAAAGATGTGTGTTGCGGTAGACCGAACCAGACAGGTTTGGATTGACGACTGCGATTGCTGGCGGCAGATCCGCCTCAGGCAAATGGTGATCCGTGACGATCACGTCAATCCCACGCGAATTCGCATGCCGGATAGCATCACGCGACCGGACTCCGCAATCGGCGGTGATAATGACACCTGCGCCTGTTTCATGCGCGGCATCCACATGCTTTTCGCGGAGGCCATACCCATCCAGCAGCCTGTGTGGCATGCTCCAGCATGCCTCCCCGCCCGCAATCTGGATGGCGTTCACCAGGATTGCCGTCGCCATGACGCCGTCCACGTCGTAATCGCCAAACACATGAATTCGCTCCCGCCGTTGAATCGCGCGGACGGTTCGGCTTACGGCTTGGTTCATGTCCGGGAGATCTCGCGGGTTGAGGATGTCATCCCAGCCCGGAGATAGAAATCGACGTGCGGCTGCTGGAGCACCGATCCCGCGACTGACGAGAATACGAGCCGTTACAGGGTGGATATTCAACTGTCTCGCCAGGCGAAGGAAGTCTCCTTGGGCGGGCTTCAATTTCCACTGGAGTCCAGGTATTGCACCAGCGGGCGCTGATTCAGATGTGGAGTGCATCGAGCACCTCGATGATGTGTTTGCAGTGGGGACACGAGCACCGAGTTCCCGAACAACATCGCGGAACTCAGGGCTGCTCTGATGCGGTGATTGCGAATATTAGTAAATCTCGCGCACGCTGCAATGAAATCTTGGGTCGAAGCAGATACACGTGCGGCCAAACTTTTGCGGGCTGACCCGCCGCGAATGCGACCCCGGGGCCAATTAGCCTTTCGTACCAATCGACTTCGTGAATGTATACACGAGCTTGTCGCCGATCGCTTCCGGTCCAGTGATCGCTGCCGTCGCGAGCTCCGGATAAGCTGCGCAATATAACGAGCGAACGCTCTCGATATCGAGCGATTTGTCGGGATCCGGGAGTTCAATCCCGGCGAACCGGAACCGTCGCTCGAGTTGCTGGGTCTGCATTCATTCCTCCTTCTCTCTCTCTGCGTGTAGGTCGACAGCGTCGTTGAGAATTCGTGCCATAGAAAGCGATAAAACGTGCCACTGAAAGTGGCAAGATCCTAACGGTAAGGTGCGCAGTGCCGTTCTGAACGAGACGCACTAATCGGGTGGAACGCTGATTGCGCACCTATATGATTCGATCAGGATCTGGAGTAAAGAGCGAATTTCCATTCCTCCACGCTCTTGACAGTTAACTGCCGTTTATAGCAGAATACTGCCATGAAAGGGGCTGCTGCCACCTTGCAGGAAAAGCGGGTAGCCGCGGTTCGGGAACACATCCTCGATGAGGCCTATGAGTTACTGGTCAGCCACCCGGATCGGCCGTTCTCGCACGAGGCTATAGCGGCGCTCGCCGGTGTCGGGGCCAGGACGGTCTATCGGTATTTCCCCTGCCAATCCGACTTATACGAAGAGCTTTGGGCGCGGGTAAGGAAGCACGCAGGCACGATCTTCCCGTCTTCGGAAGATCAGATTCTGCCGCAGATTCCCATCCTTTTCGGAGGTTTCGACCGCAACCAGACGGTGGTCACGGCCGTATTGGAATCGGCGGCGGGTCACCGGGTTCGAGAGCGCGGCGCGCCTGAAGGTCGGGCAGCCTTCAGCAAGGCCCTAAAAAATCTCACGGCTGGCATGTCTCCGGCGGAAAAAAGGCGGGTCATCGCAGTTTTCCTCGCCGTTTATTCTGCTCCGTTCTGGGAGCTGCTGCGGAAACGCGGTGGGTTGTCGGGACCGGATGCCGTCGCGGCAGCCGAGTGGGCCATGAGCACGCTAATCAGGGGCCTTCGGGAGAGATACCACACAACCAGGAAGGAGAAACAGGAGAAGAAACAATGACAATGCCCAGTGTTAAAGCAGAAGCGTTCACGCTAGCCGCCCGAGAGGGCCGCACATCAGAACCCTTGGACATTCTCGGCCAGGAATGTTTGGTGAAATTGGCGAACGCGGACACGAATGGCGCGGCCGCGGTGTTCCACCTCGACGCGCCGCCCATGTCCGGCCCGCCGCTCCATCGCCATTCGCGAGAGGACGAGTGGCTTTACGTACTTGATGGTGAAGTGACAGTAGAGGTAGATGGCCGCCGAAGCGTGCTAAGCGCGGGCGGCTCCACCTTTGCGCCAAGGGGCACTGCACACACGTTTCAGATCTTCGGCCCAGCCGCAGCTAGGATACTTGTCATGGTGACCCCCGGCGGCTTCGATCACTTCTTCCGGGCACTTTCCGCGTTGAACAAGCCACTGCCTTCTCCTGATTTCGCACGAAGCGAACAGATCATGAAAGAGCACGGCTTGGAAATGCTCGGACCGCCGTTGTCGTGAGTATTGCAGCCCTATACGGGATTGAAGCCGTCTTTCACAGCGGATAGCAGTGCTATACCGTCACGGTGACACAGGCAGCACTCGCTTGGCGATGTCTTTTTCGAGCCGCTGAGTTGCTTAGGTCAGCGAGCTATGTTTTGCTGGCCTCTTCGCTGAGTCCGTAAACATCGCGGACCTTTTGGGTAATACAGAGGCATCGCGGCCCTGGGCCTCGAAACAGCCGTTGATTTCGCCTTTCGCTAGCCGCTTGGCCCGCATAGCGCCCGAGGATTCCATGCCGCTTCGGCGCCCTCCGGCGTCATTCTTCAGTATGCCGACTACACGACCGAGTGGATTGCTCTTGCTCTCTCGTTCCGGGATGTACAGGAACAGCTGCGCCATCGCGCTCTGAAATAGCCGGATTCTGCCGCTGTCGGTCAATTCCGGCGCGCACAAACTCGGTCGTGAGCCTTCCAATCAGCCAGGCGGTTCGATTCGCAAAGGAAGTCTTCGTGGGATGGCGATAGAGTCATGTGACCCGGTATTGGCAAAGGCCAAATTTCTTTGCTCGAGGAGTGTCTCTGCATCGACATTCAATACCGCCCTCAGGAACGTCTGCCGCCGCTGTGCAATCCGCGATGCCCTAAATAACGCCCGATGAGCGCTCCTAAAATCACTGTGGCGATAATCGCTGCGCCGTGCGCTCCAAGCGCGTGCCATAGGGTCGAAACCGGGCATGCAATGCGCCAACCGGCATTGATCGCGAGACCCGCGCCTGCGCCATACAGGGCACCGGTTATGGTGGGCCGGGTCGCGAGCGAGTTTCGGAATATCCGACTGAACAGCAACACCAGGATTCCCCCCGCCATCGTGCTGCCGATCCCGCAGGCAAAGCCCATGATCCATGGCTTGACACGCAGAAGTTCATTGACTATTGGCGGGACACGCAGGACAGGTTCGCTCGCAGGACTTCTCGAGAAGGTCATTAGGGTGACGAATACAACAACCAAAGATGCCGCGAGGGCCGCGGAAAAAACTACCTGCCTCGGCAGTCTGCTAGCCGGTGTGCTTTCGTGCGCGGCGATCCAGACGAGCGCGATCGCCAACACGAACTGCGCGGCGGAGGCGCCCCACGCCAACAGCGGTCCTAATTTCGCTAGGTCGTAACGGGGTCCGATAGCCAGCAGAATCACCGACGAAACCAGGAAAGCGAGAGGGACCATTCGCAACGCCAGATGGAGCGGTTCGGGCGATGGTCTGACTGGCTTGAGATCCTGGGCGATCGCCCGCATCAATGCTTCCGGTGGGGCTTCCGGTGGTTTTAGTGAACGGTCCATCATGCACGAGCCTTTTGAAAACTGTTCAGCGCCAGGCGCAGGTCTGCCATTCCCCGGCTGGCGCGCGCGCGAGCCGCAGCGGCAGTAATGCCCAGCATCCCAGCGATCTCTTCGAAACTGAACCCCCACTCATGGTGCAGCAGCAGCGCTTCGGCCTGATCCGGGGCTAAATACGCAATGCATCTGCGGATCTCGTCCTGGGAGCCGAGCCTGTCAGCTTCCGGAAGCACGGGGAATTCAGGCAAATCCTCGCGCGACTCATGAACTTTTGCCCATCGCCGGGCCGCACGCCGATTCATCAGAAAAACGTTTCGCGCCAAACCGAACACCCAAGGACTGACTGCATATTTCGGGTTGTATGCGGCTCTCGACCGGTGCATCTGAAGAAAGGTTTCCTGAAGCAGATCATCGGCGATTTCGGACCCGCCTGCCAAATGCGACAGATACCGGCGCACTCCCGGCGCGAGCTGCGCGTACATCTCCTGAAATGCTTCCAGTGATCCGCCCTGATAACGGATCATCAGGGCGCGAAGTTCCTGATCTCCCTCGCTCACTATTACATTCTTTGCCCCGCGAGGCGCGCTTGTGACCGGCTTCCCGTCAGAAATCGATCATTCGTAATCGTGTCACAGGCCGGGCGCTGGGGGCAAATATCAGACAGGTGAGCGAGAGGCCGCCAACAACAAGGAGAGTTAACCGATGAAGCTTATGATCCCCTTTCTCATTGCAGCGCTTCCGGTAGCGTCCGTGGCGCAACCACAGTCCGGGCGCCTCCGGCGTGCCCAGCGTGGCTATACCTAAAACCACCGAAGTGCTGGTCATTCAGACCGCCAAGCAGGGCATAACCCCTCATCAAATCCAACAAATCGTGGACCTCATGCCGTCAGAGATTCGGGCCACTTTGAAGCTCTACTTCGACGGGAAAATACGCCAGT
>CADDZE010000113.1 GCA_902812465.1 Acidobacteriota bacterium | reverse complement strand
GCGACCACGCGCTGTATTGTTATTACGGCGACGGCCCGAAGCCGGACCCGCTGTATGAAACCGCCACCCGCTGGGGCCTGGACGTCGAGGCGATCAAGGCCAGCGTCACGGAGCAGCCCAAAACAAACCGCAGCCGGTAGCTTGCGTGCTTTTCGCCTCTTCTCTCGGGCCCGCATGCCCGCTTATAATCACTACTTACGTCCAACCCGCTGGCACTTGAGATGGAGCGCAGTCAATGCAGTCAGTCGGAGCCTTAGGTCTCCCAAAAGTCAGTATCGGTGAGTTTCCATTTATGACGGACTACGAGGATCGTGTCATGCAGTTATATTTCCCGGTGCTCGAAAAGACGCAGGCCGGAAAGGAGGTCCTCGAGGAGTTAGGTAAGGATCCACGCGTCTCGGCGCTGAGCGACAAAATGATTCCGTCTGGCATGGGAAGGACGAGGTTTCAGATCAAGCTGCTGGCGCTCTGGTATTTGCGGTATGCCAACGAGCATGGACATGAAGAGGCTCGAAAATGTCTGGAATCATTCTTAAACGCCGAGAGCGTTCCGGTCACGAGAGTTCTTTGGGTTATTGGAATGGGAGCGTCGAATTCGGTGACAATAAAGGGCCATTACGTCATCCGTCCGATACACGAGATGCCCGATTCGAGCCAGAAGGAGCGATTTCTCCAGAACGCGCGTCATTTTTCCCCCGCGAAGGCGCCAGCCGCCGAGTGTGCCATTACAAAGGATATACAAGCCAAAAAAGCGACCATACCTGATGAACGGCCAGAACAGGACGAAGCTCAAAACGTCCGTGAAGCCGACCTCAGAATGGAGGAGATCGCTTGGCTATTGAATGCCCTCGATGGGGTGTGCTGTGTCCCTTTCATCACAAGCGGCCACGTCGAATCTAACATTCCTTTCGGGCCGTTTGGAGGGTGGGGGGCCTCAGGCCGGGTGCTCGACGCACCGGGTATGGCTAGGACCAGATTGCCAGATGGGTCAGCAGAGACAATCAACGAACTTCTGGATGACTACGACAGACTTGACGAGCAGGAGAGAACGCGGATTCAACGGATATTGAGCCGACTATCCCTGGCGAAGCGGAGCCTGCTGATTGAAGACAAGATACTCGACCTCGGGATTGCAATGGAAATGCTGCTTCTTCAGGATAATGCGAACAGAGAACAGCTTGCACTGGCTTTCCGCCTCAGGGGAAGTTGGCTCCTAGGTTCGTCGCCTGCAGAGAGAAGGACGGTCTACGAGCAGCTCAAAGAGCTTTATCGGTATCGAAGCGAGGTTGCCCATTCGGGGGTTCTGCGGAAGGGCAACCCAGCCGAGATGAATAAGATAGGCGCACAATTTCCGGTCTATCAGTCCTTGGCTGAACGCACCATCCGCAGGATCATGAAACTGGGCACGCCGGACTGGGAAAGCCTCACGATAGGTGCAAGCTGAACCGATCGGCTGTCGTCTCTCGCCTCGTTGAAACCGTCTGTCCGTGCGGTTTATGATGGCGGGCAGGATTGGGAGTTATGAAGGCGCGGCGCAAATGGAAGGTGCTGGGCATCATCACGGCAGTAGCCCTGGCGGTGGGTTTCGCCGCCGCCTGGGTGTTCTGGGGACCCTTCTCATTCGAGTCCGCTGAGGCCAAAGTCAAAGAAGAGGCGGTTCTACTGGACGGGCGCGATCCCCAGCGGATATTGGCCGAGGCGAACCGGTTTTATTGGGGCCATAATCTGCCCCTGGCGTTGCCGCTATACCAACGTGCGGAGGCGCTCTTTACCCAGTCTCACGATCCCCGTGATGCGCTCTACGCCAGAATCGGCGTGATGCGCGCCAGCGACGAAACCTCTTTCCCTGAAATCTCCGCTTTCATCGCATCCCAGCTTCAAACTCCGCTTGTTCAGCACGATTCTCTTCTTCGCCTGTGGTGCCTGGGCGTGAAGGGCGATGCGGACGACGAGCTCAATGTGAACGCCGCCGAGCAGGACTGGGACCAGGTTGAGAGTCTCGCGAACAGGCTGAGGCAGAAAGAATGGGCCAACCGCGCCATGGGCGAATTAGGCATTGTTGCGTACCTGCGCGGCGATTATCGGACGGCGGTGGCGCGGTTCGGGAAGGCGCTTCTGACGGCGATCTGGCAAGGAGACGACGGCACGGAAGTCCGGCATCTGGAATTGGTGGGAAACGGGCTCAACGGCTTGAATCGCCAAGCCGAAGCAATGGAGTTCTTTGATCGCGCCATTCGGATTGCGCGCCATGACGGATACATCGGCACGCCGTTCATGGCGTACGAAGGACGGGCAGAGGCATTCGAGGAAATGGGTGAAACGGCCAAGGCGCAATCCTTGATGGAGCACGCGCTCGCTGAAGCCAGACGCGAGAAGATGTGGGAGCACGAGGGCCAGGACTTGGTGATCTTGGGCGAATTCGCGGCGAACGGCGGCCATCCGAACCAAGCCCGAAATTATCTCGAGCAAGCGGTTGATTCGGCCAAGCGCATGGGTCTTTGCCGCGTTGTTGCTGAATCGTACTTTGATCTTGCCGATCTCTCCGCAAAGGCTGGCGACCTGACGCAGGCGGCGAACGAGACGCAGCAGGGCGCCCGCTACATGAGCGAGGCCGGGGACACGATTTACCTCACACGATCACTCAATGCGCTGGCGGCGCTCAAGGCGCAGACCGGCCATGTCCGCCAGGCGCACGAGCTCTACCAACAGGCGGAAGCGGTGATCGACCAGATGCTCGCCCGCGCGCCGGGCGCCTATACCGAAAGCTCGCTCTTAAGCGCGATGAGTGACACGTACCTCGCGGACTTCACGTTGGCGGCAAATGATGACAACCCGACCCTGGCTTTCAGCGTGATCGAGCGCGCCCGAGGGCGTACCGTCGCTGACATGCTGCGAGATCGCCGGGCGGACCCGCCGACAACGAAGCAGCAGGCAGCGCTTGAGGCTAAGGTCCAAGCTGAAGAGTCTGAGATGCTGGCAACAACAGATCGACGGCAGCAGAACGCGATGCTCGCTGGACTGGAGCAGGAGGAAGAGACACTGGGGTATTTCCAGACGATTGCAGATCCCGTCCGCCGCCAGATCGCCACGCAGCCTGCCGACCTTGCCGCCGTCCAGCGGAATCTTCAGCCGGACGAGGCCGTGTTGGAGTACGTGGTAGCGGACCCGTCATCCTTTTGCCTGGCCTTCGACCAGAAGAACGCCGAGATTGTGAAGCTCCCCGGAAGAAAACAGATTGAGGCAACCGTATCGGATTATCTGAAACGCATCAACCAGGGCGGGTTCGGCCGCCGCGATGCGGAACAGCTTCACGAGATGCTCCTCGCGCCGATACCCGCGCCGCTTCGCCCGCAGCGGCTCGTGATAATCCCTGATGGAATCCTCAACAAGATTGCATTTGAGGCATTGCAGAACGAGGCCGGGAAGTATGTCGTCGAGTCGCACGTGGTCAGCTACGCGCCCTCAGCCACGGTGCTTTCATACCTGCGAACGCGGCAGCCGATCCACGATCCCCAAAAGGCTTTCCTCGGCGTAGGCGAAGTCCCATACGGATACCGGGCCAAAACCACGACTATCGCGGGCATGTTCCAATTCTTCGCGCGCGGCGCCTACGATGTGTCCGGTGGCCGGCTTGGTGACCTTCCTCACGCCCGGATGGAGTTGACCGAGAGCGAGCAGGCCCTAGGTCACGTGCAAACGTCAGTCCTGTTGACGGGCAAGGACGCTACAGTAACCGGGTTTGAATCCGAGCCGCTCGCAAACTTCAAGATCATTCACTTTGCAGTGCATGGCTACACGGCGCCGGACTTCCCTGAGAGATCGGGGCTGATTCTGGCGCGCGACCCGCGTTCCAGAACGAACGGCATTCTTCAGGTTCGAGATGTGGCCGGCCTGCCGCTGGACGCGGATCTGGTGACCCTCTCATCGTGCGATACCGGGACCGGCAAGGCGGAGGGCGAAGAGGGTATTGCCGGTCTGGTTCCTGCGTTCCTGTTTGCCGGCGCGCGGAGCGTAGTGGGGTCATTGTGGTCGGTAGACGATTCGGCCACCGAGATCGAGATGACGCATTTGTATTCGCACCTGGCGCGCGGCGAAGACCCTGCAACTGCTCTGCGCGACGCCAAGCTTGATTACATCAGGCTGGAGGGAGCCAAGCCGCCCATCTTTTGGGCGGGTTTCATCCTGGTAGGAGATGGGTCGCAGCCCGTGAAGCTCTAAAATCGGTGTTGGGACGGACTTAACGGCTTCGCGGATGCGTCCGCACCGAACACTACGCCCGACACAATCTAAACCGGAAGGACGGTTATGCAGAAGATCAGCCGCTCAATCACTAAGTCTGTGGATCTGCGCGTGCGCCCAGAAAAGGCTTTTGACTTCATAAATAATCCCGAGAATTGGCCGAAGTGGGCCATCGTCAATATGAAGTCTGCAAGACCCGCCAGCGACGGTTGGTATGACACAGAGACTCGGCAGGGAAAGGGCCAGCTAAAGATGCTTTCCAATCAGTCGCTAGGCCTTCTCGACCACATATGGAGGGACCCGCAAGCATCTTGGACAGTCCCGGCACGTCTTGTCCCAAACTGGGAAGGCTGCACATTCCTGATGACGTTTTTTCAGCCGCCCGCATTGGATGATAAGGCATTCGATGCGGCGGCAAAGGAAGTGGATATCGAGCTGGAGAAGTTGAAGGAAATTCTGGAAAGGGAGTCTTGAGCGCCTCTAAAGCGTGACACGATTCGGAAATGATTCCTCTCGGAACAAAGGAACGGACGGAAGTCTTTGAGAATGTACGGAAGGCCGTGGCGAAGAAAATCTTCGCTCCGGGCTTCGATGCGAAAGTCTGGGCGCGGGTCTGCGAAGCCCATCGTGAGCGGATTCTCGCGGCGGACACCGTTGAGGAGTTTGAAGCCGAAGTCCGCGCGCTGCTTGCGGAGCTGAAGATCAGCCACATCACGTTTTTCCACCGCAGCCTGTTGAAGATTCCGCCGCAGTACGCAATCGGCGCCACGTTTCAGCGCGAGCAGGTGAACGGCATGGCGCACTGGATGTTCCAGGACGTGCATGAAGGCAGCCCGCCGCATATCGCGGGTGTCCAGCCGGGCGATCTGCTGCTGGAGATTGAAGGGAATGCGGTCTCGCCGCCAGAACCACCCGCGTTCCGCATGGGAGGATTCTGCGAAGTCGGCATCGAGAAGCTCAACGGCGAGCGGACCACGGTCAAACTTGGCGTTCCTTTACCGAGTTCAAAATGGCACCCGATTGTGCGGCCGCGCCTCGTTTCCTGGTCGAAGCCGCAGCCGGGCATTGGGTTGCTTAAGGTCACGGGTTTTCCCGGTCAGGTCGGCATCGACCTGGCCAAGGAAATCGATCATGCGATTTCGGAACTGCGGGATTGCGACCGGCTGATTATCGATTTGCGCGGAAATCCGGGCGGCGGCGCCGGAGGCCTGCGCCTGATGAGCTACATGACGCCGGGCAAGATTCCGGTGGGATACAGCGTCACTCAGAAACGCGCGGCCAAGGGATTTAAGAAAGAGAAACTACCACGGTTCGGCAAAATTCCGTCGCGCAAGATCGCGCTCTACCCGCTCATGCTCCGATACGCATTCAGCGACCGCTCAATCGTGATGGTGACGGAGGGTCTCGGGCCGCAGCCGTTCCACGGCCGGATTGTCTTGCTCGTGAATCAGCACACGGCGAGCGCCGCCGAAACCATTACCGGCTTTGCGAAAGAGAATAAGCTCGCGACAATTGTCGGAACCAAAACGCCCGGCCAGGTCCTGGGCGGGACCGGCTTCAAAATGGGGCACGGTTTTGTGCTGCGCATTCCCGTGGTGACGTTTCACACCTGGAACGGAGACACGCTGGAGGGGAGAGGCGTCGAGCCGGATCAGGTAGTGGAGTTTTCTCGCGAGGCCCTGAAGGAGAGGGCGGACCCACAACTTGAAAACGCGGTCGAGACCGCGAGACACCTGTAGTTCATCGTTCGCTCATTGACCGGAACTGTGAAACAAGGCGAAATGCTCAGCCACGAAATGAGAAGGCACGCGCTTCGTCGGTACGTGGTGTTTCG
>CADDZE010000112.1 GCA_902812465.1 Acidobacteriota bacterium | reverse complement strand
TCACGAGGACGGCCTCGCCAGCCAGCGAAATGCCGCCGACGTTGCCCACCCTCAGGCCGCGATACCGCTTCTGGTCCACGTCCCAGCCATCCGCGTAAGCGAATGACTCCTGCTGCCAGGTAAGCAGATGGAGGCCGTCACGAACCGAGGCAAGAAGCACGTCCGTGTCCTTAAGCCTGGGCAAGTAAAGATACTTGGCGAAATACGAAGCAAGCTGCTTTAGGCCAGCGTGATCTCCATCCCACAGGGGGATGCGATCCAGTTCTAGTCGAAGCAGCGTGCCGGCGAAGGTCGTGTAGAGCAAGCCCTGGGTGGTGAGTTTCTTCGAGGCCCGCACGGCCAGCTGATCTTGTCCCTGCAAGCGGACTTCCTGCCATTCAACCGGCGCGCCCGGTTCCGGTTTTGCCTGGCCGGGCACAAGCAGCCAAGCGTAGGTTTCCGGGATGCGTTGTTCGACCGTGTCGTCAGCCTGTGTGCATTTGGTCTTAGCCTGGTTAGCCTGGAATGGGTCCAAATTCAGCGGGACGGTTTCATCCAGAATGGACTTCCAGGCCAGGTATTGACGCACGGCTTCGTCGAGCTCGCCCAAGCGCGTGCGGTCAGCAGCAAGAAATAGCAGCATGTTCTTGTTGTCGCGGGGTGAAGGTCCACGTTGCTCAAGGATGGCCGCCGCTTCTTTCCGCGCCGGACTGTCTGCCAATTTCGCCGAATGCGGATGTTCGGGCCCGAGGATGACCAGCCGGGCCTCGGGGTCATCCGGCACGTCGCCGCTCGAAGCCGGGCAAGGGTGCACGCGCGCGAAGTCGCCCCGCGTTCGCGCCTCTTCTCTCAGCCGCCGCTTAATTTCTTCAAGGACCTTGTCCGGGTCCTGCTGGGCGGCGCGATCCTGCGCCAGCCGGGTGACGCTCGGCTGCGTGGAGTACCAGTAGCGGCGTCCGTCGACGTAAAGGTGCGTCGCCTGATCGGTGAGCCGGCGGAGTGCATCGCCGAACGTGGCGACAGCCTCACCCGGCTGGGCGCAACCCAACTTGATGTGGCGGTCATCCAGGCCCCGGTTCGCCGTATGCAACGTCGGGGCTGAACCGAGATAAACGGTGCGTGCGACGCGGCGGCTGGCCGAATAGCGGCCGAGGTTGGGATTCTCCCGGTCTAACCGAAGCGGTAGTGAGTTCGGTCCGTCCACATCTGTATCGATCACCGGAACCCAGGGGTCATCGAGATAGCGGGTGAGTTCGTCGCGCACCCTTGAGTTGTCGATGGGAACCGTGGCCGGCAGGATCAGCAGGCTCGAATCCTGACGCTCCCAGAGGGTATGAATCACCGCCGCCATCAAGCGCAGCACACCGCGCGTTCGCTGGAACTTATCGAGGCTCGACCAGTCGTTATACAGCCGGTCGAACAATTCGGGATGAACCGGATAGGCAGCTTTCAGGCGGCGCTCGTACTCTCCCTCGCGGCAATCGGTAGGAAATTCCTGGCTCTGATTCCAATACAGCTCTGCAAAGGCGCGGATGGCAACGTCCCGCGCCTTGAAAAGGTCGGGATCGCTGATAGGCTGGAACAGGCGGCGCCGGACGATTTCAAAGCTCTCGTCGGCTGTTGCCGGACGCCACGAGGCCTCAACCCGCCCCAGGGCGTTCCTTAGGCTATCGAGCGCCTCTTTCCCCCGCTCGCCGCCGACTTCGTAATCCGACACGGGAATGCTGACGACAAGCAGCGTCTTGCCGGCAGTCTTGGCCGCTTCACTCAAAGCCTGGGCGAACGTGAACTGGGCTCCAAAGCTTCCTCCCGGCAAATCGCTTTCGCCATGAAGCTGGCGCGCGTAAGCCACCCATTCGTCAATCAGAATCAAACACGGAGCGAAGCGATTGAAGAGGTCCTCCAGCGCGCCACCGGGATTCGTAGCGGTCTCATCCGCCTCCTTTACAAGCTTGTACCCCTCCTTGCCGCCAAGTTGCCAGGCCAGTTCACCCCACAGTGTGCGAACGGTAGTACCGTCAGGCTTCTTGACGGGCTGTCCCGGCGAAATCTTCGTCCCTACAAGGACCGCGCGCCGCGCCTGCGGTGGACGTGTAACACCGGCTTCTCTAAGGACCGGCTCGATGCCCGGCAACTCGCTCGGAGCCACTCCTGAAAAGAGATGATAGAGAGCAAGCATGGAATGGGTTTTGCCGCCGCCGAAATTCGTTTGCAGCTCGACCACCGGATCGCCGCCCTTGGCGGATAAGCGCACCACGCCGTTCACGAGGAGCTGTTTGAGGCCTTCCGTCAGAAATGTGCGGCGGAAGAATTCGGTGGGATGCTTGTATTCGTCTGACCCTTCGCCCCGGTGGACCTGCCCAAGGTCGGCTGCAAATTCAGCTTGCTGATAGCGCCCGGAGGCTACGTCAGGATGCGGCATCACAATTTCCCGCCAGGGCCTGAGTCCTCCGGCTGGCTGGCCTTCAACGGGTGCCGTTGCCGATCGCCGCTTTTCCTGCCGGACCTGTTCGTCAAAGCGGACACGAAGGATTTCCTGCTTCTGGCGGTCTACCTCTGCAGACTCGGGTGCAGAGACCGCATTCAAAAGCCGTTGGATGCTGTCGAGAGCTCGGTAAGCGTCGTCGGTTGAGAATGCTTCCTGGTGTGCCCACTTGTTGCGGACGTCGCGCAGCTCGCTCACCAGAGTTCGCTCCGCCTGGCCCAGCGTCTTCTTAAAAACGTCGTTCCATTGGTCCCACATCACACCTAACAGGGCCTGAGCATCCAGGCGCGGCTGGTTTGCCTTCTTGCCAGGTAGGGGGCGGGGATCGAGCAGGCCTGACCGAGCCAGCCAGTCCTTTCCGTGCGCGGCTTGGAGTTCCCGCTCGACAAAAGGCCGCAGGCCGGCGTTCAGAAGGTCTAGCGCTTTGCCTACTCGTTCAGCGTTGCTGAGTGCCATAACTTTGAGGCCGCGTTACTACTTAGGGTGACGCACGCGTAGCTTTCGTTCAGTGGAGGCGACAATGCAGCCAGCCCAGCTTTCTACATTCTCGTCGCGAAAAATCGCCTCCACTCGGCGGAGCAGGTCCGGCCTGGAGGGTTCTTGCAGCCGCACTAAAAGGACTCCCGCGTGTCCCGACGGTGCGCCGTGCGCGATTTCGGAGAAGCCCAGGTCCTGAGTCACCAGGAATCTCTCTTCAAGCTGAGCCGCTTCCCAGATGCGGGCGTCGTCGGCGCCCAGCATGCCCTCATCCCGCACAGTGACCACATCGTGCCCCAGCGCCGCGAGTCGCGGAGCGAGGCGCAGTGGAAGGTTCTCATCCAGTTTGATCTTCATCCAATGCGAGGCAGGGCTGGAACGGGAATATCTTCCGCTGCCGACGCCGCTGCGAATGCGATTGCTGCGCGAATGTCCTCCGCGCTCAAGCTCGGGAAGTCCGCCAGAATCTCCTCCGCCGAGTCTCCCGCTGCAAGACTGGCGAGCACGGTGCGGAGCGGCACACGCGTGCCCTTGAATACAGGCTCGCCGCCGCAGATGCGCGGGTTGCGAACGATGCGTTCCGCGTAATTCATCTCTGTCATGATAGGTCAGCCTCTCTTTCCCTGTGCTGCAGGGTACTGCGGCATCCGGCTCATTCAGGAACTCCAACCGTCAGCTCCTCGACATGCACGAGCCGGTCATCCTAAGGTATGGGCTGGGTGTGAGCCGCCAGGCTCGCCATGTGTTGCTCGATCGCTTCGCGGATGTTCCGGCGCGCCTCCTCAATTGATTTGCCGTTTGAAAAGCATCCCGGCAAGGTGGGACTATACGCGTAATAGCCCTCGCCTTCAGGCTCCTTTTCAATCAGAATCTGGAATGAATAAAAGCGCAACAAATTCCTCCCAGCATCTCTCTTATAGCTTGCAGAGATTATAGCAGCATTTCCGGTTAGCCCGTTCGCCTGCCGCGCGGACTAAATTTGCAGCTCTTGCTGAATCTCCGCTGGTTGCGCGGCCCGCGCCAGCTTGACGATCTCCGGCCAGGCGATCACAAGACTGTTGTAAGCTAAACCTTCTTGCGACCACTTTTTGCGCTCGCAGATCCCGTAAAGCCGGTAGGCAAGATCGCGCGCGGTTTCGCCGAGCGCGCCCACCTTGCGGAAAAGTGCCGCAGCGCCTGCTTCGCCATCTTTTTCGAGCGCGCGAATGAGTTGGTGCGTCACTTCCCACACCGTGAGGCGGTGAGCGGTAGTAGGGTCCCAGTCACCATCCAGTTCATTACGCCCAAGCAGTTTGACTTTGCCTGCCCTCGCCTTCAGGATTCCTGCCTCCTCAAGGCCATTCACGGCCGTGTTTTTAGCCTTCGAAAGAGTCTCAGCGATGCCGTAAGGCCCTTCGTTCATGCCGAACTGCTCAAACCATGCCACGGCCCAGCGCGTTTCCGGATCGAACTCGCCTTCCTGCTCGGCAAGCACTTCATCAAGAGTCTGGTTGATAAGCGCCAGTGCCGTCCGTACGGTCATTGGCGAACCGTCGGCTTCGATCACCTTCGAATAGCGGGAGAACACTGCCATGCCAGGGCCAATCGCAGCTTGCGCCAGGTCCACCGGCGCGATATTGCCGCCCTGAAGATTCTTCAAGGCGGCGGGAAGCTCCGCTTTGAGCGCATTGATGAATTCGCGGCGCGTGGCAAGCGGAGCATCAGTTTGGCGAGGACGACATACAACCACGATTGACGACGCGAGCGCGTTGACCAATTTCTTCAGATTACCGATTAGCTCGGTTCGCGTTGGCCAGGTGCCGGTTACGGCGAAGCCAGACTTCAAAAGGGCACCGAGCATTGTTTCCCATCCTGTCGAGATCAGCATCGATGCCTGGCTGTCATCATTGGCGGTGGCTTCGTCTGATTCAGCTTGTTTGAAGGCGTAGAAAACTGCGAGTGGATAGTCCTGATGCGCCGCCTCGCGCATTCTGGCAAACGCCTTTCCCAGACCCTCTTCAAAGAAGTGCTCAGCCTGTGCCTTATCGCCATCGAATCGATAGGGCGTTGCGATCAATTCCTGGGCTTTCGGCGTCAGCAAGGTGCTGAAAAGATCGGGATAGATGCCGGCCAGGCATCGGCGCAGCCAAACGTAGAAAAAATCGGACAGATTGGCGTAACTGATGTTGTCGTAATACGGCGGGTCAGTGCAAACCATTGGCTTCACGACGCCGTTAATCGCAGCGGCGGCGTCAAGTTGCTTCGCGACGCCTCTTGCGCGAACGGATGAAACCTCCAAAGTGGCGCACAGATAACTGAGCTGCCCAAGAAAGTTCCCCGAGGAATCAGAGAACGGATTACCTTCCGCGAAATCCCATGTCATGGGAATTGCCTGGCGTGCAAAGACTTGTTGGATCTTTCCGCCTGACGTGTCCCAGAAGCAGATATTCGAACTCCGGTTGGACAGCCTGCTGACGTTTAGACCAAGATACGTTGTAACTGCGTCCGCGTAAGCCACAGCGCCACCACCGCCGTCGTCGAGGCGCTTGGGATCGTCAGTGAAACCAGCTTTGTGCGCGTCAGCTACGACGCGCTCGCGCGCTCCGCCGATTAGGTCACTGAACGTCCCCAGGGCGGCAAGCTGGCGAGGCGTAAAAATCTCGTACCAATGCGAGATTCCGTATCCGCGCCCGCTCACGAGATTGCTTGTACGCTGGTTCATCTCCTCCTCGGGCCGCCATTCAGGTTTTGCGGCTCGGGCGATGTGGCTGTGTTCCTCGGTTGGGTCCAGGTATATCCGCCCGCCGTTCCCTTCAGCGGCGATAGCCATCAACTGTTCGCTGTTTCTCTTGGCCCGGAACTCGGCCCGCACCGCTTCTTCATCCGCGGTTTGTCCGCACACTAAGCAACGGAAACTTGCGCCGCGCCCGATCTTGGGAGGATCAGGTGGTGATCCTTTGCCGGTCTTCACCTCAAATCGCACTGTCTTGCGCTTCTTGTCTACAACTGGCTCAATCCACGCTTTCCTGCCGCTTTTGGCTGAGAGCCAGAACGAGCGTACAAGCGGCATTTGCGCCCCGCAAGCGGGGTTCGGGCATTTCACAGTTCGCGCCCAGAGCCACGCGATGACGGTCGCTTCTCCTCCGCCGTATTCTTTGGGCAGCTTGACCTTGGGATAGAGATGCCCAATGCGTTTCTCAGCCTCATCGCGCATCCACTTGCCGTAGTACCGA
>CADDZE010000111.1 GCA_902812465.1 Acidobacteriota bacterium | reverse complement strand
CCCGCCTCTCGCGCAAGGGCGGGAGCGACCGGCGTCATGCCCACGCCATCTTGGTGTTCGACCAGCCCGTGCGGGGGCCAGTGCTGCTCGGGGCCGGGCGGTACCGAGGGTACGGGGTGTGCCGGCCGATGGAGGCGGAAGCCGCCGTGTGAGCGCGGAGGAGCGAGCGATGATGGATCAAGAACCGAAGACCCTACCGTCATTAGCGCTGCGTTTAGCGCTGGGGCTGGAGCCGGATCAGACGCCCTTCCCTTGGCAGGAGCGCCTCCTTAAGCGGATGATCGATGGGGGCATCCCAGAACTCATCGACATTCCCACGGGGCTGGGTAAGACGTCGGTCATGGCCATCTGGCTCGCCGCCCGTGCCTCCGGCGCGAAGCTGCCGCGTCGCTTAGTGTATGTCGTCGATCGACGCGCCGTCGTCGACCAGGCGACGGATGTCGCCCTGAAACTGCGGTACTTCGTGGATGACAACCCGGGTATCAAGAGAAAGCTTGGCCTCCCTGAGGATCAATCGCTGCCAATTTCCACGTTGCGTGGCCAGTACGTCGATAACCGCGAGTGGCTTGATGATCCCGCCGCACCCGCAATCATCGTAGGTACGGTTGACATGATTGGTTCCAGATTGTTGTTCCAGGGTTATGGCGTATCCCGAAAGATGCGGCCGTACCACGCCGGATTACTTGGTGTGGATGCCTTGGTCGTCCTCGACGAAGCGCATTTGGTGCCGCCGTTCGAGCATCTGCTGAGTGCCATCGAGACAGATCCGTCCTTTCACCCTAAAAAGAATTCCGGCGCGCCCGGTATCCCACCGTTTAAGTTGCTCTCGCTTTCAGCCACGGGGCGCACCCGGAGCGCCGATGCATTCGGATTGACCGATGAGGATTTCGAGCACCCGATCCTCACGAAGCGGCTGAACGCGAAGAAATCACTCAGGGTCGAAGTACTGGGCGGGGAGACTAAGCTGGAAGATGCACTTGCTAATCAGGCTTGGGCGCTTGCGGCCAACGGTAAGAAGGCAGTCCGTGTCATCGTGTACTCCGACAGCCGTGAGGTCGCTCAGAACGCCAAGGGAGCCGTCGAGAACCTGGCGAAGAGCGACGACATGGCAGACAAGATCGAGACAGAACTCTTCGTCGGTGGCCGTCGAGTGTTTGAGCGCGACCAAGCGAAAGAACGGTTGGAGAAATTGGGGTTCATTGCCGACTCCAAGGGCGAGCACGCTACGCCCGCGTTTCTCTTCGCGACGTCAGCAGGCGAGGTCGGCGTCGATCTCGACGCGGACCATATGGTCTGCGACCTCGTTGCCTGGGAGCGGATGATTCAGCGACTCGGGAGAGTGAACCGGCGCGGCGACGGTGAGTCGATCATCGTGGTTTGCGTGGGGCCGAAGCCTACACCGGATAAGAAGGAGCAGGAAGCCTTCGAGAAAGCGCAACGCGGCGAAGCGTTGGATAAGAAGGAACGCGATCGCGTCGAGACTTACCGGCAGAAGCTCACCAAATGGGAGGACCGGCAGAAGCCCTTCGAGCATCTCCCTAAGAACAACGACGGAAGCTTCGACGCGAGCCCAGCCGCCTTGCTGGATTTCAAAACGCGTGCTTTGACGTGCCCCGCATTGCAGAAGATTCTCGAGGATGCCACGTCACCTGAGCCGCTTCGCCCTGCGCTGACACTTCCCCTCGTCGAGGCCTGGGCCATGACGTCGCTCGAGAGCCACACGGGACGGCCTGCCATTGGGCCGTGGCTACGCGGCTGGATCGAGGATGAACCTCAGACGAAGGTTGTGTGGCGGACACACCTTCCGGTTCGAAGGGGGGCCGAGATGCCCCGGGAGCAAGAGATCGAGGCCTTTTTCGAGTCCGCTCCTCCGCACACGAGCGAGTTGCTTGAGACCGAGACATCCCGCGTCGTGAAATGGGTTGAGTCTCGCGCCCAGAGCGTGTGCGGGCAGCGGACCGCGCAGGAGGGGGACGTGGACGAGTCTCGTCTTCATGAGCAAGACGTCGTGGCATTCGTTCTAGATCCCGATAAAAGGCTGGGAAAAATCTTCACGCTCGCGGCGCTCAAATCGCGTGACGATAAGGAGGTCGGCAGACTGCTCGCGGGGGCCACACTGGTGGTCGACGCGAGACTGGGCGGACTAACGAAGGATGGCCTTCTGGACGAGAAGGCATCGGCGACTCCCGAAACTGCAGATGGTAGCGACTGGCTTGGTGAGGGCGTGGTTGGATTCCGTGTTCGACACGCTGAGGTATCAGAAGAGAACGCGAGTGACAGGAACTGGCGCGAGCGCCTCCGCTTCGCGTCGGCCGTGACGGCAGAGGGCGAACCGACTCGCTGGCTTATTGTGGAGAAGTGGCGGAAGGACGCGGCGACCGAGGAAGACCGCTCCTCAGCGAAGCCTCAGCTCTTGGGTGTGCACCAGTTGTGGGTTGCGACCCAGGCGCGGAAGCTCGCCGAGGCTCTTGGGCTTGGCAAGGAGTATGCAGAGATTCTGAGCCTCGCAGCACTTTTCCATGACGAGGGCAAGGGCGCTAAACGATGGCAGCGGGCATTCAACGCGCCAACAAACGGCGTGTACGCAAAGACCGAGGGACCGATCAACTACCGTCTGCTCGACGGCTATCGGCACGAGCTCGGATCGCTCCTGCGCGCGGAGAACGACCCGCGCCTGGTGCAGCTTACCGAAGCGCGAAGGGACCTGGTGCTGCATCTGATCGCGGCCCATCACGGCTTCGCGAGACCCGTGGTTGGCACGAGCGGCTGCGAGGATAGGCCCCCCTCCGTCCTCGAAGACAAGGCCTATGAAATCGCGTTGCGGTTCGCGCGGCTGCAGAAGCGCTGGGGACCGTGGGGACTGGCCTGGTGGGAAGCGCTCTTGCGGGCTGCCGATCAGCAGGCGTCACGGGACAACGACGCGGGGTCGGACGGAGGGTGTGCGTGATGGCACAAGCCTCGATTCCGGTCGATCTTGACAACCCGGGACAGGTCTTCGCCTGCATGGGCTTCCTCGAGGCGGCGGACATCTTGCTCGGGAACGCCCATGGCCGCTTCGAGTGGGGGCATTCTGGCGACTTTTTCATCGTGTGTGCAGATGGGAACGAGAACCCTGTTCGCGCGGTTTTGTCATTTCTGACCAATGCACATGTGAAGTGGCTCAGTCCTAGCAGTGACCTCAAAGAAAGAGAGGGGGGCGCCACGGAGGTCGTTCCGGGGATATCGGCCTCCGCCGATCCGAGGGCGCCCGACCTGCCAGGGGTGCTTCGGGCTCCGTACGAAGGCCTAGAACGCGAAATCCGGTTCGGCTTTTGGGCGGATGGCTCGGGACGGTTTGCAACAACCTTCAAGAAATCCACGAACGGCAACTCATCACACATCCGGTTCAAGAATGCCTTAGACGCAATACGACAGATGGACCTCCGACAAGCGGAGCTGGACCCCTTCAATCAATGGGCGCGGACAAAGTCGCTGTTCCGGCTCGATCCGAGAGGGTTTGTCGATCCAATCGATGGAGGGTATTCTCCAGATAACCTCCGGAAGGGTATAAAAGGAGGCCTTGACGTGAGAGTAGCTACCTATCCATTGTGCGAGCTGCTCGCGGTGATTGGATTGCAACACGCGCGTCCCCAGTCTCTCGATTCAGAACAATTCGTCTATAGCGTGTGGGACCGCTGGCTTCCTCCAGCGCTCGCGCGCGCCGCCATGGGAGGGCACCCCAGGCTTGGCTCCGTGCGGCGCTTCAGGGTTGAACACGTAGAAGTCAAAAAAGGGGGAGATAGAACAATGAGCTATGGAACTGAGGAGGTAACGGCATGACCGGCGAATTCCATGAACGAGTTAACGACTGGGCTATAAAGCCGGATGGTCCCGTGGCGCTGCGCCTCACGCAGAAGCTGCTACCTGTCTCGGAGAGCGGGGTCATTTTTCCGCCCACGTATGCGGACATCGGCTACAACATCGACACCCTTTCAGACCACACACAGGTAGTGACGGTCGACAGCGTGGGCTCACAGGCCAATCGTCTTGAGCCGATCTTCAAGTCCGATTCGAAGGACCCACAGCATTGGCTCGTCCCGCAGGTCGAGGTCGTCATCCGCAAAGCGGACTGCGGCGAGTGCGAGGCGTGCAAGAAGAATCGACAGAGCGGAGAAACCGGAAGAGCAAAGAATGAAGCCTGTCAGCAGCCTAGGGCGGTAAGACGTTCGCTACTCGACCTGGCGCACCGGGCCGCAGACGCCGTCGTCCAATCTTCGCCGGATCTTCTGCAGCTCATCGCGCCTGCCTTCAAGGCGCTTCAGCAAGGCGATGCAGGCCGGCTTTGCACCATCGCTCCCACCTCGCTGGTGTTCGGTGTCTGGGACTCGCGCGGCGATAGCGGCGAGAAGCGCCCCAGACTCGTGCGGTCGGTCATTCGCGCCTGGGACGTCGAGCGGCTTCACGCGGCGGCGCAGTTCAACTCCGTCTGGAAACTGCTCGACGAGGGGCAACAGGAAGAACTTACGAAGCAGGCCAAGGCCAAGAAGGCGAAGCTTTCCGAGAAGGGCCTTGCCGACGCGCCTGGGGTGTTTCGCCCGAAGATCAAGGCTCAATATGTGAACGGTTCGCCGAATCCGGAGGCGCGCGTCCTCGGCGGCGTTCTCGTTAAGGGCCGGATCGAGCGCGAGGTATTGGTAAACCTTGTCGCCCTGCGCGGCTTGCGGGGCGAAAACGATGCGGAGACGGCCGCCATCCGGAAGTACCTGCTGGGCCTATCGCTGATGGCCGCCACCGCCGACATCGAGTTGTTCCTAAGGGAGGGCTGCCTGCTGCGCTACGCCGACAACGGCGACCAGTGGTTCGAGGTGCCGCGGCGAGGCGAGCCGAAGCCGGTGACCGTGAGCCCAGACACGACCGAGGAGTACACGAAGAAGGCGGCCGAACACTTCCGGTCGAAGTGGCCCGAAGTCTTCGGAGACAAGTGGCCCGATCTCAAGTATGAGTTCGACTTAGCGGCGGCTAAGAAGCTGCTAGAGAAGAAGACCGCCGAGGAAGAGCCGGGTGAATAGCCGGCGATGAGCGTGCTGGTGATCTCTGTCCGCTTACACGACGGGCGTTACCACGGCAAGGATGACTGGCCGCCTGCGCCCGCGCGTCTCTTCCAGGCGCTCGTGGCGGGGGCCGGGCTCGGTGGTCCTATGGGGACCGATGAACGAGCAGCGCTTACGTGGCTTGAGAAGCAAGGCGCTCCCATAATCGCCGCACCGTGCGCCGAGCAAGCGCCGCGACGGGTCCGATTTTACATGCCCAACAACGACAGCGACAGTATCGGGGGCGACCCAGCGCGAATGGCGAAGATCCGGACTGCCACCAAGGACTTCCGCCCATACTTCTTCGACCCGTCCATCCCGTTCTTGTACGCGTGGTCGGTGGGACAAGCGCCTGAAGACCAAGATAACGCCAGGGTCATCTGTTGCCTTGCCGAGCGCCTCTATCAGCTTGGGCGGGGGATTGATATGGCGTGGGCTTGGTGTGAGGTGCTCGAAGACAGCCAGCTGGTGGATCGGCTGGCCGTGTATTCGGGCCAGGTGTTCCGGCCCGCAGCCGGCGGAAGCGATACCCGGCTCGCGTCCCCGGCTGAAGGGTCGCTCGAGAGCCTCCAACGCCGCTATCGAGCCTTCACGAACCGCTTCCAGTACATCCAAGAGGGTAAGGGCGTGAAGGTTGTCTTTCGACAACCTCCGCGGCCTCGGTTCCAGATGGTCGCCTACAGCAGTCCGCCCTGGCGCCAAGTCTACGACCTGTGTGACCCGACCGCAGACGGCTCGTTCGTACCGTGGCCGCTGGAACGGGCATATGCACTCGTCGTGCGCTTGCGCGATGGTGCAGTCGACCGGCTCAAGGGCGCCATGCCCATGCACAGCGCGGACGTCGAGCGCGTGCTCGTGGGCCGCAAGCCCGATGGCAGCAACGATTGCCCACCCGAGAATCGGGTGCGCATTATCCCGCTACCATCGATCGGACATGTCCATGCTGATCGCCAGATCCGGCGTGTTCTTGTGGAAGTGCCGGCGACATGCCCCCTGAGGGCACAGGACATCCACTGGGCCTTTTCCGGCCTCAACCTTTGGTATCAGGAGACGGGCGAGATCCTAGCAACCTTGATCGCCGCAGACGATGAAGCGATGTTAAAGCATTACGGCATTCTTGATGAACCAGCAAGCCAGGTGTGGCGGACGGTCACACCCACCGCCCTTCCGGAAAGCGTTCGGCGCCGCCGCATCGATCCCGCACGCAGGTGGGAGGAGGCGAAGGACGGCACCGAGCGCACCCAGGAGCTCGCGCGCGCAGCTGGTGCCGTATGCCAGGCATTGAGACACGCTGGAGTGCGGGCCAAACCCGTCGCGATCCGTGTGCAACGGGAACCCTTCGAGGCCAATGGGGCACGAGTCGAAGCGTTCGCATCGGGTTCCCGCTTTTCTTCTCACCGGCTTTGGCATGTCGAAATCCAGTTCGACAAACAAGTGGAAGGTCCGCTGGCCATTGGCGACGGGCGCTTCTGCGGCCTGGGCCTGATGGCACCGGTTCTTCGTGAGAGCGGTGCCACTTGCATAGAGATTGATCGCTTGCGCAACGAGGCATCTACACGTTGAACGACGGCCTCCAATTCGCCAAGTGGTTCCGCACCCTCTGGGGCCGCGAACCGTTCCCCTGGCAGGTCACGCTCGCGCACCAGGTAGCCACGGGGCAATGGCCCCGAGTCATCGACCTGCCCACCGCCTCCGGCAAGACTGCCTGCATCGACATCGCCGT
>CADDZE010000110.1 GCA_902812465.1 Acidobacteriota bacterium | reverse complement strand
CAGCGCCACCTTGGCCTTGAACTTCGGGCTGTACTGCTTGCGCGTTGTCGTCATCGCCGCTCCTGCGTTTACGACTGCGCCAGATTCTAACTTATTGGGTGGTCTGAAATCCTGGGACCACTATAGTTTGCTGAAAGCCGTAGGGCAGCAAGATGGGCTGGCCGTTGACATCCCGTTGGATCCAATCCTTTGCCCGCGGCTCCTCGGCGAAGAAGGTTTCATACATCATCGTATTCCACTGGATATACGTATCCACCCTCATGCCGAGCCCATGCGCAATAGCTGCGGCGCGCCGCGTATCCTCCATTTCCAGCTTTTCGGCAGCCATTCCAAATCCCTTATAAAGGTGCGTGTGAAAGACTTCGACGCCCTGCTCTTTCAGGCGGCGGATCAACGCTTCGCTTTGTTGGCGCTCGTATCGCTGGCGTGCGTCCACACGCGCGCCGCCGCGCCGCACCACGAAGGTGTACGGCTCGTGCGTGCCTCCGGCATCGATCAGCCCGTTCTTAAGCCACTGCGTTCGCGGCAAGGAAGTCGGACCTTCCTCTGTGGCAGGGATTGCCGTGCCGCGGCTCTTCCGTCGCGGAGACGGAGTTTCCGTTCTGCCGCTCGCCACTTCCACCGGCGCGCCTGCTACGATCGTCCCCATAAAATTCCTGCGATTCATGTTGTCCACCGGGGGAAGCTAGGGTCACCACGGATAGAACAGGTACAAGCGGGAGATGCGCTCACTCTCGCCGATATAAATCGTGCCGTCGAGCCCTGTAGCCATGGCTTTGATTCCATATGCCTGCCAAGTATAAGCAGGTGACCCAGCGGCGATGTTCCGATATACACGTCGCCCACCTCTGAAACCACCAGCGCGTTGATCACCTCCGTCGTATCGGGAATGGCGCCCAGAGGTTGAACGTATCCGTGCCGCGGGTTCAGCACGAACAGATGCGAGCGCTTGCCACTGGTCGCCCCGTAGACCTTGCCATTAGGAGCCACCGTAAGCGAGGTGATCGCGGATTCGCCGTCCGGGATGACGTCGAGCGGTGGGTAACCCAGGTCGCGCGCATCAATGCGATTCTGCGGCACCACCACGTCGTCATAACCGAGCGGGCGCGGGCCATGGGCCATCGATATCCCTAGCAAGAGGATGCTCGAAACGGCAGTTGTCTTGGGGAGTCTCACAACTTATCGCGCCTGGGGCGGTAGATGATCAACGCCAGACGATAGGGCACACCAGCGATTTCTCCCGCCGACTCGCTCTCGGCCCCGCGATCCCCAGCGACCTCGATGGCGCCCACAAAGTAGAGCGTGGTGTCCGGTCCAGCATCTGCAAAATTCAACCCAATCACGCGTCGCCCATCAGGCAAAAGCATGTCACCCAAATCCTCAATCTTCTCCGTCTTCAAATCGTAGCTCGGGAGATGCGACCCGCCCACGCCCTGGCTGCCGCTGTAGTCGAATTCTTTCGCCGGAGGGGCGTAATACAGCTTGCGGTCTTGGCCTAGTACCAGCGTGAGCGTAGCATAGGGAATATCCCGCCGGTCATTCATGCCTGGGCACGCACAACTGCCCCCCGTCGTTCGACTCTTCCGAACTGTCCAGCGTACGGATCGAAGGCAAGCAGCAGACTGGCGCTTTCGTCCACGCCGTAAAACTTGCGCCCGTTCGCCTCCCAAATCAGGGTGCGCCAGTGCGTCTCCGATTTGGAGTAATCGCGGCCCACAGAAACTCCCTTGGGTCGGATAGGAATGTGCAACGGCAACTCGACAATCTCATCGCGGCGTGGATCGTATTTGTAAATCTGCCCCGGCCCGAAGTTCCCGTAGACGTTGCCCTCATCATCGAGGCCGAGCGTGCGGCAAATGGATTCCCAATTGTTGACGCGACTTTGTCTACCTTGCGCCCGGTCGCCACATCGTAGTAAACAAAGTGTCCGCGGGGATGAGTAAGCCCATAAATGCGGCTGAACTTCGGATCATGGGCGCCCGTATCGATCCCCTCGTAGCGCGTTCCAATCCCAAGGTCTTGCACGCAGCCCATCTTCCGGTCATAGGCCATCCAGTGAGCGCCGGGATAGCCCTTTTGGGTGCCAAAGCGCGCGTAATTGAACCACCATCCGCCGTGGGTGCCCAAGTAGATACGCCCATCTCGCCCTTCACCGAGTTTCGCGTGGATTCTCGGATTGGGGGTCGAAATGCAGCGCCACCTCCCCGCAAAGGTGCGTCAGGTTCCCTAGATCAACCACACGATCATCCCGCGAATGGTACATGACCAGATGCCCGTCGCAGCCGTGGCAGGCCGAGCTCGCATACACTTTTCCATCGCGCGCGGCCTTGAGCGCCGCTCAGTTGCCGTACATTTCGGCGAGCCCCGGAAAAATGCGGCAACCCTGACGACACCCGACCGCTGCGCGAGGCACGGCGGGGCCGTCAGCAGCAGGGTGAGCAGCCAGAGCTTGAAGCGCGTGAACATCGTGCCCATTTCGCCGTCGACGCTGCTTCAAGGAAGGTATCCACCAGCCCGCCCGCGATCTCCCCAGCCCACGGTCATCAGAATGACGATATTAAGTCGCCGCACATCACCCGCGTGTTGCACATCGTCTTCGAATCCGCTGCGTCAGCACGCAGCTGCAGATCCTGCTTTTCCTTGACCGTCTCGCTTGTGGGGCGCCAGCAGGCATCCGCCAGGCGATAGCCGCGCCCAGCCCTTGCCCAGCTTTAGCGATCACCGGGCTCCAGATGCGCATTGCTCGGATGACGATTCTCCACTGTGGACCTTCGATATGGTAAAGCGCGGTGTGTTGCAGATCGAGAAACATGGAAGTGGACGTGGCGTTGGGATAAATGGCGGGCGCGGTCTTGCCGGCGGCGAAAGACCACAGACACACACACCGAGCTCACCAGCGAATATCCTTCAAACTTGGTACCGCCCGGCTTTAGAGCGTGGACCGCGCCGGGTTCAAAAGTCGAAGCGCATACCGACTTGAATTTGCCGCGGGCCTCCACCCAGCGTGTCCCTTCTCCTCCCTTGTACCCCCCGGATCGTTCCTACTAAACGGCTGCTGATGTCGGTATTTGGGTTGGCAAAGTTCGGGTGATTAAAGAAATTCGTCGACGTCATGCGCAGCTGGGCTCGCACCCTTTCCTGGATGGAGAAGTACCGGAAAAGGCCAAAGTCGAGGTTGGATAGTCCCGGTCCGACAATCACGCCATTTGCCGCACTGCCGAACGAGCCGTTGGCAGGAATCTTAAACGCGTTGGGATTAAACCAATGCCGAATGGTAGGGTTCGGAACTCTCCAGTCGCCGATCTGATCAGGCCTTCCGCCGAACGTGCGCGTGTTCGAAGGATCGAATGAGTCGAAAGCCGGCGTGAGGAACTGTCCAGTCTGAAAGTCGGTCACCAGGGATATCCCCCAATCGCCGAGGATATGCCTCAGCGCTGTCGGGGCCGTCGAACCAAATCGCTTGCCCGTCCCGTAGGGCAGGTCGTACTGCAGGTAGCTCACCCACCGATGCGTGGGCACCCATTGGGCGTTCCCGTACTCGCGGCGCCGGTCGTAGGGATTCTCGGACGGGTAATCAATACCCTCGCCGTCGGGATTACCCTCCGCTAGGTCTTTGGCCCACGTCCAGCCCGACTGGAAGGTAAGGCCTCCGGAGAACTTGCGCTCGACAGTGACGTCGAGCGCTTCCAAGTTTTGGTTTCCGCCGCTTTGGTTGAAGTAAATGCTGTAAAAGTTAGGGTAGCGGAAGAAATTCTCGCCGGCGGGGTTAGCGCTGGGATAAGGCTTATTGATATCGCCGGAGTAAGGGAGCTGTGTCACCCGCATGCCGCGGTAGCCAACGCGGGCTACAACCGAACGCGGAAACTCGTGCTCGACCGTAAGGTTCCACTGCTGGCTCATCGGGGTGCGGAGGAACTTATTGTTAGAGCTGATGCTCTGGCTCCCCAGTTCACCCACACCCGGGAACGGATCCGGGAACTGGAGCGAGGGCATGCCATTCGTGATAGTGTTAGTGAAGGTCTCGTCGGAAACAAACGGTCCCCCACCCCCAGACGGCTGCTCGCGGCTGTAAATGAGAGGCGTGTAATAGATGCCATATCCCCCGCGCACGACGGTGTGGTTACCCCCCAGCGGCCGATAGGCGAACCCGATGCGCGGGCCGAAATTCTTGTTGTCGCTTTCGAGCAGCGTCCGGGCGGGATAACCGGCCTGAGACGCCTGAACCAGTGGAATGGAGGTGGGAAAGAGTGGGTTGAGCAGCCGCAGGGAACGCTGGCTGGCTAACACCAGATCTCCGGTCCTCGGATCGAAAGCGAATGCCATGTCGTACTTATCCACGGGCGGGGGAAAAAGCTCGTACCGGAGTCCGAGATTCACCGTCAGCCGGCTGGACACCTGGAAGTTATCCTGGATGAAGAATCCCCACTCGTTAATGATTGGGACGCTTGGTTGATTCCGGGTATAGCGGTCTGTGGTGTGAGGAAGACCAAGCAGGAAGTCCGCGTAGTCAAACCCCGTGGCAAAGCCATCGAAGTTCAGTGTTCCAAAATCACTGCTACAGCATTGGGAGATGTTGTTCAAGAAGTGGCGCATTAAGAAGCCCGTCTTCAGGCTGTGTTTTTCCCTCACCCAGGTCACGTTGTCGAGCAGTTCGAGCGTTTGCGTGCGCCAGAAATAAGTTGGAAACTCATACATGGAGGAAAAGTTAGTGAAGTTGACATCCGGAACACCGCTCAGATTTCCCTTGCGCGCGAGGTCGATCCCCTGGAGCCCCACCTGCTGGACCACTTGCGATCCGCTGTGCACGCCTGCCAGGTTCGAAGCGTCACGAGAGAAACCGATTCGGGCCTCGTTCAGCAAAGTGGAACGGAACGAATGAGTTTCGGAAATGTAGGCATTCTGAGTTGAACGCCCCTGCTTGTGAACAAAGATTGGCAGATCAGCGTCGAATTGTAGAGGCTCAGGCAGCATGCGCAAGCTGACCCGCGCTGACAGAGCGTCACGCGAACTGATTTGATGGTCAAGGCGGGTGACGTAGCGAGTGTCGTGATCCGCCGTCGGAAAAATCCCCACCCAGTTGTATCCCGAGGAACCAGGGCCATAAAGGTCCGCCGGACCGAAGTTGGGTTGCAAAAACCCGAACGATTGAAGTTTCAGTGCAACGGAACTGAGGCGGTCGGCGGGAATGACGTTGCCCGGAAAAGGTTGGCCGGTCGCAGGATCGGTGATAACCGTGTCAGGCAAGAGCTCGGAAAAGTCCCCTCTGCGCATTTTCGCGTCCGGTACGATCGCCGTCCCGGAGTACTCTCCGGGGAAATTCTGCCGCTCGTAGGTGAAATAGAAGAAGGTTCGGTCGTGGCCGTCGTAGACGTGGGGAATGACCACCGGACCGCCCAAGCTTCCTCCAAAGTTGTGCAGAATGGGGCCCTTCGGCTTGGTGGTGGCGAAGAAGCTGCGCGCGTTCAGGGCGTTGTTGCTGTGATAGTAGAATAGGCTGCCGTGGATTTGGTTTGTTCCCGAACGGCTCGAGATGAGCATCATGCCCACGTCGGGGTACTCAGCGGAATTATTGCTGACCAGGGTCTTCATTTCGCGGATGGAGTCGAAGGACTCCTGGATCATAGGGCCTACCTGAGCCCCAAATAGTCCCGAATTGGATGAGACGCCGTCGATGGTGAAGTTGGTCGAAACGCCACGCATCCCGCCCAGCATGTAGCTAGATCCATCTCCCTGATAATTGAACGAGCTGAGCATGATAAAGTCCACGCTGCTGCGGTTGTTGAGCGGCAGGTTAAGAAGTTCCGATCGCGAGAGCACATCGCCACGTTGGGCGTTCTCGGTGTTCAAAGTGGGCGCAGGCGCCTGCACCTCAATCTTCTGGGTGGTTGCCCCTACTTCAAGTGTCGCGTCAAAGCGCACGGTCTGCTGCGCGGTGAGCACAATCTCCGTGCTCCGAGTTTCGCTGAAGCCCTGCTTGGAGATCGACACCGTGTAGGTCCCCGGAGGGGAATCCGGAAATGCATAATTCCCTCCGGCGTTGCTGCGGGCGATCCGCTGAACCCCCGTCTCCACATTGGTCAGTACGACCTGGGCATCAGGGATTACTGCTCCGGTAGAGTCCCTCACGGTGCCACTGACTGTGCCAAGGAATGACTGGCCGAGCAGCAGTGAACTCTCGAAGCCAAGCAAAAAAACGAGACAACAAAGGCGTGATGAGCAGCGCATATCGCCTCTCGAATATGCAGTACCCGTTGTACCCGACGACCAAAGCCCTCGCCCAGGGGTTTCGCCAGAGCAACCGGTTCGCGGGAGCTAGATCAACCTGTACCTCGTTCAACACTTGGGCTTTGCGAGGAATCTCTTTGCTACGACGCGGGATCCAGTGAACGTTAACGGCCTGGGCCAAGTCGGCGGAGTTTTGGATCTGGGACAATTCTTTGGCTCCTGCCAGGCGTGAACGTTAACGGTTGGCCAAACGCTAGCAGGGTTAGAAACCCCTGTCAAGAACTTTCTTGCTGCTTGTCATTTAGCACACTAAATGTCCGGATGAATGAGCACGTGATCTGTCGGCTGAAGGCGGCGAGGGGAATCGGGCATTCTGAGATAGTGGTCCCGCTTTTTGCGGATCTCGCGAATGAAGACGGGGGAGCGAGGCTCGAAGCGCTGACCAAGGTCCTCGAACTGAGTGGTGGCGACCTCGGCGTTCCGGGCCGCCTTCAAGGAGCGGAGGCGCTGATTAAATTCGGCCGCCTCGGGTTGGGGGAGGTGAGTTTTGGCGTTGCGCTGGAGGTGAACGATACAGAGCTGGACCTCGGAC
>CADDZE010000109.1 GCA_902812465.1 Acidobacteriota bacterium | reverse complement strand
TCCCGCCCCTGCTCCTCCGCCTTGCTGGGCTTTTCAAAGCCGCCAATGCCGAAGTCCCAGACGTCGAGGTTCAGCTTGTCGCTGATCAGTTCCGCCACGGCGTATTCCCCGGGGACGAGGGCCTGCAGGGGATGCAGCTTGTAGAGGCCGGGGCCGAGCTGCGTCCGCTCGACCGGAATCGTGTCACGGATCTCACCCGACTTGCCGACGCCGATGCCCGACTGCAGCTTTTCGATCACGCGTGAACCCCGTGCGGTTCTCACGGGTATCAATTGAGCGCGGGCCCCCCACCCATCCGCAGCGTTGATGAAGAAGGCCGGTCGCGTAGCTTGAATGCGAACCGCCGCCTGGGGTCCGGGCAAAACCACCAGTGAACGGTTCTTGAAGAGGGGCGCGGGCAAGGCCAGCCCGAGGGCAGCGCGCTTTTTGTCGGTCACCACCTGGGCCTCGGATTGCACCATCCGGATCACCCGCGTGCCGTCAAAGGCGAAGACGCCTTCCTCGTTGGGCAGGTGTAGGCCGGGTGCCACTTCGTAACCAGTTTGCGACGGGCGCTCGAAGCGTTCTTTCTCGAGCTCCTTGGCCTCCTGAATCTCCTTCTGCTCCACGATCTTTTCTTCCTGCTGGGCGCGCTGAGTCGCCAAGAAGTCGACCAGTGACGTCGGAACTTCCTCCCACTCCGAGCGCTCGACGCTGTAATAGCGCACACGATCGCCTATCACTTGGTAGCTTCTCACCAACTGGTAGCTCCCGTCCTTGAGGTAGAGCTTGGTATCCGCGTATGCCTGCCTTAAACTGGCGAGGCATGCCACCCCTGTTAGGAGCGAAAGGCAAAGCGCCGACCCTCGGGTGCTACCTGTGGTCATCGAACGGGCCCTGCTTATTGGATGCTAGTCCAGTGCCCGGCCTACCGCAAGCGGTGATGCCCGGCTCTCTTGCATCCACCACCTGGCAAAAGGCGCCCCAGTGCGCTGCGCACGATGCAGTAAGATGGTGTTCTTATGGCTGACATTCGACCTTTCGCAGCACTGCATTACGACGCGGCCAGAGTCTCCGGACTCGACAAGGTGGTGACCCAGCCCTACGACAAGATCACTCCCGAGATGCAGGCACGCTATTACGACCTGAGCCCCTACAATTTGGTGCGGATCATCCGCGGCCGGACCTGCCCGGGCGATACGGCGGCTGACAACGTATACACCCGCGCTGCCAAGGCCTTTCACCAATGGATCGCTGAGCGAGTGCTGGTGCCGGATCAGACGCCAGCCATCTATCCCTACTACCAGGAGTACACAGTGCCGGGCCAGGCAGGGGTAACGCGCTGCCGCCGCGGGTTCATCGCTCTGCTCCGTCTGGAGGATTATTCGGCCGGGGTCGTCCACCGTCACGAAGCGACGCTTTCGGCACCACGCGCCGACCGCCTCGAGCTGCTCAGGGCAACACGCGCCCACTTCGGGCAGATCTTCTTGCTCTACAGCGACCAAACGGGCGCGCTGGAAGCCATCCTCGAGCCGGCCGCCCGCAGCCAGCCTTGGGAAAGCGTGACCGACGAATACGGGACGCGCCATCGTGTCTGGCGGCTGGACGCCCAGGAGCTCATCGAACAACTGGTGGCATTGATGCGCGAAAAGGAAGTTGTGATCGCCGACGGCCATCACCGCTACGAAACCGCCTTGGCTTATCGCCATGAGTGCCGGGCGCGGCCCGGGTACGACGGGCGCGCGGATTACGTGATGGCTACGTTCGTCCGTAAGGAGACCGACGGCCTCACCATCCTGCCTACCCACCGCGTGGTTCACAGCCTACCGGCTTTCGAGTGGGAGAGCTTCCGCCAGGCAGCACGGGCCTGCTTCGATTGGCAGGACACCGTCTGGGATGCAAGCTTCCTTGAGCTGCTCACCCGCGCCGGCCGGGAGCGTCCAAGCTTGGGTGTGTACGGAGGTCCGGGGCGCACCGCACTGCTCGGCTTGCGGCCGGACGTCCGTCTGGAAGCCGTATTACCGGACGTGGCACCCGGCCTGCGCCGGCTGGATGTAGTCCTGCTTCATCGCCTGCTGCTTGAAGGGGCGCTGGGCATCGGGCGCGAAGCGGTCGAGCGCGAGGCTAACCTTCGCTATGTGCGCGAGTGGGACACCGCCTTGAGCCAAGTGGACCGCGGGGAAGCCCAGCTGGCCTTCCTCATGAACCCTACACCCATCGAGGCGGTGTGGAGCAACGCCCTGGCGGGGAACGTCCTGCCACAGAAGTCAACGGATTTTTATCCCAAGCTGCTTTCTGGCCTGACGATCTACTGGCTGGACCAGCCAGCCTGCGGATAGGGCCCCCGTGCGGTCCGAGTGGGAACGCTCCTGGGAGATTTTTCGTATGCCTTATCGGAGGGGTTGTTGCGGGTGGAGGACGCATGCTTGAGCGGAATGGATGGCTTCGATTGGCAGTCCTGGCGCTGGCCATGTTCGCGTGGCCAGTGGTGAGCCGGGCCGATTATCGCAAGGAGCGCGATCTGCGGCTGGAGCCCGGCGGCCGCTTTGTGCTCGACGCCAGTGCCGGCAGCGTAACCATCCGGGGAAGCGCGGGCTCCGGGGCCCACGTCGTGATTACCTCGAGCCGTGACGACCTCGAGAACCTTTTTGATTTCAACTTTGAGGAAGGAGCGTTCTCCGCACGCGTGACGGCGCGCCGGCGGTCATATAGTTGGACATGGTTCCGCGGCCTCAGTCTGCACTTCGACATCCGCGTGCCTGAGGAGACTCGCGTCGAGGTGAAGACCGGCGGCGGCAGTATTGAGGCTACGGACCTGCGGCGGGCCGCAGACCTGGAGACTTCGGGCGGCAGCATTCGGGTCGCTGACCTGGGCTCGGAGCTGCGGGCCCACACTTCGGGCGGCAGCATTCACTTGCAGAACGTAAGCGGCAACGCCCGGGTGGAAACGTCCGGCGGTGGTATTGAGGCCGAAGCGGTGGGCGGCTCGCTGGAGGCGCGCACCAGCGGCGGCTCCATCCAGATTCGGGACGTTAAAGGAGCCTTGCTCGCCCGCACGTCAGGCGGCAGCATCCGGATCGAAGGTGCCCGCGCCAAGGTTGATGCGCACACCTCGGGCGGCTCCGTCCAGGTGGTCTTTAGCAAAGGGAACGCCCACGGAGGCGACATCGAGACTTCCGGCGGCGGCGTGCGCGTGGCCGTCGATCCATCGGTAAATCTCGATGTGGACGCCTCGGCCTCGGGCGGCTCCATTAAATGCGACCTGCCCATCACCATTTCCGGCAGCATCTCCGGCTCGCACGTTTACGGCAAACTGAACGGGGGCGGGGAGACGCTGCACGTTCGCTCGAGCGCAGGACCGGTGCGGATTGAAGCTCTTTAGAGTGCCAGGGCCATGCCCGCCGAATCCACCGATGAGTACTCCCCGATCGCTGAGTTCTACGATCACGTCATCCCCTACCGCGACCGGCCGGACGTCGCCTTCTACGTGGAATGCGCGCTGCAGAGTGGGGGGCCGGTGCTCGAACTGGGCTGCGGCACCGGACGTGTCCTGATTCCTACCGCGCGCGCGGGTCTCGAAATCATTGGCCTCGATCCCAGCCCGGCCATGTTGGCCGTCTGCCAGCGCAAGCTGGACCATGAGCCACCGGAGGTTCGGTCGAAGGTGCGGCTAGTGCAGGGTGCTATTCAGCAGTTCGACCTGCCGGAGCGCTTTCGCCTGGTCACGCTCCCCTTCCGGCCCTTCCAGCACTTGCTGACCGTCGAGGACCAATTGACTTCGCTGGCTGTCATCCGGCGGCACCTGGCTGACCGAGGCTGCCTGGTTCTCGACGTCTTCAACCCTTCGCTGCCCCACCTTGCAGGAAGCGAGAAGGAACCTCCGGTAGCCAGTGTGGAGCCGGAATTCATCCTGCCCGATGGGCGTCGCGTGCTGCGCCGCCACCGCGTGGTTGCAAAGGACCTCTTTCGGCAGATCATCGAGGTCGAGCTGATCTACGACATCACCTACCCTGATGGCCGCAGAGAACAAGCCCTCCATCGCACGCAGCTCCGCTACTTCTTCCGCTTTGAGCTGGAGCACCTGCTGGTGCGATCGGGCTTCGAGATCGAGGCCTTATACGCCGATTACGACCGAGCTCCCTACGGATCGAAGTATCCGGGCGAGCTGATCTTTGTCACGCGCAAGGCCTAGCGTGTTCCCTCATTCACGGAAGAGCGCCCCGCTCGCTTGGGAGGGGCGGTTCCCCCCTGGAGGATGGCGCCTTGCGCTCGCAGTGCCGGCTACACGTGGCATGAGGAAAGGCCACGCTTCTCCAGATACCGCTGGTGGTACTCTTCAGCACGCCAGAACGTCGAGGCCGGGACGATCTCGGTGACGATGGGGCGGCGGAAGCGCCCGGAAGCCTGCAGCCTCTCCTTGGCGGCGCGCGCGATGGCTTCCTGTTCGGGCGTGTGATAGAAGATGGCGGAGCGGTATTGCGTTCCTACGTCCGGCCCCTGGCGATTCAGCGTGGTGGGGTCGTGGATGCTGAAGAAGAAGTCGACAAGCTGCCCGTAGCTAACGCGGGCCGGATCGAACGTGACCTCCACCACCTCCGCGTGACCGGTACGATCCGTGCATACATCCTCGTAGGTCGGGTTTTCAAGGGTGCCGCCCTCGTAGCCGACGGCCGTGTCGACCACCCCGTCGATGTGGCGGAAAGCTTCCTCAACTCCCCAGAAGCAGCCTGCGGCAAAAGTAGCTTTTTCCATCGGTGGTCTCCTTCCCTCACGTCACCGTCGCGGTCCGCTTCGCCCCCTGACGAGCGTTGCGGAAGCGCAAGACGCTGTAAGGCGCGATCCCGTGCGAAGTGCTGCCGGTCAGGATCAGATCCGCGATCAGGCGCGCGGTAATGGGGGCCAGCAGAATGCCGTTGCGAAAATGGCCGGTGGCGAACACGAGGTTTTCATGCTCCCCGTAGCCGAGAATAGGCAGGTGATCGGCGGTATCGGGGCGGAGCCCCGCCCAGGCCCGGCGAAAACGAAGCCCAGCCAGTGGTACTATTCGGCCGATGGCCGTCAAGATGGACCACAGACCCTCCCCGGTCACCGCCTTGTCGAATCCCACGTGCTCCATCGTGCTGCCGGCCAGGACCCGCCCGTCCTGGCGCGGCACCAGATAGTGGTGCCCGGCGCGGACGACACAAGGCAGTTCGGTGTCCGACTCGAACTCCAGCATCTGCCCGCGGCACGGCTCAACGGGCACGCATAAACCCAGCGGTGCCGCCAGGCGGCTGGACCAGCACCCGGCTGCCAGCACCACCTGTCCCGCCGCCACCCGCTCGCCCGCGGACAGTTCCAGGCACTCCACGCGGCTGCCCACCGTCCGCAGGGCGCGTACTTCGGTCTCAGGCTGAATGCAGACGCCGCACCGCTCGCAGGCCTTCGCCAGGGCCTGCGTCAGGCGTTCATTGTTCACCCAATGATCCCCGGGTACCAGCAGACCACCGCGGATGCCGCTCGCGAGCTGCGGAATGCGCTCGCGTAAGGTGGCGGCGTCAAGGCGCTCCATGGGAAGCCGGAGGCGGAGGTGGGCGCGCTGGAGCTTGTCGAGCTCTTGGTCGGCCTCCGGATCCAGAGCGAGGACCACGGTGCCGTCACGCCGGTAACCCACGTGCTCGCCGCTGAGTTCCTCAATTTCCGAGGCGAAATCCGCGTAGAGGTCGCGGCTGGCGGTGCAAAGGCGAAAGAAATCACCCGCGGCAATCGCTTCTCCCTGCGGTGCGATCATGCCGGCCGCCGCACTGCTGGCTTCAGCACCCGGTCGCCCGCGCTCAATCACACACACCCGCACACCCTGCTGCGCCAGCCGCAAGGCGATCGAACAGCCGATGATGCCGCCGCCTACGATCGCTACATCGGTGGAGCGCACGCTCATGCCTCCAGTGTAACCCAGCTTGAGCACCGGGTTACTTGCACTTTTGGGACGCTCATCCTACGCTAATTCAAGCGGACCGCCGCGTCCAGCCAACCATGCCGCTGCGCGAAAAACTCGAGGAGCCCGCGGCGCCTGCCATCCTCTTCGAGATGGTGCCGCCGCCGGCCGGCAAGCCGAGCGCGATGGAGGTGGCCCTGGCTGACCTGGAACATGTCCGTTCGCTGGCGGATGCCATCAACCTTCCGGAAATCCGCAATGAGACGCGCGACTCGGCGCGCACGGTGCGATTCGTGGAACGCCTGGAACCACGCCGGCTTGGGCAGCGGATCATCCGTGAACTCGGCTTGGACGTGGTCGTCAACCGCTGCGTGGTTTATGAGCCGGAGCAGGACCGGTGGTTTCGCGACACCTACGAGCAATTCGGCATCGACCACCTGATCCTAGTGGGCGGCGAGTCCAGCCAGGTGGCCTACCCCGGCCCCAGCGTCCACGAAGCCTGCGAGCAGGCGCGGGCCACCGGCCTTCCCCTCTGCCTCGGCGGCATCTCGATTCCCAGCCGCCTGGGCGAACCTGAAAGAATCCGGCGCAAGCGTGAAGCCGGCCTGACCTTCTTCACCACCCAGGTGCTCTTCGACTCGAATGACATCGTGTGGCTGGTGCAGAAGCTGAATGGCCTCGAAGCACGGCTGTTCCTGAGCTTTGCCCCGGTCAGCCATCCGCGCGATCTCGAGTTCCTGCGCTGGCTGGGGGCGGACATCCCGCCCGATCTGGATCGCTTCTTGCTGCTGGACCCGTCCGGAAGCGGGGAGGGTATTTTCGACCAAGACGCTTGTCTGGAGCGGTCGCTGAGCCTGGCGCAGCGCATCCTGATGGACGTGTTCGATAACCTGCCGCCCGAACCTCCCGCCCTGGGGCTCAACATCGAGC